>NZ_JBFBJK010000005.1:171951-428676 GCF_040686095.1 Streptomyces sp. NPDC086554
CGGTCCGGGGCCCCGGGGGGCGGGGGGGCATGGGTGGTGTCCGTCCCGGTCTCCATGTCGGCGGGCGGGGCCCCCGCGCGGGGGCGGGCGCCACGGACCGTACGGGCCGAGGCAGGTCAGGGCAGGTCAGGGCCGGTCAGCGCCGGTTCGTACGGCTGCCGGTGCGCTCGGCCTTCCCTGCGGCGGTGCGCTCGGCCTTCACACGCCTGCCGGAGTGCGCTCGGCCACCGGCCCGCCGGAGACCGGAGCCGTGACGGCCGTCTCCTCGGCCGCGGTCCGCCGCGGCAGGAGCCACGCGGCCACCGCGCCGATGGCGACCACCCCGGCGCCCACCCAGAGCGAGGGGCCGAGCCCGTCCACGAAGTTCTGCGGGGACGCGTAGCCGCCCTGGGCGGAGAAGACCGAGGCGAGGGCCGCGATGCCGAGGGCGCCGCCGACCTCGCGCAGGGCGTTGTTGGCGCCGGACGCGATGCCCTGCTCGGACGGAGTGACGCTGGCCATCACCAGGCTCGCCGCCGGCGCGAAGTACAGCGCCATGCCGATGCCGCTGATGATCAGGGCGGGCAGCTGGGCGGCGTACGACACATCAGGGGCCACGACCGCCGCGAACCAGCCGAGGCCGATGGCCTGGAGGGCGAGGCCCACGGTGACGACCGGGCGGCCGCCGATCTTGTCCGAGAGGTAGCCCGCGATGGGCGCGATGAGCATCGGCATGCCGGTCCAGGGCAGCATCCGCAGGCCGGCCTCGGTGGGCGAGTAGCCGAGGACGGTCTGCAGGAACTGGCTGAGCAGGAAGATCGCGCCGAACATCCCGACGAACATCAGCAGGCTCGCCGCGTTGATCGCGGAGAAGGCGCGGCTGCGGAAGAGCCGCATCGGCAGCATCGGGTTCTTGCCGCGGATGCCGTGCCGGACGAACCCGGCGAGCAGCGCGAAGCCCACGATCAGGCCGGTGAGGACGGGCGCGCTGGTCCAGCCGTCGATGTTGCCGCGGATCAGCGCATAGACGATCCCGAAGAGGCCGCCGCTGGCCAGCACCGTCCCGATGAGGTCGAGTGGCGCCCCCGTGCCGTGCGACTCGGCCAGGCGGAACCGTGCGAGCGGCAGCAGGGCGAGGCCGAGCGGGACGTTCAGCCAGAAGATCCACTGCCAGGACACATGCTCGGTCAGGCTGCCGCCGATCAGCGGACCACTGGCGACCGCGAGGCCGTTGACGGCACCCCAAATGCCGTACGCCATACCGCGCTTGGCCGCGGGCACCGCCGCCGTCAGCAGGGTCAGCGTCAGCGGCATCATGATCGCGGCGCCGACTCCCTGCACCGCGCGGGCGGCGATCAGCGCCTCGATGCCGGGCGCGAGGGCAGCGGCCGCGGAGGCCCCGGTGAAGACGGCGATGCCCACGACGAAGAGCCTGCGGCGGCCGAAGCGGTCGCCCAGGGCGGCGCCGAACATGAGGAGCACGGCGAAGGTGAGGGTGTAGGCGCTCACCGTCCACTCGAGGTCGTGCAGCTCTCCCCCGAAGTCCTCGCGGATGGCGGGCAGGGCCGTGGTGACCACGAGGTTGTCGAGTGCCGCCATGAATCCGGCGACGCCGGTGATGACAAGGGCCCAGGCGACTCCCCCGCGCTGTGCCGTCTGCTGAGACATTGCTTCCCCCTGTGGTTAGTTATTGCTGACTAACTTGCGTGGGCGCAAAAACGCGCACCTACGTGGCACGAGTGACTCACCCCGTGGGCCGCACCGACTCGTAGAAGCCGGTCCACACCCGGTGATCGCGCTGGAATCCCATCGACACCAGGACATTGACCAACATCCCGTACGCGAGGAACTGCGTCGCCTCGCCGATGTCCGCCCCCATCGCGAGGCGAACCGTGTCGTACATCTCCATCCAGGCGGCCCGCACCGCCTGGCCGAACTCCCGATCGCCGGCCTCCTCGGCGGAGGCCACGGCGACGTACATCTGCATCTGCATGAGCAGCTTGTCCGGGTCGTCGGCGATGAGCGCCTGATAGGCCTGACCCATGGCATGCACCACCTCCTCCCCCTCCAGCCCTTCGGCCGCCTTCTGGAAGACCGCGGTGGTCTCCTGGCAGCAGCGCACGGACGCGGCGAGGAAGATGGCCTGCTTGCCCGGGAAGAGCCGGAAGAGATACGGCTGCGAGACACCCACCCGCTTGGCGATCACCTCGGTGGACGTGCCCTTGTAGCCGCCGCGGGCGAACTCGATCATTGCCGCGCGAATGACGCTCTCGCGTCGCTCCTCTGCACTCATCCTGACCATGGGACTAAGTTAGTGGTCAATCACTACTTACGTCAATAGCGAGCGGCGCACAGGAGGCTGCGTACAGGTAAGGGGCACCCGCAATGGGCGGGTGCCCCTTACTCTCAGTCACTTCACTGCCGTACGGAGCCGCCGTACGGATCAGGCGAGCTGGACCACGGCGCGGGACATCCCGAGCACCTTCTGGCCCGCGCTCATCGCCACCAGGTCGACCCGCACGCGGTTGTCGTCCAGCTTCTGCGCGACCTTGCCGCTGACCTCGATCAACGCGCCCTTGTCGTCGTTCGGGACCACGACGGGCTTGGTGAAGCGCACGCCGTACTCGACGACGGCGGCCGGGTCGCCCGCCCAGTCCGTCACGACGCGGATCGCCTCGGCCATGGTGAACATGCCGTGCGCGATGACGTCGGGCAGACCGACCTCGACCGCGAACTTCTCGTTCCAGTGGATCGGGTTGAAGTCACCGGAGGCGCCCGCGTACCGCACGAGCGTGGCGCGCGTCACGGGGAAGCTCTGGGCCGGCAGCTCGGTGCCGACCTCGACGCCCTCGTACGAAATCTTCGCCGTCATCGCTCAGGCCCCCTCTGCCGCACGCGCGACGAGCTTGGTCCACGCGGTCACGACGTGCTCGCCGGCCTCGTCGTGGACCTCACCGCGGATGTCCAGGATGTCGTTGCCCGCCATGGACTTGATGGCCTCGATGGTCGAGGTGACCGCGAGCCGGTCCCCCGCACGCACCGGCCGGGTGTACGCGAACTTCTGGTCGAAGTGCACGACGCGGCTGTAGTCGAGCCCCAGCTGCGGGTCCTCGATGACCTGGCCCGCGGCCTTGAAAGTGATCGCAAACACAAAAGTCGGCGGGGCGATCACATCGGAGTGACCGAAAGCCTTGGCCGCTTCCGCGTCGGTGTACGCGGGATTCGCGTCGCCCACCGCCTCGGCGAACTCACGGATCTTCTCCCGGCCGACCTCATAGGGGTCGGTGGGCGGGTAGGACCGCCCCACGAAGGACTGGTCGAGCGCCATGGACTCGGCACCTCCTGCAGGTTGGGGTAAACGACACGAGGCCGCCCCCAGCAATCGGGGACGGCCTCGTGTACGAGCCTGTGTTTAGCGCGTTTCGCGGTGCGCAGTGTGCGCGTTGCAGCGCGGGCAGTGCTTCTTCATCTCAAGACGGTCCGGGTCATTACGCCGGTTCTTCTTGGTGATGTAGTTCCGCTCCTTGCACTCCACGCAGGCCAGCGTGATCTTCGGGCGGACGTCTGTGGCAGCCACGTGAGTGCTCCTTGACGGACGGATGGACGGATGAACGCATAAAAGAGTAGCCGATCGGAGGACCGACCCCACAATCGGCTACTACTACTAGTAGCGGTGACCGGACTTGAACCGGTGACACAGCGATTATGAGCCGCTTGCTCTACCGACTGAGCTACACCGCTGCGATGCCGGATCCCCTCGCCCGAAGGCGAGGATCAACCAACATCAGAGCCCCAATGCGGAATCGAACCGCAGACCTTCTCCTTACCATGGAGACGCTCTACCGACTGAGCTATTGGGGCGAGCGATGAAGACATTACACGGTTGGTCGCCGATCGCCCAAATCCGTTTCGCCGGGGCTGTCCAGGGGCATCGAGAAGCCCGCCTCAGCCGCCTCACCACGTCACATCAGCGCCTCTCGGCGCACCCCTGAAACGCCTCGCACCACACCGGTACGACTATTGCGCTCCTCCTCGAAGAGGGCCGGTCGTCGCCCTAGGCTCGACTCACGCTGCGTGATCTTGGATGCCTGATCGGGTACGCCGTGCCGCCGGGACCGCAGCCGCCCCCGAACCTCAGGAGCGCGATGCCCGACAGCCAGCCGCAGCCCCACTCCTCCGGCTCGTCCGGTTCCGGCTCCTCCGGTGACGACGCCTCCGACACCACCGCGCTGCTGCTCTGCGGCGCCCGGCTGACCGACGGCCGGACCGTGGACGTACGGCTCGGCTCAGGGCGCATCGAGGCGGTCGGCACGGCGGGCAGCCTCACCGCGCACGCCGCGCGGGTGGACCTCGGCGGCTATCTCCTGCTCCCGGCGGCCGCCGAGCCGCACGCGCACAGCGACACCGCGCTGTCGGCGGACGCGGAAGGACCGGTCTCGTACGACCTCCCGGACGTCCAGCGGCGGGCCACCGAAGCGGCTCTGCTGCAGCTCGGGCACGGCGCGACGGCGCTGCGCTCGCACGTGCGGATCGGCGACGTGCAGGGGCTCACGTCGATGGAGGCAGTGCTCCAGGCCCGGCGTTCGCTGCGCGGGCTCGTCGATCTGACGGCTGTGGCCGTGCCGCGGCTGCTGACCGGGGTGGCCGGTGCCGACGGTCTCGCGATGCTGCGGGACGCGGTGAAAATGGGCGCCTCCGTAGTGGGCGGTTGCCCCGATCTGGACCCCGATCCGACGGGGTACGTGGAGGCGGTGCTCGAAGTCGCGGCGGAGCACGGCTGCCCCGTCGACCTGCACACGGACGGCAGCGATCCGGCGCGCCTCGGGCGGCTCGCCGCGATGGCGGGCGGGCTGCGGCCCGGGGTGACGATCGGCCCGTGCGGCGGGCTCGGCCGACTGCCGTCGGACGTGGCCGCGCGGACCGCCGATCAGCTGGCGGCGGCCGGGGTGACCGTGGTCTGCCTGCCGCAGGGCGGCTGCGGGAGCGTGGACCGGCGCGGCGCGGTCGCCCCGGTGCGGCTGCTGCGGGCCGCCGGGGCGCGGGTGGCCGCCGGCAGCGGGGCCATGCGGGACGTGTCGAACCCGGTGGGGCGCGGCGACCCGATGGAAGCCGCCTACCTGCTCGCGTCGCGCTGCGGGCTGCGTTCCGAGGACGCGTACGGCGCGGTGAGCGGGGCCGCCCGGTCGGCCATGGGGTTCCCCGAGGTCCGCGTGGAGGCGGGCTTCCCCGCCGAGCTCCTCGCGGTGCGGGGCGATCGCCTCTCGGGCGCGCTGTCGCTCGCGTACAGCCGCATCGTGGTGCACCGGGGGCGCGTGGTGGCGCGGACGAGCGCGGTGCGGGAGTACTGCGATTCGGCTGCCGCCGTGGCCCTCGATCTGCCGCGGCAGGGGCGGGCGAAGACGGCGGGTCCTGGGCAGACGAAGGGCGACGAACCGTCCTGAGGGCGCGCGTCCGTTCGATGCGTGCTCCCGCGCGCGCGGGGCGATCATGCGGGCGCTGCCGTACGGTCGGAGACATGCGCATTGTCATCGCTGGAGGTCATGGTCAGATCGCGCTGCGGCTCGAGCGGTTGCTCGCCGCACGGGGTGACGAGGCGGTCGGGATCGTCCGCAAGGCCGGGCAGGACGCCGACCTGCGGGCCGCGGGTGCCGAAGCGGTCCTGTGCGACCTGGAGTCGGCATCCGTCGACGAGGTCGCGGGGCACCTGGAAGGCGCCGACGCCGCCGTGTTCGCGGCGGGCGCCGGGCCGGGCAGCGGGGCCGACCGCAAGAACACCGTGGACCGGGACGCGGCCGTGCTCTTCGCGAACGCGGCGGAGCGCGCCGGAGTGCGGCGCTACGTAGTGGTGTCGTCCATGGGCGCGGACCCCGCGCACCAGGGCGACGACATCTTCGATGCCTATCTCCGCGCCAAGGGCGAGGCCGACGCCTACGTACGCGGGCGTTCGGCCCTGGACTGGACGATTCTGCGCCCCGGCATGCTGACGGACGACGCGGGCACGGGCCTGGTCCGTCTGGAGGCGTCGACCGGACGCGGGCCCATCCCGCGTGACGATGTGGCCGCGGTGCTCGCCGAGCTCGTCGACTCGTCAGCGACGGCGGGGCTGACACTGGAGCTGATCAGCGGTTCCACGCCGGTGTCCGTGGCGGTCAAGTCCGTTGCGGGGAACTGAAGTCCGGAACTGAAGTCCGCTTTCCGGGGGGACCCTTTGACCGCTGAGGTGCCGGCCGCGCAGGAAGCCCTGCTGCGGCAGATGTACGCCGTCTTCAGTACGGATGAGCGCGACGCGTTCATCCCGCGCTCGCTGGCGCCCGACGTGGACTGGCCGAAACTCCTGGACGACACACGTGCCCATGGCATCGCGGAGGTCCGGGCCTACTGGGCACGGCAGTTCGCGGTGATGCACCCGCTGGTGCACCTGGAACGGCTGCGGCTCGACGACGACGGACGCCGGGTCGTGGCGACCGTGCGGCCCGGACTGCGGGACGAGACGGGCGACCACTGGGCGCCGCAGACGGTCGAGCACGTCTACAGCTTCCGCGCCGACGGTCTGGTGAGCCGGATGGACGTACGACAGCCATGAATCGGGCGGCCTGATCGGCGGCCCTGACCACGACGGCGGCTCTGGACGCCCTGTGCGGCCGCGTGAGCGCCTCAGAACAGCGGGAGCTGCCCGGGGAACTCCGGCACCGCGTAGCCGTCCAGAGCAGGCTGTGCGGCTCCGAGCTGAGCCTGTCTGCGGGAGCCGGGGCAGGAGATCAGCTCGCCGCTACCGCGCGGGCCCGGCGGGTCGTGGCGGGCGAACCGGCCTGCGACGACAGCGATTTCGCGGCGGCACTCGGGGCAGTTCCTACGGCGGGGCGACATGGCCCCAGCGTACGAAAAGACCCCCTCCGTCCTGCGTTTCCGCAAGATCGGAGAGGGTCTCCTTCGTGTGGCGGCGCCAGGATTCGAACCTGGGAAGGCTGAGCCGGCAGATTTACAGTCTGCTCCCTTTGGCCGCTCGGGCACACCGCCATGTTTGCTGCCCCTGTTCCGCTTGCGCGGCGCTCCGTGGCAACGACGTAAACCATACCTGATGGGTAGGGGTGCTTCGCCACCCGATTGATCAGCGCCCGGGCCGGGGGCGGTGGCTAGGCTTTGCGGGTGCGGCCAGGGACCGACGGCCGTGCACCAGCTGAGTACGCAGACCCCGATACAAGGAGCCACAGGACATGGCCGACTCCAGTTTCGACATCGTCTCGAAGGTCGAGCGGCAGGAGGTCGACAACGCCCTCAACCAGGCCGCCAAGGAGATCTCGCAGCGCTACGACTTCAAGGGCACGGGCGCCTCGATCGCCTGGTCCGGCGAGAAGATCCTGATGGAGGCGAACGGCGAGGAGCGGGTCAAGGCGATCCTCGACATCTTCCAGTCCAAGCTGATCAAGCGTGGCATCTCGCTGAAGTCGCTGGACGCGGGCGAGCCGCAGCTGTCCGGCAAGGAGTACAAGATCTTCGCCTCGATCGAGGAGGGCATCTCCCAGGAGAACGCCAAGAAGGTCGCCAAGATCATCCGCGATGAGGGCCCCAAGGGCGTCAAGGCGCAGGTCCAGGGCGACGAGCTGCGGGTCAGCTCGAAGAGCCGGGACGACCTGCAGGCCGTGCAGGCGCTGCTCAAGGGGCAGGACTTCGACTTCGCGGTGCAGTTCGTGAACTACCGGTGATCAACCGGCCTGACCTGCACGGACGTCACTAGGCAGACCTAGCAGGGCACAACGGGGGCACATCGCCGAGGACTGACTCGACGGCGGCCCTCGTTGTGTCCTCCTCATCGGGCCAAAGGTGCGTGTACGTATCGAGCTCATCGGGCCAAAGGTGCATGTACGTATCGAGCGTGATCGACGGCTTGGCGTGGCCTAGCCGCTTCTGCACCGTCTTGACACTCTCCCGGTGCTTGATCAAGAGCGACGCGTAGAAGTGGCGTAGGTCGTGGAGGCCGGCACCGTCCGGCACCTCGACGCGGGACGATTCGCCGCCCTGCGGCCTGCCGCTGTGGACCCATGCCGTGTGCGCCTTGTCGTACGCCGCGGCGAGCGCCTTGTTCGCCTTCTGCCGGGCACCCCGCCGTCGTGACGCCCCGCCCTTCCCAGACGCGCCCCGGCACGGCACCCAACCGCCCCGGGGCGCTGCTGTGTCTGGGGGATGCTTGTAAGCACTTGTTTTGGGACCAGGAGGGCGCGGTCAGATGGCGGGTTCGTCATACGGGTGGGTCCTCCCCTTCGTGCGGTGCCCACTGGAACACCCCGGGTGGAGCCAAATCAACTTGGGTGCGGCTCCTTTAAAGGGACGGGAGTAGCTGCCCCCACCAGCTGTTTCACAACTGGGAGTTGATCCTTCCGTAGCCGGTGGAAGCTCCCTTCCCGACCTGCAGGGACCTCGACCAAGATCGTCGTCAGGACCGCATCACTGACCAGCGGCAACCAGCCGATCAAGGAGCGTGACTCCAGTGATCGAACTGGCAAAGCCCCAGCTCAGCCAGTCCCTTCAAAGGAGCCGCACCCAGCTCGGTTTCGAAGTGGACACAGCGGGGGGGTGACGGGTTCTAGCGACCAACTACCCGTGCTACACGGGTAGTTGCTGTGTACCCAATGGGGGAACGGGGAGGGTGCCGAGGTGGATGTTCGGATTGCTGTGCGTGGCGCAGACGAGGGGGCGGAGAGTCAGGGAGACGAGGAGAGCGGCACAATCAACGACGCCGACCGGGGCCGCTTTTTGCGGGCCCCGGCCGCGTGCTGGTGAGCGCGCACCATGGTGAAGTCCGCCGACACGGCCCAGGTCAGGTCCTCATCGGCGTCGGCCATCAGCGCGGCGAAGACCCGCTCCCAGGTGCCGTCGACGGCCCACATTCGCAGCGGGTTATAGCGCCCCGCCAGATTGCCGTACCTCTCAGGCAGATGGCCCCACTACGTTCCAGTCTGGAACTTGAGGCGATCACCTCGATCACCTGGCGGTGATCTCGTCAGCAACCACCTCGCTTCGGCCTCCAGTCCGGGAGTAACGGCTCGATTCGCGCCCA
The DNA here is from genome assembly GCF_040686095.1 of Streptomyces sp. NPDC086554. Lineage (NCBI taxonomy): Bacteria > Bacillati > Actinomycetota > Actinomycetes > Kitasatosporales > Streptomycetaceae > Streptomyces > Streptomyces sp. NPDC086554. Next base: position 180,986 of record NZ_JBFBJK010000005.1, read on the forward strand.
TTTTCTCCCTATCGGCCGCCTATGCGACGGTCGCGCGCCTAGAAGGCGCCGTTGTTGCAGCCCATGCTCGAACCGAGGTGGGTGTCCTGTGCGCCCGGGTTGCCCTCGCCGTTGAGCGCATTGCCCAGCACGCCGTTGAGGATGCCGACCTGACCGAGGACGTCGACGTTCAGGTCGTGCGACTTGCAGTTGGAGCTCTGGTGGACCTTGTGGCCACCCTTGCCGTGGCCGTCGCCACCCCCGCCCGCGTGGGCAGTACCGGCACTCAGAAGTCCGACGCTGCTGAGGGCAGCGACCAGGACGGCAGCCTTGCGAAGTTTGTGCATGTCATCTCCGATGGAGTGAGGTGAACGCGATCTGTGACAGATCGACTTCGTACAGTTAAGGGAGATTAGTATGAAAATGACCTTAAAACGCCCTGCGACGCGCCGGATCTCGTAATCTTGTTGCGGGCGCATCCTGAAGCCGCATCGCATACGGGCGGGCCCTTGGCGGACCATCCCCGAAGGGTGCGGCTCCTTTGAAGGGACTGGCTGAGCTGGGGCTTTGCCAGTTCGATCACTGGAGTCACGCTCCTTGATCGGCTGGTTGCCGCTGGTCAGTGATGCGGTCCTGACGACGATCTTGGTCGAGGTCCCTGCAGGTCGGGAAGGGAGCTTCCACCGGCTACGGAAGGATCAACTCCCAGTTGTGAAACAGCTGGTGGGGGCAGCTACTCCCGTCCCACCTCGGGTCTACTCGCGCCACCGGAACGGGCCCACCGTCCGGCACAGAGGACGCGGGGGACGCTTCCGCCCCGCCTCCCCTCTGCCCTAGTCAATAAGGAAGGAAGGGGCGTAGAGAGGAAGCCCGGAGCAGCGTCCTCCACGTCCCCACCGTCCCCAGGGCGAGCAACCCGCCGCTGTACTACGACCGGTCGCGCCTTGCACGCGCGCGCAAGGCTCACACGTGCCGGGCATCCGGTTACGCCGCCTCCCGCGCGTAGGTGGCTTCACGGCTCGCGACCGGTCGCTGCCCTCTCCGCGCGCGTGAGCGTCAGTCTCGCGTTGCTCCCTCGGGCCAGAGCACACGGACCGGCACGCCCTTGCGCTCGGCGTAGGCGACGACATCCGCCGTGCCGCCGTACCCGCGGGCAGGTTGTCCGTCCCACACCGCGAGCAGTGCATCGGCGTGGTCGACGAGCAGTTCGCTCCCGGCCATGTGGGCTTGCGAGCCAGAGCCGTCAAGGCCCGTGCGGTGCACAGCCGATGCCTGGCGCAGCAGCGCGTCGTACGTGGGATGGTGCCAGTCGGGGAGATCCGCGCGGTACTGCTCGGCGGGAATCACGACCTCGACCCGGCCGCCGTGGTCGAGTACGGCCTGCGCGAACCAGCCGTCGGGCCCGTCCGCGATGCAGCTCACGCCGACCAGTTCGGCGGAGTCGTACGTCTTGACCTCCTCGACCAGGGCGCGGCGCACCTGCTGCTCTACCTCGGTGGACAGCCCACGGTGACCGGTGATCCCGACTCTCATGTCTTCCTCTCGCCTACAGGTAAGCGTCATGCAGCCGCGTATCGAATTCGCGGACGATGGCCGGCGGGGTCGCCGAGGAGTAGTTGCGCCGGAACGTGCGGGCCCGCTCGACGACCCGGCCGGACCGCAACCGCAGCCCCACATCGAGCGAGCAAGCGGCGAGTGCGAACGCGGTGTCGAGGCGCCCCGACGCCATGTGTCCGCTCGCCACGTCGAGGCCGAGCAAGGCGCGTTGCTTCTCATGGCCCGAGGAGAGCGCGGCGGTGGCGTCATCAAGTGAGGTGAGCACCCACCGGGGGCGCGCGAGCCGCGCGCCGCAGGTGACCCGGGCGGCTGCGACCTTGCGCATGTCGAATGCGAACACCCATGGCCATGGTGGGGGTTCCTCACCCGGGATCTGCTCGGCCTCGGCCGCACTGGCGAGCAGCGCCCGCTCGGTGGCCCGCTCGTCGCCCGCCGTGGCGTGCGCAACCGCCTCAAGGGAGGACAGCCACGCCGCCGCGATGGCGGGCCGCTCGCTGCCGAGCTGCTGCCGCGCCCCGCGAATCAGGGTCAGTCCCTGCGCAACGTTGTCCGCCTCGACCTCGAACTGCGCGAGGCTGCCCTGCTGGTACGCGATCAGCAGCGGGTCGCCCGAGCGCCGCGCCGCCTTGATCGCGGAGCCGAACCAGCGTCGGCCATATCCCAGCTCAACCACCCTGCAAGGCTGGCCACTTCGCTCCCCACGGCCGCAAGGCGAGCGCGTGCCGCCTGGTCAGGTGCCGAACGCGACCTGACGCTCTCAGCCGTGCACGGCCCCGGTGGCTACGTCCATCTGACATGGGGGTTGCACGACCGGCCGCCTTCGGACGAATGGCACTTCGAGACCACCACCGTGCACGCAGCGGGCGAGGACATGCGCAACCTCGCCGCGGAGATCCGTGCCTTCCTTGCGAGCTGCCCGTGACGCGCCTGGATCTGCGCTCTGCCCGAGGGCACAGCGAGGGCACACGCCCCTAGAAGATCACGGAAAACCGCGACAACTACCGAAAGTAGTTTTCGCGTTCGTTGTACGACCGCGGAGGGCGGGCACCCGGGCCGGGTGCCCGCCCTTGCTGCTGGCCGCAGATCGGGGGAACGGCGTCTCAGCGGCGTGAGTGGCCGAAGAGGATGCGGTAGCCGACTAGCAGGACGAGGGAGCCGCCGATGGCCGCCGCCCAGGTGGCGCCGTCGTAGAAGTGGTTGGTGATCGGGCGGTCGAGGTAGCGGGCGGAGATCCAGCCGCCGATGAAGGCGCCCGCTATGCCGATGACGGTCGTGCCGATGAAGCCGCCCGGGTCGCGGCCGGGGAGCAGCAGTTTGGCGGCGGCGCCGGCCAGCAGCCCCAGAACGATCCAGCTGATGATGCCCATGCAGTGACCCGGCCTTTCTCGCGCGGTGAGCTTTTGTGCGCTGTTGTCCTGGAGGACGTCACTGCGGAGTGGCGCGGTTGCGGTGATCGATTAGGTGCGGTGTACGACACAGGGGGGAAGGTCCAGGTCGTCGTTGTCCTCCTCGTACCAGCCGGTGCCGTCCAGCCAGGTGGTCAGCCAGTCGGCGAGGCTCGGGGAGTCGAGGAACCAGACGTGGTCCGGGTCGCCGCCGTTCGGCTCGAAGAGCAGGACCTGGGCGGACTCGCCGCGGCAGTCCACGCACGCGTACATCCCGCAGCCCCAGTGGGATATCGGAAGGACGCCCTCGGGCCAGCCCCAGTCGGAGCCGCGCATCCCGGCGTACTTCTCGACGGCGGAGGGCTCGCCTCCGGACGAATTGCCGTCGAGCAGGGGCAACAGGCCGTACTCCGGGCCGAATCCGCCGTCGCCTATCCGCGTGTAGAGGGCGGCGAGCAGCGGCGGTACGGGGAAACCGAGGGCGGCCTCCGCCCCGGCCAGGGTGCTCGCGCTCGCGGGAGCGGGCAGGGTGTCCCAGCCCCAGGGCCGGGTGATCCGGGCCTCGGCGGCGACGCGGTCCAGCAACTCCTCGATGTCCGTCATGCGTTCATGGTGGACCACGGCACTGACAATCGAGCTCCGCGTGGCCGCCGGGCGGCAGACCGCTCTAGCGCGAGGCGAACGGCTGGTCCGTGCGCACGATTTCGCGGCCCAGCGGCATCAACGACACCGGGATGAGCTTGAAGTTGGCGACGCCGAGCGGGATACCGATGATCGTGACGCAGAGCAGGAAGCCCGTGACGATGTGGCCGATCGCGAGCCACCAGCCCGCCAGGATCAGCCACAGGACGTTGCCGATGCAGGACGGCGCGCCCGCGTCGCGGCGCTCAACTGTCGTGTAGCCGAAGGGCCACAGGGCATAGCGGCCGATCCGGAAGCTGGCGAGGCCGAACGGGATGCCGATGATCGTGATGCACAGGAGCAACCCCGCCACCAGATAACCGAGGAACATCCAGAACCCGCACAGGACGAGCCAAATGATGTTGAGGATTGTCTTCACTGCTGGCGACCTGCCATCTGCTCGAGCCGGGCGATGCGCTCCGCCATCGGCGGATGCGTGGAGAACATCTTGGACATGCCCTGCCCCGGACGGAAAGGGTTCGCAATCATCATGTGACTTGCCGTCTCAAGGCGTGGCTCAGGAGGCAGCGGGAGCTGCTTCGTGCCCGCGTCGAGCTTACGCAGGGCGCTCGCGAGTGCCAGCGGGTCGCCGGTGAGTTGCGCCCCGGACGCGTCGGCCTCGTACTCCCTGGAGCGGCTGATCGCGAGCTGGATGACAGAGGCGGCGAGCGGTCCGAGGAGCATGATCAGGAGCATGCCGAAGATTCCGGGGCCGTCGTTGTCGTTCGAGCGGCCGATGGGGATCAGCCAGGCGAAGTTGACCAGGAACATGATCACCGAGGCGAGCGCGCCCGCGACCGAGGAGATCAGGATGTCCCGGTTGTAGACGTGGCTGAGCTCATGGCCGATGACGCCCCGCAGCTCGCGCTCGTCCAGGAGCCGCAGGATTCCTTCGGTGCAGCAGACCGCGGCATTGCGCGGATTGCGGCCCGTCGCGAAGGCGTTGGGGGCCTCGGTCGGTGAGATGTAGAGGCGGGGCATGGGCTGGCGGGCCTGGGTGGAGAGCTCGCGGACCATGCGGTACAGCTCGGGGGCCTCGAATTCGCTCACCGGGCGCGCACGCATGGCGCGCAGGGCGAGCTTGTCGCTGTTCCAGTACGCGTAGGCGTTGGTGCCGAGCGCCACGAAGAGCGCGACGATCAGGCCCGTACGTCCGAAGAAACTGCCGATGACGAGGATGAGTGCGGACAGTCCCCCGAGGAGTACGGCGGTCTTCAGCCCGTTGTGCCGGCGGTGCACGGTACGCCCTCCTGGTGGTGCGTGGGGGAACCCTCTGCCTACTGGTGCTTCCACTCTTCAGTGGACCCTCCCGTACTGGTCAACGCCAGGCGGGGAGCACTAGTTCCCTTGTGCGCGCAGGAGCGGTGTGGGCCGCTCGGGTGAGGCCCCGAGCGGCCTTGTGGGAAGGGCGCCGTCAGAAGAGGCCGGTGTCCGCGAACCTCAGGACGAGTTGTGGCGCTCCGGAGAGGGCGACGCCGAGGACCGCGGTCAGGGCGATGGCCGCCGTCAGCGGGGCGGGCACGCGGTGCTGCACCGGCTCGCCCTCGGGGGCGCGGAAGAGGAGCGCGGTCCACTGGAGGTAGTAGAAGAGCGCGATCACCACGTTCACGGCCATCACCACGGCGAGCCAGCCGAGGCCCGCGTCGACCGCCGCCGAGAAGACGGTGACCTTCGCGAAGAGGCCGATGATGCCCGGCGGCAGGCCCGCGAGGCAGAGCAGGAAGAAGCCGAGCACCAGAGCGGACAGGGGGCTCTTGGCGTACAGGCCCCGGTAGTCGCTGACGCGGTTCAGGCGCTGCGTGCGGCCGACGAGCGCGGCCACGGCGAAGGCTCCGAGGTTCACGGCCGCGTACATCAGGGCGTACGCGACGGTGGAGCCGATGGCCTTCTCCGCCTCCGCCGGGTTGTCCGCGTATCCGGCCGCGGCGATCGGCACCAGGAGGTAGCCGGCCTGGCCGACCGAGGACCAGGCGAGCAGGCGGACCGCGCTGTACGCGCGCGTGGCCTGCTGCCGCAGTGCCGCCACGTTGCCCGCGGTCATGGTGAGGGCGGCGAGCACGGCGAGCGCCGGGCCCCACACGTCCGCGTACGAGGGGAAGGCGACGACGGTGACGAGGATCAGGCCGGTGAAGCCGACCGCCTTGCCGACCACGGAGAGGTAGGCCGCCACCGGCAAGGGGGCGCCTACGTAGGTGTCGGGTACCCAGAAGTGGAAGGGCACGGCCGCCACCTTGAAGGCGAAGCCGACGAGGGTGAGGGCGACGCCGGTCTGGGCGAGCGTGTCCAGCTGCCCGTCCACGTTGCGGAGTTCGGTGGCGATCTCGGTGAGGTGCAGGGTGCCGGTCGCCGCGTACACGAAGCTGACGCCCATCAGCGTCACGGCGGTCGCGGCGACCGAGGAGAGGAAGAACTTCAGGGCCGCTTCGGAGGACCGCTTGTCGCCGTACTTGAGGCCGACGAGCGCGAAGGCGGGCAGCGAGGCGACCTCCAGGGCGACGACGAGGGTCGCGAGGTCGCGGGAGGCCGGCAGCAGCGCGGCGCCCGCGGCCGAGGACAGCAGCAGGAACCAGAACTCCCCTTCGGGGAGTTCCTTGTTGGTGCCGTTCGCGTCCTTCAGAGCGCTCATCGACAGGAGGGCGGCCAGTAGCGCGCCGCCCAGGACGAGGAGCTGGATGACGAGCGTGAAGCGGTCGGCGGTGTAGCTGCAGGCGTCCGCGCCGCCGGTCAGGCAGAAGGTCGACCGGTCGTCGTTCAGGATCGGCAGCAGGGAGAGCGCGGCGGCGGCAAGACCCGCCACGGAGATCCAGCCGAGCAGCGCCTTCTTGTTGTCGCCCACGAAGAGGTCGGCGACGAGCACGAGGAGACCGACGACCGCCGCGATGGTGGGCGGGGCGATCGCGAGCCAGTCGACGGACTGGACGACGCTGGCGGCGCTTTCGGCGGCCACGGTCACGACTTGCCTCCTGCGAGGAGCTGCTGCACGGCCGGGTCGGTGAGGCCGAGCAGCGCGGCGGGCCAGAGTCCGGCGAGGACGGTGAGGGCGACGAGCGGGGTCCAGGCGGCGAACTCATAGCCCTGGACGTCGGCGAGCGCCGGGGATTCTGTCGCGGCGGCGCCGTGCGGCAGCGGGCCCATGCAGACACGGCGTACGACGATGAGCATGTACGCGGCGGTGAGCAGGGTGCCGAAGGCGGCGATCGCCATGAACGTGAGGAAGGCGGGGCGGCTGAGGTCGTCAGCGGGCTTGAACGCGCCGAACAGGGCGAGCATCTCGCCCCAGAATCCGGCCAGGCCCGGCAGTCCGAGCGAGGCGACCGCGCCGAAGGCGAGCAGGCCGCCGAGGCGGGGTGCCTTGCCGTAGAGCGCGGCGCCCGACTCCTGCGCGAGGGTGTCGAGGTCGCTGGTGCCGGTGCGGTCCTTCAGCGCGCCGACGAGGAAGAACAGCAGGCCGGTGATGAGGCCGTGCGCGATGTTGGCGAACAGCGCGCCGTTCACGCCGGTCGGGCTCATCGTCGAGATGCCGAGGAGCACGAAGCCCATGTGTCCCACGGACGAGTAGGCGATGAGGCGCTTGAGGTCGCCCTTCGCGCCCTGCTTGGCGAGGGCGAGGCAGGCGAGCGATCCGTAGATGATCCCGACGACCGCGAAGGCCGCGAGGTACGGCGCGAAGGTGCTCATCCCGTCGGGCGTGATGGGCAGCAGGATGCGGACGAACCCGTACGTGCCCATCTTCAGCAGCACACCGGCCAGCAGCACCGAGCCGACGGTGGGCGCGGCGGTGTGCGCGTCCGGCAGCCAGCTGTGCAGCGGCCACATCGGCGTCTTGACCGCGAGCCCGATCCCGATCGCCAGAACTGCGATGACCTGCACGGATGTTGTCAGGCCACGGCCGTTGTCAGTGGCGAGTGCCACCATGTCGAATGTGCCGGAATTCAGGCCGATGAGGAGGAGACCGAGCAGCATCACGACGGAGCCGAGCAGCGTGAAGAGGATGAACTTCCAAGCGGCTTGGACCCGTTGCTCACCGCCCCAGCGGGCGATGAGGAAGTACATCGGGATGAGCACCATCTCGAACGCCAGGAAGAACAGCAGCAGATCGAGGACGGCGAAGGTCGCGAGGGTGCCGGACTCGAGCACGAGGATCAGTGCCACAAATGCCTTGGGGGACGGCCCAGTCGGCATTTTGAAGTAGGAGTACAGCGCGCAGAGGAAGGTCAGCAGCGCGGTCAGGACCAGGAGGGGGAGCGAGATGCCGTCGATGCCGAGGTGGATGCGCACGTCGAGTGCGGGGATCCAGCTGATATCGGTCGTGGCCTGCATCTTCGACGGGTGGTCGTGGTCGAAGCCGAGCGCGAGGACGATCGCGGCGATGAGGACCGCGCCGGTCACGGTCACGCCGTGGCGGAGCACGGCCTGGTCGGGCGACTTCCCCTTCAGTCCGGGCGGGGCCGGCAGGAGGGCGGCGACGGCGCCGATGAGCGGGCCGACGATGATCAATGCGAGGAGGAACTGCATCACGGATTCGCTGATATCGATCACGGCTGCTCACGCTCCGACGGTGGCGACGAGGACGGCGGCGACAGCCAGGACGACGGTGCCTGCGAGCAGCGCGCTCAGGTAGGTCTGCACATTGCCGGTCTGGGCGCGGCGGACGGCCGTGCCGAGCCAGCGGGGTGCGGTGCCCGCGCCACGTACGTACGTGTCGACGACCTCGCGGTCGAGGAACCGGACGAGGCTCGCGGCCGCCTGGACGGGGCGCACGAACAGGGCGGAGTAGACGGCGTCGACGTGGAAACCGACGGCAGCGTGGCGGTACAGCGGGCCGAGCAGGAGGCGGCCCGGGTCCGCCGGGTCGTGGGCTGCGGCCACATCCCCGTACGCGGGGGCGTGCGTAGCGATGGCCTCTGCCTCGACGAGACCGCCGTCGGCCTCCGCGTCGGCGGCGACCGCGCCCATCGGGACGCGGGCGGCGAGCGCGGTGGTGTGACGCCACGCGCCGTACGTGACGAGCCCGCCGACGAGGGCGAGTCCCGTACCGAGGACGGAGGTGGTGAGGGTCGGGGTGAGCTCGTGGCCGTCGAACCAGTCCGGCAGGACGCCGACGGTGAGGCCGAAGGCGAGTGAGGGGACGGCGAGCACCCAGAGCACGGCGGTCATCGTGACGGGCTGCCTGCCGTGGTCCGGGGCTTCGGCTCCCTTGCCGTTGAAGGCGAGGAGCCACAGGCGCGTCGCGTAGGCGGCGGTGAGGAGGGCGGTCAGCAGACCGGCGACCAGGACGATCCAGCCCGCCGCGGTGGGCGCGGTCTCGGAGTGACCCGTGGCCGCGTGCTCGGCGGCGCCCAGGACGGCTTCCTTGGAGAAGAAGCCGCTGAACGGCGGGATCGCGGCGAGCGCGAAGAGCGCCACGGTCATCGTCCAGAAGGCGTCGGGGACGCGGTCGCGCAGGCCCTTCATGCGGGACATCGCGGCGAGGGAGTTGGTGCCGGCGGCGTGGATGATCACGCCCGCGCCGAGGAAGAGGAGCGCCTTGAAGGCGCCGTGCGACAGGAGGTGGAAGACGGCGGCACCGCGTTCGCCGACGGCGAGAGCGCCGGTCAGATAGCCGAGCTGACCGATCGTCGAGTAGGCGAGGACGCGCTTGATGTCGTCCTGGGCGAGCGCGGCGAGGGCCGAACCGGCCATCGTGACGGCCGCCATGACGGCGAGGACGACCAGGGCCGCGGCGGAGGCGGCGAAGACGGGGAGGAGCCGGGCGACGAAGTAGACACCGGCGGCGACCATCGTCGCGGCGTGGATGAGCGCGGAGACGGGCGTGGGACCCGCCATCGCGTCGGGCAGCCAGGTGTGCAGCGGGAACTGCGCGGACTTGCCGGCCACGCCCGCGAGGAGCAGCAGCGCGATGAGCGTGGGGTGGTCGAGGCCGCCGTCCGCGACCGTCGCGAGGACGGTCGTGATGCGGAAGGAGCCCGCGTCGACGGCCAGCGCGAACAGGCCGATCAGGAAGGGGACGTCGCCGAGCTTGGTGACCAGGAAGGCCTTGAGGGAGGCGGCGCGTGCTTCGGGCGTCTCCCAGTAGTGGCCGACGAGGAAGTACGAGCAGATGCCCATGATCTCCCAGCCGACCAGGAGCACCATCAGGTCGCCGGAGTAGACGACGAGCAGCATCGCGGAGGTGAAGAGGGAGACGAGAGCGGCGTACGAGGGGTAGCGCGGGTCGTCGCGCAGGTAGCCCGTCGAGTAGATCTGCACGCAGGAGGCGACGACGCCGACCAGGACGGCGACCAGGGCGCCGAAGCCGTCGATGTGCAGGGCGAGTTCGATCGGAACCGAGCCGGTCGGGGTGAGCTCGGTGGCGGAATCGATGTCGGCGCCGCCGCCCTGGCGGGTGGCGACCAGGACGGCGAGGACGAGCGCGGCCAGCGTGGGCAGCACCGCGAGGGGGCGTACGAGTCCGGGGATCGTGCGGCCGAGGAGCAGGCCGGCGGCCGCGCCGAGGAACGGCAGGAGGGGGACGAGTACGGCGAGGGTGGTCGTGGTCACGCGGTGGCCTCAGCCTTCTGCGACTTCTGCGACTTCGCTGCCGGGGCGGGCTCTTCGGTGGCCGCGCCCTCGGCATCGTCTTCGGGGTCTTCGGGGCCCTCGGCGGTGTCGCGGAGGTCGTCGACGGCGGAGGAGCCGCGGTTGCGGTAGACGGCGAGGACGATCGCAAGGCCGATGCCGATCTCGGCGGCGGCGATGGCGATGGTGAAGAGGGTCAGGGCCTGGCCGGAGTGGAGGGCGTCGCGCAGCCAGACGTCGAAGGCGACCAGGTTGAGGTTGACGGCGTTGAGCATTAGCTCGACGGACATCAGGACCAGGATCGCGTTGCGGCGGGCGAGTACTCCGTACAGGCCTACGCAGAAGAGGAGGACGGCCAGGACGGCGGGATAGGCGAGGTGCATCAGCGCTGCTCCTTGTCGCTGGGGGCACCGTTCGTGCGGGTGTCGCCGGGGGTGTTGGTCAGCCGGGTCATGCGGGCGTTCCTGCGGGAGAGGACGATCGCGCCGACCAGGGCGGCGAGGAGCAGGACCGAGAGGGCCTCGAAGGGCAGTACCCAGTGCTGGAAGAGGAACTTTCCGGTCACGGCGGTGGAGCCCTGGGCCTCGTCGGCGGCGCGGTCCAGGTCGATCCAGGTGGTCCGGAAGGCGTCGACGACGACCCAGACCAGGGCGGCGGCCGCGAGGACGGCCACCGCGAGCGCGACCGGGCGGTTGCCCGAATCGGCGTCCGGGGAGCGGCCGATGGGGGCCCGGGTGAGCATCAGACCGAACAGGAGGAGGACGACGACGGAACCGACATAGATCAGTACCTGCACCCAGGCGATGAACTCGGCGGTGAGCAGGAGGTACTCGACGGCCAGGCCGCCGAGCGTCGCCACCAGCCACAGGGCGGCGTGCACCAGCTGCCTGGTGGTGACGGTGACGATCGCCGAGCCGAGGGTGACAAGGCCGACGAGGAGGAAGGCGATCTCCACTCCCGTCGGGGAGAGGAAGCCCTGGCTCTCGGCGGCCTTGGCCGCCGCTTCGGAGGCTGCTGCGAAGCTCACGCGTCTCCCTCCGGTCCGGGTGCCGGGGCCTGTTGCGCCGCGGCCAGCTTCTCCGCCGCCTTGCGGGCGGTGGCGATCTCCTTGGGTTCCTCGGCGGCGGGGTCCAGGGCGGGCGGGGCCGGGACCGTCCACATCCAGTCGCGGAGCTTGTCGCGCTCGTGGGTGAGTTCGTGGATGTCGGTCTCGGCGTACTCGAACTCCGGGGACCAGAACAGGGCGTCGAAGGGGCAGACCTCGATGCAGATGCCGCAGTACATGCAGAGCGCGAAGTCGATGGCGAAGCGGTCGAGGACGTTGCGGCTGCGCTCGCGGCCGCCCTCGACGGCCGGCGGGACCGTCTCCTTGTGGGAGTCGATGTAGATGCACCAGTCGGGGCACTCGCGGGCGCACAGCATGCAGACCGTGCAGTTCTCCTCGAAGAGCCCGATGACGCCTCGGGTTCGGGGCGGGAGTTCGGGCTGGTGCTCCGGGTACTGCTGGGTGACGGTCTTCTTCGTCATCGTGCGGAGGGTGACGGCGAGGCCCTTGGCCAGGCCGCTGCCAGGGATCGGAGGCATTAGTTGATCGCCACCTTCACGATTCCGGTGAGCGCGATCTGCGCGAGGGCGAGCGGGACGAGGAGGGTCCAGGAGAGCTTCTGGAGCTGGTCCTCACGGAGACGGGGGTAACTGACGCGCAGCCAGATCACGAGGAAGGCGAGTACCGCCGTCTTCAGGAGGGTCCAGACCCAGCCGAGGCCGTCGGCGCCCCAGGGGCCGTGCCAGCCGCCGAGGAAGAGGACGGTGGTGAGGCCGCAGAGGACGATGATTCCGGCGTACTCGGCGAGGAGGAAGAGGGCGAAGCGGAGGCCCGTGTACTCCGTGTACGCGCCGAAGATGATCTCCGAGTCGGCGACCGGCATGTCGAAGGGCGGGCGCTGGAGTTCGGCGAGGCCCGCGACGAAGAAGACGAGGGCGCCGACGATCTGCCAGGGCAGCCACCACCACTCGAAGGCGTTGAGGATGCCGGGGAGCGACACCGTCCCGGCCGCCATCGCGACCGACGCCGCGGCGAGCAGCATCGGGAGTTCGTACGCGAGGAGCTGGGCGGCGGTGCGGAGGCCGCCGAGGAGGGAGAACTTGTTGGCGCTGGCCCAGCCGGCCATCAGCGAGCCGAGTACGCCGATGCCCATGACCGCGAGGACGAAGAAGATGCCCGCGTCGACGAGTTGGCCGACGGCGCCTTCGCTCGGGCCGATGGGGATGGCGACGAGGACGAGGAGGTAGGGCAGCAGGGCGACGGCGGGGGCGAGCTGGAAGATGCGGCGGTCGGCGTCGGCCGGTACGACATCTTCCTTCTGCGCGAACTTCACGCCGTCCGCGACGAGCTGCGCCCAGCCGTGGAAACCGCCCGCGTACATGGGGCCGAGGCGGCCCTGCATGTGGGCCATCACCTTGTGCTCGGTCTGCCCGATGACGAGGGGCAGCACCATGAACACAGCGAAGACGATGAGGAGCCGCAGGGCAACATCGAGAGCGTCGTTCACTCCGTGCCTCCTGGGCGGTCGTCGTTGGGGGTTTCGGTAGGGGCGGAGGTGGGGTCGGTTGCTGAGGTGGGCTCGGGGGCCGGTGCCGGTGCGGGCTCCGCGTCGGCCGTCAGCTCGGGCTTGGGTGTCGGCTCGGGCCCGGGCGTCTGATCGGGCTCCGGCGTCGGCTGGGCCTCGGCAGTCGGCTCAGGCGTCGGCTCGACCGCAGGTGTCGGCGCCGCCTTGGGCGTCGGCTCGGTCTCGGGCGTCGGCTCGGCTGCGGGCTCCGGATCAGGCGCGGGCGTCTGTTCCGGTGTCGGCTTGGCCTCGGGTGCGGGCATCTGCGCGGGTTCGGGCGCGGTCTCGGCAGTCGGCTCGACCGCAGGTGTCGGCGCCGTCTTGGGCGTCGGCTCGGCCGCGGGCGTCTGCTCCGCTGGCGGCTCGGGCTTGGGCTTCGGCTCAGCGGGGAGTGTCGGCTCCGCCTTAGGTGCCGCCTCAGTTTCCGGTGCCGGCTCGGGCGTCGGCTGGATCTCGGCAGTCGGCTCGACCGCAGGCCCCGGCGCCGCCTTGAGGGTCGGCTCGGCCGCGGGCGTCTGCTCCGCTGGCGGCTCGGCCTCGGGCTTGGGCTTCGGCTCAGCCGGGGGTGTCGGCTCCGCCTTGGGTGCCGCCTCAGTTTCTGGTGCCGTCTCGGCTTCCGTTGCCGCTTCGGCTCCCGGTGGCGTCGGCTTCGGCTGGTCCGCGTCGTCGAATGCCGGGCGCGCCTTGTGCCACGGAGCGTCGGAGACGGGCGGGGTCGCCGCCGCGGGCTTCGCCTCGGCTTCGGGCTTCGTCGGCGCGGTCACCTCGCCCTCAGGCTTCGCCACCGCCGTCGCCTCAGCCTTCGCCGTCGCACTCGCACTCGCACTCGCACTCGCACTCGCCTCAGGCTTTGCCTCCGGCGCAGGCGGTGTCGCCTCAGGTGCAGGCGGCGTCCCCGGCGTCGGAGGAGCAGTCTCCGGCGTCGGGCGCTGGGACGCCGAGCCCTGGCTCACGCTGCGGGACCGGCGCGGGCGGGGCGCTTCCGGGGTGCCGGTGGTGGGCTGTCCCGGGGCGCCCGTAGCGGGAGCGGGCTGCTCCGCTGTTGCGGCGGACTGGCTTGCCGAGCCTTCGCCCGCTGTGCGGGTGCGGCGGGCCGGGCGGTCGCCTGCCGCTCGGGCCGTGCCGCGGGCCGGGCGGGCCGGGGCCGCGGGGAGTTGGCCCTTCAGGGGGCCCCATTCGTTCGGGTCCGGCACGCCGGGGGGCAGCATCTGGCGGCGCTTGGGGCCGCCGTGCTCCGACTCCCCCGGCTCCTTGGCGCCCGGCCAGGCCTTCGCGACACGGGCGGCGAGCACGAAGTCCTTGCGCAGGGGGTGGCCTTCGAAGGTCTCGGGGAGGAGCAGCGGTGTCAGGTTCGGGTGGCCTTCGAAGTCGATGCCGAACATCTCGTGCGTCTCGCGCTCATGCCAGGCCGCGCCCGCGTAGACCTCAACCGCCGTCGGCAGGACCGGGGCGTCGTGCGGAACGGTCGTACGGATGAGGAGACGTCGTACCGGAGAGAGGGCGACGACGTGCGCCGAGACGAGGAAGCCCGTGCCCGGTTCGTCGACCGCGCTCAGCCAGTCGAAGTACGTGCAGGTCAGGGTCGTGCGCGCGGTTTCCAGCGCGGCGATCCAGGAGGTCGGCGGGACGTCCACCGTCAGGAGGTCGTACGACTCGTCGGCCGTCGCCTCCGCGCCGAAGAGCTCCTCCACGGGGCTCGGCAGCCAGCCCGTCATGCCTTGTCCTCCCCCGAGGCAGCAGGAGCAGAAGGAGTGGAAGGAGCAGAAGGCGGCTTCACCAGACCGCTCTGCAGCGCCGCCGCCGAAGGCCGCGCACCGCCCCCGTACCGCTCCCCCAGCGACTCCCGCGCGATCTTCTCCTGGAGCTTGAGGATCCCCTGGAGGAGCGCTTCAGGGCGGGGCGGGCACCCGGGGACGTACACATCGACCGGGATGATCTGGTCGACGCCCTTGGTGACGGAGTACGAGTCCCAGTAGGGGCCGCCGCAGTTGGAGCAGGCGCCGAAGGAGATCACGTACTTCGGCTCGGGCATCTGCTCGTACAGGCGCTTCACGGCGGGCGCCATCTTGTCCGTGACCGTGCCGGACACGACCATCAGGTCGGCCTGGCGCGGGCCCGGCGCGAAGGGGATCACGCCGAGCCGGATGAAGTCGTGGCGCGCCATGGACGCCGCGATGAATTCGATCGCGCAGCAGGCGAGGCCGAAGTTGAAGACCCAGAGGGAGTACCGGCGGCCCCAGTTGAGGACCACCTTCATCGGCTCGGGGGCCAGGCGGGAAAGCACGCCCAGCTTCTTCGGCTCGGGCAGGAGCACAGGCTCCGAGGGGGTCACGTCCATGTCAGGACGCCCTTCTTGTATGCGTACAGCAGACCCACGGTCAGGAAGCCGAGGAAGATGAACATCTCCACCAGCGTCGTGGCACCGTAGCCGGGCGCGGCGAAGACCGTCGCCCACGGAAAGAGGAAGATCGAGTCGACGGCGAAGATGACGTAGAGGAACGCGTAGACGTAGTAGCGGACCTGGGTGTGGGCCCAGCCTTCGCCGACCGGATCGACGCCGCACTCGTACGTCAGGAGTTTCTCCGGGGTCGGCACGACGGGCCGCAGCAGCCGCCCCGCGCCGAAGGCGACGGCGACGAACAGCACGCCGACGAGGGCGAGCAGTCCGACGACGGAGTACGACTGGTAGTAGCTCGCCGCGACGTTCGTCACGTGCACGTCAGCCCCTTCACTCCCCGACAGTCCCCGACCGCCTCTGAAATTGATCACCGTTCAGTGATCACAGTTCATTGATCACTGTTCGACGATCTGTACGCACGGGAGTCTAGGGCCTGCTAAAGGCAAGGTAAGCAGAGCGTCACGCTTCGGTCAGGACGGGTGGGGTTATCCCCCACCCAGTCTGGCGGTCATCCTCATGGCGCCGGAGCGGCGGGCCGGGCACCCTTGCGCATATGACCGCAAGCGCCATGTCCCCTTCTCCTTCCGCGTACGCCGCGTACGTCGCGTCCGCCGCGCCCCCGCCGCCCGCACGCTTCGCCGCGTACGACCGGCACACCTGGAAGGAGATCGCGCACCTCCTCGCCAATCTGCCGCTGGGCGTGGCCGGTTTCGTGTACGTGACGGTGGCCGTGGCGGTGGGCGGCGGTCTGTCCGTGACGGTCGTCGGTCTGCCGCTGCTCGCGGGCGCGCTGATCGGCGCACGGCAGCTCGGCAAGGCGGAGCGGGCCAGGGCCAGGGCGCTGCTCGGGCTGCGGATCGACGAGCCGAGTCCGTTGCCGAGGCAGCACGGGCACGGCTTCTTCAGCTGGCTGTGGTCGAGCCTGAAGGACCCGGTGGGCTGGCGCGCGATGCTGTACGAGTTCATCCGGCTGCCCTGGGGCGTGGCTACCTTCACCGTCGCCTTCACCGGCCTCTTCGTGTTCTGGCCCGTACTCCCCTACATCGCGCGCGGTCTGACCAACGCCGACCGGGCGATGGCGCGCGGGCTGCTCTCCCCCTCCGACGAACTGGAGCGGCGCATCGCCGAACTGGAGTCGGACCGGGGCGTCGTGGTCGACACCGCCGCCGCCGATCTGCGCCGTATCGAGCGCGATCTGCACGACGGGGCGCAGGCCCGCCTTGTCGCGCTCGCCATGGGCCTCGGCCTGGCCAAGGAGAAGCTCCTGGAGGATCCCGACACCGCGGCCGCGATGGTCGACGAGGCGCACGGCGAGGTGAAGCTCGCCCTCCAGGAACTGCGCGACCTGGCCCGCGGCATCCACCCGGCGGTCCTCACCGACCGCGGCCTGGACGCCGCGCTCTCCTCCGTGGCCTCGCGGTGCACGGTCCCGGTGAAGGTGACCGCCGATCTGCCCGAACGCCCGGCCGCCGCGATCGAAGGCATCGCGTACTTCACGGTCTCCGAGCTCCTGCAGAACGTCTCCAAGCACAGCGGGGCGCGCACGGCGTCCGTGGAGGTGTGGCGCACCGACCAGCGCCTGCTCATCCAGGTGTGGGACGACGGGCACGGCGGCGCCAGCCTCGACGGGGGCACGGGCATGGCGGGGCTCGCGGACCGGCTCGGCGCGGTCGACGGCCTGTTCGTCATCGAATCGCCGCAGGGCGGTCCTACGACGATCACGGCGGAGCTGCCGTGGCGGGACCGGGACCAGGGGTAGGGAAAACCCCCGGTCCAAGACACCCACCCACCACATGGTCCGGATCCGCCCAGGCCAGCAGGCTGTAGGTACACAGCGCACGACCGAGCAGCGACCGACCGAGCAGCGACCGAGCAGAAACGGACGACACCGATGGCCACGGAGTACGGACAGGAGTACGGACGCATGGACCGTTCGGAGTTCCGGGGTGCCGATCTCGATGAGCGGCGGCACCGTGTCCCGGCCGGGCTGCGCGCGCCGTTCGAGGCCCGCGCCTGGAAGGAGCTCGGCTATGTGCTGCTCAGCCTGCCCATCAGCATCGTCACGTTCACGTACGCGATCACGATGCTGTCGCTCGGCGCAGGCCTCCTGATCACGTTCGTCGGCATCCCGGTGCTCGCCGCCGGTCTTGCCGGCTGCCGGGGCATCGGCGCCCTGGAGCGGGTGCGGGCGCGCTCGCTGCTCGGCGTCGAGGTGGCGAACCCGGAGCCGCTGCGGCCCAAGAACGGCGGGCCGATGGGTTGGATGGGCGCCGTCCTCAAGAGCGGTGTCTCCTGGCGGCACGTCCTCTACTCGGTGCTCCACATGCCGTGGGCGGTCTTCTCCTTCAGCGTGTCGGTGGTCTTCTGGTCGACCGGGTGGACGCTGCTGACCTACCCGGCGTGGCAGTGGCTCTTCCCGATGTACGGCGGCCAGGGCGGCATCCAGCTCTACGGCGACGACGGGCACCGCGTCTACCTGGACAACCCCTTCGAGATCGGCGTCACCGCCCTCATCGGACTGCTGATCACGCTGGCCACCCCCTGGATCATCCGGGCCCTGACCACCGTCGACCGCGTCATGGTGGTCGGTCTGCTCGGCCCGTCGAGCCTGGCGACGCGGGTCGTCGAGCTGGAGTCGGACCGGGGTGTCGTGGTCGACACGGCCGCCGCCGATCTGCGCCGCATCGAGCGCGATCTGCACGACGGCGCGCAGGCCCGCCTTGTCGCGCTCGCCATGGACCTCGGCCTGGCCAAGGAGAAGCTGGCGGAGGACCCGGAGGCCGCGGCGCGCATGGTGGACGAGGCGCACGGCGAGGTGAAGGTCGCCCTCCAGGAGCTGCGCGACCTGGCCCGCGGCATCCACCCGGCGGTCCTCACCGACCGCGGCCTGGACGCCGCGCTGTCCGCGCTCGCCGCACGGTGCACGGTTCCGGTGCAGGTCGAGGTGGATCTGCCCGCGCGTCCTGCCGCCGCGATCGAGGGCATCGCGTACTTCACGGTCTCCGAGCTCATGCAGAACATCTCCAAGCACGCGCGGGCGACGCGCGGCACGGTCGACGTCTGGCAGGTCGAGGACCGGCTGATGCTCCAGGTCACCGACAACGGCGCGGGCGGCGCCGACGTGACGTCGGGCTCGGGCCTCGCGGGGCTCGCCGAGCGGCTCGACGCGGTCGACGGGATCCTGGTCGTCAACTCGCCGGTGGGCGGGCCGACGACGGTGACGGCGGAACTGCCGTGGCGGGCGTAGCCCGCGACCTTTCCTTGAACAGCGCCCCGCCTCCCCCGAGTTGGGTACCTTCTGCCTCACTGAAGGCAGGGGCCATCTCGGGGGAGGCACACCATGCAGCGAG
The DNA here is from genome assembly GCF_040686095.1 of Streptomyces sp. NPDC086554. Classification (NCBI taxonomy): domain Bacteria; kingdom Bacillati; phylum Actinomycetota; class Actinomycetes; order Kitasatosporales; family Streptomycetaceae; genus Streptomyces; species Streptomyces sp. NPDC086554. The sequence goes on from NZ_JBFBJK010000005.1 coordinate 199,503, forward strand.
GGCGCGCTCGCCTGTGTGAGCAGATACAGCGGCGACCCAGCACGCGCCCCACGACCGGCACCGCCGTGCTCCTCGGCATGTACGCGGGGACACTCGCGGCTGGATGCCGCCGTCAAGGAGTACAAGACCCCCGGCGCCTACTACGGCCTCAAGGCCGACTTCACGTGCGTACGCCCGAAAGAGGCCAAGAGCGAACACGGGAAAGCGGTCTGTCCACGAACCAAGTAACGCCCGCGCGTACGCGCGATACTGAGGTGCCGGGGGACTCAAGAACCAAATATGCCGGGGGGCCGGGAACGTGGAGGACAAAGTGCGGGTGGTCATCGCCGAGGATTCAGTGCTGCTCAGGGAGGGCCTGACCCGGTTGCTGACCGACCGCGGGCACGACGTCGTCGCGGGGGTGGGCGACGCGGACGCGCTGATCAAGACGATCGACGGGCTCTCCTCGACGGGCGGGCTGCCCGACGTGGTGGTCGCCGATGTGCGGATGCCGCCGACGCACACCGACGAGGGGGTGCGGGCCGCGGTCCATCTGCGCCACCAGTATCCGGGGCTCGGGGTGCTCGTCCTTTCGCAGTACGTCGAGGAGCAGTACGCCACCGAGCTGCTCGCCGGGTCCAGCCGTGGCGTCGGCTATCTGCTCAAGGACCGGGTCGCCGAGGTCCGTGAGTTCGTGGACGCGGTGGTGCGGGTCGCGCAGGGCGGCACCGCGCTCGACCCGGAGGTCGTGGCGCAGCTGCTCGGCCGCAGCCGTAAGCAGGACGTCCTCGCGGGCCTGACGCCGCGCGAGCGCGAGGTGCTCGGTCTGATGGCCGAGGGGCGGACGAACTCGGCGATCGCCCGGCAGCTCGTGGTGAGCGACGGCGCCGTCGAGAAGCACGTCAGCAATATCTTCATGAAGCTCGGCCTCTCCCAGAGTGACGGAGATCACCGGCGCGTACTGGCCGTGCTGACCTATCTCAACTCCTAAGGAACTGACACCCTGTCAGATGTTTAGGGCGCAACAAGAGCGTGATCAGGCCGAACCGAGCACGAACGATACGAACGATCACGAGCGAGTACGAACGAGTACGAACGCGAGCACGAGTACGGAGAACGGGCCTAGAACCAAAGGATGAGTGGGGGGCGTCTTCCATGTCGGGCCGGGGGGCGAGGCAGACTATGTCAAATCAGGGCAATTGCGCGTCTCAAAAGCACGTCCATCATGCGAGCGAGCCCAGGAAGGCGACCCTTACCGACGTAGGGTGGGCCTTGGGAAGGCTGGTCTTCCGGCCTTTGCCGTATCGCCGCCTCGAGGGAGGTCCAGTTCAGTGACCAGCCAGGTCAGTAGCCCAGCCGAGCAGGCCGACGGGGCAGTCGTCGGAGAGCAACGCAAGCCTGCTGGTGAGAAAGACGTACGCCGTCTGGACCGCGTGATCATCCGCTTCGCGGGTGACTCCGGGGACGGCATGCAGCTCACCGGTGACCGGTTCACTTCAGAGACGGCGTCCTTCGGCAACGACCTGTCGACGCTGCCGAACTTCCCCGCCGAGATCCGGGCTCCTGCCGGAACCCTGCCGGGCGTGTCCTCCTTCCAGCTGCATTTCGCCGACCACGACATCCTCACTCCGGGCGACGCGCCGAACGTCCTTGTCGCGATGAACCCGGCCGCGCTGAAGGCCAATATCGGCGACGTGCCGCGCGGCGCGGAGATCATCGTCAACACGGACGAGTTCTCCAAACGGGCGATGCAAAAAGTCGGCTACGAGAACAGTCCCCTCGAGGACGGTTCGCTGGACGGCTACAGCGTCCACCCGGTGCCGCTGACCACGCTCACGGTCGAGGCGCTCAAGGAGTTCGACCTCTCCCGCAAGGACGCGGGCCGCAGCAAGAACATGTTCGCGCTCGGCCTGCTGTCGTGGATGTACCACCGGCCGACCGAGGGCACCGAGAAGTTCCTGCGGACGAAGTTCGCCAAGAAGCCGGACATCGCCGAGGCGAACATCACCGCCTTCCACGCGGGCTGGAACTTCGGCGAGACGACCGAGGACTTCGCCGTCTCGTACGAGGTCGCCCCGGCGTCCACGGCGTTCCCCACCGGCACGTACCGCAACATCTCCGGGAACCTCGCCCTGTCGTACGGCCTGATCGCCGCAGGTCAGCAGGCGGATCTGCCGCTCTATCTGGGTTCGTACCCGATCACCCCGGCCTCGGACATCCTGCACGAGCTGTCCAAGCACAAGAACTTCGGCGTGCGCACCTTCCAGGCCGAGGACGAGATCGCGGGCATCGGGGCGGCGCTCGGCGCGGCCTTCGGCGGTTCGCTCGGTGTGACGACGACCTCCGGGCCCGGTGTGGCGCTGAAGTCGGAGACCATCGGGCTCGCGGTCTCGCTCGAACTGCCGCTGCTCATCGTGGACATCCAGCGCGGCGGGCCTTCGACGGGACTGCCGACCAAGACCGAGCAGGCCGACCTGCTGCAGGCCATGTACGGCCGCAACGGCGAGGCTCCGGTGCCGATCGTGGCGCCGAAGACTCCCGCCGACTGCTTCGACGCGGCGCTGGAGGCGGCGCGGATCGCGGTCACGTACCGCACGCCCGTCTTCCTCCTGAGCGACGGCTATCTGGCGAACGGCTCCGAGCCCTGGCGGATCCCGGACACCGATGAACTCCCGGACCTGCGGGTGCAGTTCGCCTCGGGCACCAATCACACGGAGGACGACGGCACCGAGGTCTTCTGGCCCTACAAGCGCGACCCGCAGACCCTCGCCCGCCCCTGGGCGATCCCCGGCACGCCCGGTCTCGAGCACCGCATCGGCGGCATCGAGAAGCAGGACGGCACCGGCAACATCTCCTACGACCCGGCCAACCACGACTTCATGGTCCGCACCCGCCAGGCCAAGGTCGACGGCATCCAGGTGCCCGACCTGGAGTTCGACGACGCGACCGGCGACGCCAAGTTGCTTGTCCTGGGCTGGGGTTCGACCTACGGACCGATCACCGCCGCGGTGCGCCGGCTGCGCGCGGCGGGCGAGAGCGTCGCGCAGGCCCATCTGCGCCACCTCAACCCGTTCCCGCGGAATCTGGGCGAGGTCCTGAAGCGTTACGACAAGGTGGTGATTCCCGAGATGAACCTCGGGCAGCTCGCCACGCTCGTCCGCGCCAGGTTCCTGGTGGACGCGGTCTCGTACAACCAGGTCAATGGAATGCCGTTCAAGGCCGAGCAGCTCGCCACGGCTCTCAAGGAGGCCATCAATGGCTGACACGAAGACCGAAGGCACCGGGAGCACGATCGAAGCGCTTTCGCTGGTGCCCAAGGCCGAGGCCAAGCAGTCCATGAAGGACTTCAAGTCCGACCAGGAGGTGCGTTGGTGCCCCGGCTGCGGTGACTACGCGGTCCTGGCGGCCGTGCAGGGCTTCATGCCCGAGCTCGGTCTGGCGAAGGAGAACATCGTCTTCGTCTCGGGCATCGGCTGCTCGTCCCGTTTCCCGTACTACATGAACACGTACGGGATGCACTCCATCCACGGGCGTGCGCCGGCCATCGCGACGGGGCTCGCCTCGTCGCGGCGGGACCTGAGCGTGTGGGTGGTCACCGGTGACGGTGACGCGCTGTCCATCGGCGGCAACCACCTGATCCACGCGCTGCGGCGGAACGTGAACCTGAAGATCCTGCTGTTCAACAACCGGATCTACGGCCTCACCAAGGGCCAGTACTCGCCGACCTCCGAGGTCGGCAAGATCACCAAGTCGACGCCGATGGGCTCGCTCGACGCGCCCTTCAACCCGGTATCGCTCGCCATCGGCGCTGAGGCGAGTTTCGTGGCGCGGACGGTGGACTCGGACCGCAAGCACCTCACGTCGGTCCTTCGCGAGGCGGCCGATCACCCCGGCACGGCGCTGGTGGAGATCTACCAGAACTGCAACATCTTCAACGACGGCGCCTTCGAGGTCGTCAAGGACAAGCAGCAGGCCGAGGAGGCGGTGATCCGCCTGGAGCACGGGCAGCCGATCCGCTTCGGCACCCCGCTGGAGAGCGGCCTCGGGTCCCAGGGCGTGGTGCGCGACCCGCTGACCGGTGATCTCAAAGTTGTCCCGGTCACGTCCGAGACCGAGTCTCAGATTCTGGTCCATGACGCGCAGTCGACCTCGCCGACGCAGGCTTTCGCGCTCTCCCGGCTCGCCGATCCGGACACCCTGCACCACACGCCGATCGGCGTCTTCCGCAATGTCGAGCGCCCGGTCTACGACACGCTCATGGCCGACCAGCTCGACACCGCCATCGAGCAGAACGGCAAGGGCGATCTGGCCGCACTGCTCGCGGGCGGCGACACCTGGACGGTCGTCGGCTAGCTCGGCACGCCGACCACCCGAAGCCCGGTCCTGATCCTTCAGGGCCGGGCTTCGTCGTACTCCTGACGCGCCTTCTGTACGTCGCCCAGGCGCCGCTCGGTCCACTCGGCGAGCGCCCTGACCTGCGCACCGACCTCACGCCCCAGATCGGTGAGCGAGTAGTCGACGCGCGGCGGGATGACCGGCTTGGCGTCGCGGTGGACAAGGCCGTCCCGCTCCAGGGTCTGCAGGGTCTGCGCCAGCATCTTCTCGCTGACCCGGCCAAGAGCCCTGCGCAGCTCGCTGAAGCGGTACGAGCGCTCGTCCAGGGTGAGCAGGACGAGTACACCCCAGCGGCTCGTGACGTGTTCAAGGACGAGGCGCTGCGGGCACATCGGCTCGTCCCCGAGGTTCCAGTCGCTTACTCCCATGCCAGTACCTTACTTCAAAGTGGGTACTTTCCAGAAGTTAGCGTTCGACCTAGGCTCGGTCCCGAACCGCCCCAAAGGGAACTCAGGGAGATTTCAGACATGAGCATCGTCGTCACCGGAGCCACCGGACACCTCGGCCGTCTCGTCATCGACGGGCTGCTCGCCGCGCGGGTCCCCGCCGGGCAGATAGCGGCCGTCGTCCGCGACAAGGAGAAGGCCGCCCCGCTGGCCGCGCGCGGTGTCGAGCTGCGCGTCGCCGACTACAACACGCCCGATTCGCTCACCGGCGTCTTCGCCGCCGGCGACAAGGTGCTGCTGATCTCCGGCAACGAGATGGGGCAGCGGGTGCCGCAGCACCGCGCTGTGATCGACACCGCACGCGCCGCGGGCGTCGCTCTCCTCGCGTACACCGGCGTACTCGGCGGCCCCGACGCCGACTTCGACCTCGCGGCCGAGCACAAGGCGACCGAGCAGCTGATCCTCGAATCCGGGCTGTCGTACACGTTCCTGCGCAACGGCTGGTACCACGAGAACTACACGGAGAACCTCGCCCCCGTCCTGGAGCACGGCGCCGTGGTCGCCTCCGCGGGCGAGGGCCGGGTCGCCTCCGCCTCGCGCGCCGACTACGCCGCGGCCGCCGTCGCCGTGCTGACCGGCGATGGCCATCAGGGCAAGGCGTACGAGCTGAGCGGCGATGTCGCGTGGAGCCTCGCCGAGTACGCCGCCGAGATCGCCCGGCAGAGCGGCAAGGACATCTCGTACGCACAGGTCTCCGCCGAGCAGAACCTCGCGAACCTGACCGGCGCCGGGCTGCCCGAGCAGTTCGCCGCGATCCTCGTCGACGTGGACGCGGCGATCGAGCGGGGGCTGCTCGCCGGTACGAGCGGGGATCTGACCCGGCTCATCGGGCGGCCCACCACGCCCCTCGCCGACGCGGTCGCCGCGGCGCTCAAGGGCTGACGCCGGGCGGCGCGGAGGGAAGCCGAGGGAAGCGGAGGGAAAGCGGAGGGGCCCCGGAACGTCATGACCGTCTTTGAGATACGGGCATGACAGGTGGGCCCCTGTGCCGCTACCTTCGTGAGGGCAGCGTGGGGCTGCCGCGCACCAAGGAGGGGCCGTGGACAGCGGAGCAGCGGGGCAGCCGAAGAGCGAGGCGCGCATAGGACTGCTGAACGGCTTCGCGGCCTACGGGATGTGGGGCCTTGTGCCCCTCTTCTGGCCGCTGCTCAAGCCGTCCGGGGCCGGCGAGATCCTCGCGCACCGGATGGCCTGGTCGCTGGTCGTGGTCGGCATCGCGCTGCTGTTCGTACGGCGCTGGGCCTGGGCCGGCGAACTGATCCGGCAGCCGCGCAAGTTGGGCCTGGTGACGATCGCCGCGGCGGTCATCACCATCAACTGGGGCGTCTACATCTGGGCCGTGAACTCCGGCCATGTCGTCGAGGCGTCCCTCGGCTACTTCATCAACCCCCTGGTCACCATCGCCATGGGCGTCCTGCTGCTCGGCGAGCGCCTGCGGCCCGTGCAGTGGGCGGCCGTCGGTGTCGGCCTCGCGGCGGTCCTCGTGCTCGCCATCGGCGCCGGACAGCCGCCGTGGATCTCGCTCTGTCTGGCCTTCTCCTTCGCCACGTACGGCCTGGTGAAGAAGAAGGTGGGCCTCGGCGGCCTGGAGTCGCTCGCCGCCGAGACCGCGATCCAGTTCCTGCCCGCGGTCGGCTTCCTGCTGTGGCTCGCCTCGCAGGGTGATGCCACGTTCGGCGCGGAGGGCGTCGGGCACGCGGCGCTGCTCGCGGCGACCGGTGTGGTCACCGCCGCTCCCCTGGTCTGCTTCGGCGCGGCGGCGATCCGGGTGCCGCTGTCGACGCTGGGGCTGCTGCAGTACCTCGCGCCCGTCTTCCAGTTCCTGCTCGGCATTCTGTACTTCCATGAGGCGATGCCGGCCGAGCGGTGGGCCGGGTTCGGGCTTGTCTGGCTGGCGTTGACCTTGCTGACCTGGGATGCGTTGCGCTCCGCTCGGGCCAATGCGGTACGGCTTGCCGCGGTACGTCAGGCTGCTGCTGGGGCGTCTTCCGGTTCCCCCGCGGGGCGGGAGACGGAGCCGATGACTCCCGCCGCCGGGCGGGAGACGGAGTCCGCGGTCTGACGCTGCCGCCTGCCGTTCTTGTCTGCGGGCGCGTCGTGGCTGGTCGCGCAGTTCCCCGCGCCCCTTCGGGGCGGCGGCTGACCGCCGCTGCCTCCCGCGATCCGTCCGCTCCTGCGCCTCCGCAAGCCCTGTGCCGAGACGATCGCGCCCAGGAGCGCCATCGTCACCGGGACGGCGAGGGCCGTGCGGAACGCGGAGAGGTCCGAGGCCGCGTCCGCGCCGGACAGGGCGAGGCCGTGGACTGCCGTTACGCCCGAGATGCCGATCGCCGCGCCGAACTGGAGGCCGGTCTGGAGCAGTCCGCCTGCCAGGCCCTGTTCCTTCTCGGCCACCCCTTCCGTTGCCGCGATCATCAGCGGGCCCAGGGCCAGTGCGAAGGCCGTGCCCGCCAGGAGCAGGGTCGGGAACATTGCCGCGTACGTCCAGTCCATGCCGATGGGGAGGAAGAGGCCGTACGCCACGGTCGCCAGGAGGAAGCCGCCGAGGATCACCTTGGCGTGGCCGTACCTCGCGACCAGGCGCGGGGTGAGTGTCGGCGCCAGGATCACGTCGCAGCCCATCACCACCAGGGCTATGGCCGTCTGCCAGGACGACCAGCCGCGCAGCTCCTGGAGGTACAGCGTCAGGACGAACTGGAAGCCCATGAACGCCCCGACGAAGAGCAGCGCCCCGAGCCCGGCCCGCACCACCGATCCGGTGCGCAGGATCCCGAGGCGCACCAGCGGCTCGGCCGTACGCCGCTCGATCCGTACGAACGCGGCGCCCAGCAGCAACCCCGCGGCCACCGCACCGGCCGTCAACGGCCAGCCCGCAAGACCGTGTTCGAGCCGTACGACGCCGAAGGCGAGCAGCAGCATCGCCCCGGCCGCCGTCGCGGCACCCGGTAGGTCGAAGCCGCGCAGGCCGGGCCTGCGGCGCGCGGGCACCGCCTCTCTCGGGATGAGCCGGACCGCCGCCGCGAGGATCGCGGCCGCAAGCAGCACCGGCGCGAAGAACACCCACCGCCAGCCGAGTTCGGTCAGGAACCCGCCGACGACCAGGCCGAGTGAGAAGCCGCCTGCGGAGGTGCCGGCGAAGACCAGCAGGGCCTTGTTGCGCTCGGGGCCCTCGGCGTACGAGGTCGTGATGATCGACATCGCGGCGGGCGTCATGAACGCCGCCGCGAGGCCCGTCACGAAGCGGGCCACGATCAGCGTCAGGCCCTCGGTGGCGAGGCCGCCGAGACCGGAGAAGACGACGAACACCCCGAGCCAGGTGAGGAACATCCGCCGTCTGCCGAGCAGGTCGGCCGCCCGGCCGCCGAGCAGCGTGAAGCCCGCGTACCCGAGAACGTAGGCACTGATGACCCAGGCCGCTGCGCCGGTGGAGAGGCCGAGGTCGGATCTGATCGTGGGGATGGCGATCGCGAGCATCGCGATGTCGATGCCTTCGAGGAAGATCGTCCCGCAGAGGACCAGCAGCAGTGCCCAAGCCCGTGCGCCCATGGTGTCTCCCGGTGAGAGTCAGTGGTTACTCGGCCGAGGGTCGGTTCCCTCTTGTAACCACTGGAAGCCTGCGGCACCATCGGCAGGTATGGAAGAAGGCACTTTGAAGTCACCGAGTCACCGCGAAGGCACCGTGGGCGGGGGCGGAGGTGCGGGCGTGGACTACGGGGACGCCGATCCCTTCCAGTGGGACACCCGCGAGGACTGCCAGGTGCGGCAGATCCTCGACCGCGTCGCCGACAAGTGGTCGCTGCTCACCATCGCCCTCCTGGAGCACCGCAAGCTCCGCTTCACCGAGCTGCGCCGCGAGATCGACGGCATCAGCCAGCGCATGCTGACGGTCACGCTGCGCCAGCTGGAGCGCGACGGCCTGGTCAAGCGCACGGTGCATCCCGTGGTGCCGCCACGCGTCGAGTACGAACTCACCCCGCTGGGCGGCACGTTGCACCACACCATCCAGTCCCTGGTGACCTGGACGGAGCAGCACCAGAACGAGATCGCGGCCGCGCGGGAGGCCTACGACGTGCGGGCCACGTCCGAGGAGGCGGACAGGCACCCGGGCTCAACAGCGCCCTGATCAGCAGCCGGGTGGCGAGTGGGTCGTCATGACGGACCCGGAGGGCCCCTACAGCAGCAGCCGCGACACCATCTCGTCGACCAGACGCTCCGGCTGATGCGGCGCCAGGAGCTCCGGGATGGTCAGGTCGTCCACCATCAGCCCGAACATGGCCAGATAGAGCAGCACCATGCCCGTGGTGTCGCCCGGCAGCCCGCTGTCGAGGTGGAAGTTGATGTTGCCCTCCAGCTCGTCACGGAAGAAGCGCGTCAGCTCGGCGTGGAGCTCGGGGTTCCTGGTGGCCATCAGGCGCAGCTCCAGCATGGCCAGATGACTGCTGCGGTCGGCCCGCATCCGCTCGATGATCTGGTGCATGAAGGTCTTCACCAGCTCGTGCGTCGGCTCGGCCTTGAGCGTCTCGGCGACGTCCGACGGATCGGGCGTCAGCCGCTCGCGGGTGCGCCCCATGATCTGCCCCAGCATGTCGGCGCGGTTGGTGAAGTAGTTGGACGCCGTGCCCGTGGGGACGCCCGCCTCCGTGTCGAGGGCGCGGAGGGTCAGCCCGCGTGAGCCCTCGCGGGCGAGCACTTCGATGGCGGCGTCCAGCAGAGCGGTGCGGCGGGCGGGATTCTGACGCATGGGGGTTCTCTCCTAATCGTTTAGCGTTGCCGGTTGACACCACTGCAAGTGAAGTACTAAGTTCTGACCACTTCAAGCACAGTACATCAGGCGCAGCACCCAGCCGTAGAACTCGCCGTCCTACCCAGGAGAACCCCACTTGCGAAAGCTCACGTACTACGTCGCCGTCACCCTCGACGGTTTCATCGCGGGCCCCGACGGATCGTTCGACTTCTTCCCCTTCGAGGGCGAGGTCCGCGAGACGATCATGGCCGAGTGCCCCGAGACCCTGCCCGTGGTCGCCCGCGGACCGCTGGGCCTCACCGACACCCCCAACCAGCGCTTCGACACGATCCTCATGGGGCGCAGCACCTACGAAGCCGGCCTGCCCATAGGCATGACCAGCCCCTATCCCCAGCTCAGGCAGTACGTCATCTCGAGCACGCTGACCGAGACGCCCTCGGACGTGACGCTCGTCGCCGACGACCCGGTCGGGCTCGTGCGCGAGCTGAAGAAGGAGGACGGCCTGGACATCTGGCTGTGCGGCGGCGGCAAGCTCGCCGGGGCGCTCATCGACGAGATCGACGAGCTGATCATCAAGCGCAACCCGTTCGTCATCGGCTCCGGCATCCCCCTCTTCGAGAGCCCCTTCGCGGTGACCGGTTTCACCGTGTCGGCGAACCGGTCCTTCGATTCCGGCGTCCATATGACTACCTTCAACCGGAAGTGACCGGACATGACCGAGAAGCGGGCCAAGTCCGGTAAGACCTGACAGGAGGTCAGGCGAATGGACGGCCGGCAGCTCGTCGTGACGGAGTACGACCCCCGATGGGCAGGGCAGTTCGATGAGCTGCGGCGGCGGATCGCCCCGCGGCTCGGCGGACTCGCCCGGCTCCGCGACCATCTGCGCCGCAACCCCGACGACGTACGCCGCTACAGCGAGCTCAAGACGGCGCTCGCCCGGCGGTTCCACGCGCACGACGAGGCCCGGCTGCGCTACGCGGAGGCCAAGAGCACCCTCGTGGAGCAGCTGATCGCGGCGGCGTCGAGACCGGCATGACGATGACCGGCGCCACGCGTCCCCCAGGTCCGCTCGACGCGGGCACGCCGCTGCGCGCCCGGGTCATCCCCCGCGAACAGCGCCCCCTCGTCGCCGCCTGCGCCGGCTTCGCCGCGCTCTCGCTGATCCTCGTCCCGCTCACGCTGACGCTCGGCTGGGACGAGATCGTCTACGCGAGCCGGTTCGGCCCGTACGCGCCCGCCACCCCGTTCAGCGCTCCCCGCACCCGCGGCGTCCCGCTGCTCATCGCCCCCGTCGCCGCCTGGAGCGACTCGGTCCTGCTGCTCAGGGTCTGGCTGACGGTGCTCGCCACCGGGGCGCTCTATCTGGGGTTCCGGCCCTGGCTGCGGGTGCTCGCCCATCGGCCTGCCGCCGTCGGCGTGGCCGCGGGGCTTTACGGCACCCTGTGGTTCGCGCTGTTCTACGCGGGCGCCGCGATGCCGAACCACTACACCGCCATGGGCGTCGTCGCGGCGGTCGGGCTCTTCCTGCGGGCCTCGCCGACTCCCCTGACGTACGCGGGAATCGGCGCGGGCCTCGCCGTCGCCACCCTCATGCGGCCCAACGACGGTGCCGCCGTCGCCGCCCCGCTGCTCCTCGTCGCGCTCCTCGGTGTCCTCGCGCCGCGCTCATGGGCCCGTGCGCTCGCCGTGCTCGGCGGGGTCGTCGCCGGTGCGCTGCCGTGGGTGATCGAGGCGTACCTACGCTTCGGCGGCGTACGGGAACGGCTCGCCGACGCCAGTGACGTACAGGGCGGGCTGCGGCCGCTCGCCGCGATCACCGCCCAGTTCACCGCGGTGGACGGGCCCTTGCTCTGCCGACCGTGCGGCGCCGACCAGATCAGGGTCGTGGCCACGGAGTGGTGGATCCTGCTGCCGGTGCTTGTGGCGGTCGGGCTCTGGGCCGCCGGGCGCTCCGCTGGTGGTGCCGTGCGGGGCCGTCGGTCATCTGCGGCGCCGTCGTGGCTGGTCGCGCAGTTCCCCGCGCCCCTTCGGGCGCTCTCGCTCGCCGTGGCCGTCGCGGTGTGCGCCGCTCTGCCCTACCTCCTCCTCGTCCCCTACGGAGCCCCCCGCTTCCTGCTGCCGAGCCACGCCCTCCTCGCGCTCCCCGCGGCCGTCGGCCTGCTCGCCGTCGCCGACCGGGCGAGGGCCTCGCGTGCCCTCGCGGCCGCCCTCACCGTCGTACTCGTCGGGCATCTCGCCGTCCAACTCCCGCTCGCCCACGGCAACGGCCGTATCCAGGCGGGCGCCCGCGGCGACTGGGCCCGCGTCAGCGACGTCCTGCGCGAGCAGGGGGTCCGCGCCCCGTGCGTGCTCCAGGGCAACGCCTCGGTGATCCCCCTCGCGTACGTGGCCGGATGCGTGGCCGCCCCTCGGAGCGGCCCGGAGCGCCCCACCGCCCTGGTCCTGCGCGGGGGGCAGCCTCCGCACTGGGCCCGCGACTGGCGGCGCCATCCCGTGCCGGACACCTACGCCACCGGCTGGACGGTCCTCGTGCCACCGCGGACCGGCATCCGGAACACCCCGACCGATATGCGCTCTTGACGCACGGTCAACCTCACCCTCACCATCGGGCTCGCCAATCCCGTTCAGATTTCATGGAATTCGGAGCCCCCCACATGAAGTTCTCCGTTCCAGGACGCGCCGCGGCAGCCGCCGCCATAGCCGTCACCGGACTCCTCACCACCAGCGCGATGTCCTCCGCGGCCCCCTCCCCCACGGCGGCCGCGCCCGACATCTCCGTCGCCAACGTCCAGGGCCATCTCTCCCAGCTGCAGTCCATAGCGGAGGCCAACGGCGGCAACCGCGCCCACGGCAGCGCGGGCTACAAGGCCTCCATCGACTACGTGAAGGGCAAGCTCGACGAGGCCGGATTCACCACCACCGTCCAGGAGTTCACCTCCAACGGCGAGACCGGCTACAACCTCATCGCCGACTGGCCGGGCGGCGACGCCGACCAGGTCGTGATGGCGGGATCGCACCTCGACAGCGTCGGCTCGGGTCCCGGCATCAACGACAACGGCTCCGGTTCGGCGGCCGTCCTGGAGACCGCGCTCACGGTGGCCAAGGAGCAGTACAAGCCCACCAAGCACCTGCGGTTCGCCTGGTGGGGAGCCGAGGAGCTGGGCCTCGTCGGCTCCTCGCACTACGTCGACAAGCTGCCCGCCGACGAGCGTACGAAGGTCAAGGACTACCTGAACTTCGACATGATCGGCTCGCCGAACCCCGGCTACTTCGTCTACGACGACGACCCCACCATCGAGAAGACCTTCAAGGACTTCTACGGCGGCCTGAACATCGCCACCGAGCCGGACGAGGAGGGCGACGGCCGCTCGGATCACGCCCCCTTCAAGGACGCGGGCATCCCCGTCGGCGGGCTCTTCAGCGGCGCCGACTACGAGAAGACGGCCGAGCAGGCGCAGAACTGGGGCGGGACGGCGGGTGAGCCGTTCGACAAGTGCTACCACTCGTCGTGCGACACGGCTTCGAACATCGATGAGAAGGCGCTGGATCACAACAGCGATGCGGTGGCGCATGCCGTTTGGGGGCTCTCCGGGTAAGGGATCCGCCTTCGGGCGCGAGTACCCCGTAGACGCAATTACCTGCGTGTGCATATAGTGCACACGCAGGTAATTCGCAGCGCCTACTCAGGGGGACCCCATGACCCGCAACTTCCTCTTCGTACTCGGCAGCGGCCGGCCCGGTGGCAACTCCGAGACGCTGGCCCGCAAGGCCGCCGAGCAGCTTCCGTCCGGCGTCGGGCAGCGCTGGCTGAACCTCGCCGAGCATCCGCTGCCCGACTTCGAGGATCTGCGGCACGACAGTGACCGCCCGCGCGCCCGCCCCCGCCCGGTCGGCGACAACGAGGCGCTGCTCCTGGACGCCACCCTCGATGCCACGGACATCGTCATCGTGTCGCCGCTCTACTGGTACTCCCTCTCCGCCACCACCAAGCGCTACCTCGACTACTGGGACGCCTGGCTGGAGGTCCCGGAGCTCGACTTCAAGGCCACCCTCAAGGACCGCACCCTGTGGGGCGTGACCGCCCTCGCGCACTCCGAGGAGGAAGTGGCGGACCCGCTGATCGGCACGCTGAACCACACCGCGGCGTTCTTCCCGATGCGCTTCGGCGGTGTGCTGCTCGGCAACGGCTCACGGCCGGGCAACGTACTCGAGGACACCGAGGCTCTCTCCCGCGCCAAGACCTTCTTCGCCCAGGAGACGCCGCTCGCCCGCTTCCCGTACGACAAGGACTGATTCTCAGGCAGTGATGTCCTTTTCTCAGGCAGTGATGTCCTTCGCGCCGAACCGCGCCCACGCCGCCGAGCCGAACACCGCCGCGTAGACGCCTTGCAGGCCCAGGTTCTTGACCAGCTCGTCCCAGTAGACCGGCTCGCGAAGGAGGTCCGCGAAGGAGAGCCAGTAGTGCGAGAAGAAGTACGGCTGGATGGCGTGCAGTTGGGGGATCTGGTCGAGGATCTGGATGGTGATCAGCAGGCCGACGGTGGTCGCCATCGCGGCGATCCCGCTGCTGGTCAGCGTCGACACGAAGAGTCCCAGCGCCGCCACACCGATCAGGGACGCGGCGACCGCGAGCGCGATGAGCAGGGCGCGCAGCATCCCCTCGCCGAAGCTGATCCGCGTACCGGAGATCGTGGTGACCTCGCCGACCGGGAAGAGCAGGGCCCCGACGGCCAGCGCCGAGACCGCCACAACGAGGGTCGCGACCAGGCAGAACGTCAGTGTCGTCGCGTACTTGACGAGCAGCAGACGGGTGCGTCCCGCGGGCGCCACAAGGAGATAGCGCAGCGTGCCCGCACTCGACTCGCCCGCGATGGAGTCGCCCGCGACGACACCGATCGCCATGGGCAGGAAGAACGGCAGCGTCGCGGCGAGGGCGGTGAAGACCAGGAACAGACCGTTGTTGGTGACCTGCGCGATGAACGCGGGACCGCCGCCCTCACCGCCGCCGCCGATCGTCGAGCCGTCGCTGGTCTCGATCTTGACGGCGACACCGACGAGGATCGGGACGGCGGCGAGCACCCCGAGCAGCGCGAGCGTCCGCCAGCGGCGGAAAGTGATCGCCAGTTCGCTGCGGAAGAGCCCGAGGCTCCAGATGCGCCGGACGTCGCGTACGTCTCTTGCGTCTTCTGCGCCTTCTGCGCCTTCTACGTATTGCGCGTCTTGTACGTCGGCGACCTCAGCCCGCGACATCGAAGCCCTCCCCCGTCAGCGCCACGAACGCGTCCTCCAGCGAGGCCCGTTCGACACCGAAGCCCCGTACTCGTACACCCGCCCCGACCAGGGCGGCGTTCAGCTCGGCGAGCTCCGTGCCCGGTGGTTCGCCCGTCACCCGGTCCTCCGTCACGACGAGATCCGTCACGCCCAGCTCCTTCAGGACGCGCGCCGCGTCGCCCGTGTCCGGGGTCGTCACCACGAGCCGCCCGCGCGCACCGGCGGCGAGTTCGGCCACAGGACCCTGGGTGATGAGCCGCCCCTGGGCCATCACGGCGGCATGCGTACAGACCTGCTCGATCTCGTCCAGGAGATGCGACGAGAGGAAGACGGTCGTGCCCTCCGACGCCAACTCCCGGACCAGTGTGCGGATTTCGCGCATGCCCTGCGGGTCGAGACCGTTGGTCGGTTCGTCGAGCACAAGGAGCCTGCGCGGTTGGAGCAGCGCTGCCGCGAGCCCGAGGCGCTGCTTCATGCCCAGCGAGTACGCCTTCGCCTTCTTGCCCGCGGCTGCCGTGAGGCCCACCCGGTCCAGGGCTGATTCGGCGCGGGCGCGGCGGGTGCGGGGGTCCGCGGTCGGGTCGGCGGAGTCGTAGCGCAGGAGGTTGTCACGGCCGGAGAGGAAGCCGTAGAGGGCGGGGCCCTCGATGAGGGCGCCTACGTGCGGCAGCACGGTGCGGGTTGCCTGCGGCATGGCTTGGCCGAGGACCCTTGCGTGGCCGGAAGTCGGCTCGATCAGGCCCATCAGCATGCGGATGGTTGTTGTCTTGCCAGAGCCGTTTGGCCCTAGGAAGCCGAAGACGCTGCCGGTGGGGACGGTGAGGCTCAGCCTGTCTACGGCCAATTGCTTGCCGTAGCGCTTGGTTAGCGCGGCTGTTTCGATTACGGGCACTTGTCCTCCCCCTCACCGGTGCGGCGGACTCAGGGGGCGTTCCCCTGAGCCCGCCGCTTGTATGTCTTCTGCGAGTGCGTCGTGGCTTGGCGCGCAGTTCCCCGCGCCCCTGTAGGGGCGCTCCTAGCTCGCCGCGTTTGCTGCCTTGACGAGGGCGTCCTTTGTCACCGCGCCCGCGTAGACCTTGCCGTCGTCGGTGATGAGAGCGTTGATCAGGCGTGTCTTGAAGACCGTGCCCTCGCCGAACTTGCCCGTCACCTTGTCGCCGAGCGAGTCGAGGAAGCGCTGTGCGTCCTGCGGCATGTCCCCGGACCCGGACTCGGTCGTCGGGAGGCCCTGGCCGCCCGGCAGTTCCAGCTCGGCGATGGAGTTCCAGCCCTTGCCGATGACGTTCAGACCGTTCAGGTCCTCCTCGCCCTTGAACTCCTCGGCGTCGCCCTTGAAGTCGTGCTTCTCGGCCTTGGCGTCATCGCCCTCGGTGACCTTCGCGCCCTTGGGCGGCGTGAAGTCGAAGGTCGATGCCGAAGGCTTGGCGAAGTCGACCTTCGTGAAGCCCGCGTCGACGACCGCGCTGCCGCCGCCCGCCGGGGTCAGCGTGAACTTCAGCGGCGTACCGGTCTTGGCGTCCACCGCGACGGTGATCTGACCGACCGTCGAGCCGGTCTGCTTGGGCTTGATGACCAGGCGGTAGGCGTCGCGGCCCGCGACCTGCGCGGTGCCGTCGACCTTCACCGACGTCGTGTCGTCGGCGGCCTTCAGGGCTTCTTCGGCCAACTCCTTGGGGGTCGACGGGACGCCCTTGGGAAGGTCCTTCTTCCCGGAGTCCCCGGAGTTCCCGGATTCCCCTGCCTTGCCCGCCGACTTGGAGTGGTACGCCTCGTTCGACTTGCTGTCGTACGCCCATACGTCGTCGCCGTTGTGGATCAGGCTGTACTCGGCCGCGTCGTCCAGGACGGACAGCTTCTGCTTGTCGGGGCCGTCGGCGGCGACGCGCAGCGTGTGCGTGCCGGACGCCAGCTCCATCAGCTTGGACTGCGGGTCGGCGGACGAGCCTTCGCCGTCCTCGCCACCGCCTCCGCCACCGCCCGGGGCGAAGCCTCCGGTCATGCCGCCGCCGAGGGACGGGAGTCCCAGATCGGTGCTGATCTTCACCGTGCCCGAGAGCTGTTCCGTGTCCGACGCGGCGATCTTCTCGATGAGTTCCTGTGCTGTGACGTCGGGCAGCTTGGGGTCGCCCGACGTGGCGAGCGCCGGGACGAGCCCGATGGTCGCCGCCGCCACCCCCGCCACCGCGACCGGGACCGCGTAACGCGCCGCCTTGCGGCGGCCCGCGCGTGGCGCCTCGGCCTCATTGGTGTTCTGCTCCGGTTCGTACGGTGCCATTGTGTGCCCTACCTCCGTGGTCGGCGGCGGCCTTCCCTGTACGTGCCTGCGTCCACCCCGCGCCGCCATTCTCACCCGAATAGGTCAGGAGTGGTTGTTTCTTGCTGGACCTTGCTTGCCTCCATACGACCAAATCGGCCAGCGAGAAGCGTCAGACCCCGGGAGCAACTCCACGTACTGCTGTGGGATGACAGACAGCGGTGGCGCCTCCCCCATCCCGTAGGGGAGACGCCACTTGGGACGCGCTCGGTGCCGGTGCGGATCAGAGCTGGATGAAGTGGCTCAGCGCTGGATGAAGCGGCTCAGCGCTGGATGAACACGTAGTCCGCCCCGTACGACACCTTCGCGATGGCGCCCGCCTTGCAGTCACCGGCCGGCGCGACCCCGCCGACCGTGTTCAGGCGCAGGATCTCCGCCGTGCCGGCGAGCAGCCCGCGCGGCTTGCCGGACTGCGTTGCCGCCAGGTCGAGTTCGGGGATGTTCTTGTCGCCGTTCGGCGTCCTGGAGATCAGCTTGCCGGTGACCGCGCTGCGGTCGGGGGCCACCCACTGCGGGGTGCCCGAGTTGGGCGCGGTGAAGCTGTGCGCGATGTCCCCCTGAAGCCGCGCGCTGACATCGCGCTGGGCGAAGGCGAACCTGCCGGACCCGTCGTCGGCCTTCTTGCACTCGTAGATCTGCTCGCCCCGAACCACCGAGGCCTGGAAGTTGGCCGCCGCCTTGCGGAAGTCGAAGTCGGTGGTCACCTTGTGGAGCTGGCCGCGGACAGCACCACCCGGGAACTCGGCGGTGTGCAGGTTGGCGTAGAAGCTGTTGGGGTTGTTCTTCAGCTGGTCGAGGAGTGCCGCGTCGTCGACCTTGACCGTGCCGGTGACGCGCTTGCCCTTGCTCTGGTCGAGCAGCTTGGTGAAGTCGACCTTGATTCCGCCGTTGGCGCCGCGCTCGCCCTGGTGGATGTGGAGTGCGGTCGGCTTGCCGGTGCCGCGCCACTTGACGGTGACGGACACCTTGTCGCCCTTGACCTTGACGAACTCCAGGGCCCTGCCGTCCTTGTCGCCGACGGCGGGGCCGCCCTGCACGGGCACCTCGTTCGCGCCGTTCATGCTCGCGGCGAAGATCGATCCGCCGTCCTCGCTGCCGCTGTGCGCGGCTGCGGGCTGCACCGTGACCGCCACACCCGTCGCGGCCGCGACGGCGACGCCTGCGGCGAGCAGGGCCCGACGGCGGCGCGCGGACGTACCCGATGTACCCGACGTACCCGACGTACCCGACGTACCAAGAATGCCCATGATCCGAAATCTCCCCGTACCTGAGCCGACGCCCCCTGCGTCAGCTTCTGAGCATGGGTACGGAGTGGATCTGAGCCTGGACTCAATCCAGTCTTGCCCAGATGGTGTGACCTGCATCACACCAACCCGCCGCGTCAGCGGTTACGCCGACCGGCGCGAAGGCACAGAGCACCACGGACCTCAGCCGGCCCGGTGCACCACGAGATCGCAGAGCTCGACGAGCGAGGTCTTCGCGTCGCAGTCCCGCAGCGGCGCGAGCGTGGCCCGTGCCTCCTCGGCGAACCGCACGGTGTCCTTGCGCGCCTGCTCCAGGGCCGGGTGGACACGCAGCCGCGCGAGCGCCTCGGCATGCCGGGCGTCGTCCGTCAGGTCGGAGTCGAGCAGCTCGCACAGGGCGATGTCCTCGGGAAGACCGAGCTTCGCCACCCGCTCGCGCAGCCGGAGCACCGGAAGGGTGGGGATGCCTTCACGGAGGTCCGTGCCCGGGGTCTTGCCGGACTCGTGCGAGTCCGATGCGATGTCCAGTACGTCGTCGGCGAGCTGGAAGGCGACGCCGAGCCGCTCGCCGTACTGCGTCAGGACGTCCACGACGGTCTCGTCGGCGCCCGACATCATGGCGCCGAAACGACACGCCACGGCGACCAGCGAGCCGGTCTTG
The DNA here is from genome assembly GCF_040686095.1 of Streptomyces sp. NPDC086554. Lineage (NCBI taxonomy): Bacteria > Bacillati > Actinomycetota > Actinomycetes > Kitasatosporales > Streptomycetaceae > Streptomyces > Streptomyces sp. NPDC086554. The sequence continues at coordinate 218,557 of NZ_JBFBJK010000005.1, forward strand.
CCGCCGAGCACGTCCAGGTAGTGGTCGACCGGGTCGCGGCCCTCGGTCGGCCCCGCGGTCTCCAGGATCTGGCCGGTGACCAGGCGTTCGAAGGCCTCGGCCTGGATGCGGACGGCGTCAGGACCGAGATCGGCCAGGATGTACGAGGCGCGGGCGAACAGGAAGTCGCCGGTCAGGACGGCCACCGAGTTGCCCCAGCGCTGGTTGGCGCTTTCGACGCCGCGGCGCACATCGGCCTCGTCCATCACGTCGTCGTGGTAGAGCGTCGCGAGGTGCGTCAACTCCACGACCACGGCGGAGGGCACGACGCCCGGCGCGTAGGGATCGCCGAACTGCGAGGCGAGCATCACGAGCAGCGGCCTGAACCGCTTGCCGCCCGCGCGCACCAGATGCTGTGCCGCCTCCGTGATGAAGGGGACCCCGCTTTTGGTGGCGTCGAGCAGACCTTCCTCGACGGCCGCCAATCCGGCCTGGACATCGGCTTCGAGAGCCTGGTCCCGCACGCTGAGGCCGAAGGGCCCGACGACGGTCACGAGGGGTTCTCCTGTCTGCTGACGATCACAAGTCGGTACTCGGTCGATCATCACTCGGTCGATCTTGGCGTGATGACGGGGGTCGATGACACGGTTTGTCGATGTGTCGCTGCCATCACTCAAGTCAGCGTATCCGGTCGCCTTTCGATCACAGTGGGCACCCGCCTGTGCAATGCCGCCCAGGCGGCGTGCGATCACCACCGGTATGTTCTTGATCAGCCAATACGACCCAGAAGCCCGCAACGCCCCAGTAACAACGGAACTACCGGGAGCACAGCCCTTGTCCCGCACCGAGGTCGCCGCCGAACCGCCCCCGGACCCCTCCACGGAGCCGCCGCCGGGCGACGACCACGCCTTCTTCGGCCAGCCGCGCGGTCTGCTCACGCTCTCCGGACTCGAGGTCTGGGAGCGCTTCTCGTTCCTCGGCATGCAGGCCATCCTCGTCCTCTACTTCGCGGACTCCGTCGGACACGACGGCATGGGCATGGATTCCGGAACCGCCGCGTCCGTATCGGCGGCGTACGGAACACTCGTCTATCTCGTGTCGGTCGCGGGCGGCTGGCTCGCCGACCGCATCCTCGGCTCGTACCGCGCGGTCCTGTGGGGCGGCATCCTCATCGCCTGCGGGCACTACTCGATGGCGGTGCCGACGGCGACGATGACCTGGGTCGGGCTCGGCCTGATCAGCGCGGGCACCGGACTGCTCAAGCCGAACGTCGCCTCCATGGTCGGCAAGCTCTACCGCACCGACGACGACCGCCGCGACGCCGGCTTCGCGCTCTACTACATGGCGATCAACGTGGGTGCCTTCGCGGGACCTCTGATCACCGGCTGGCTCGGCGACCACAGGGGCTGGCACTGGGGCTTCTCGGCGGCCGCGATCGGCATGACCTTCGGCCTCGTCCAGTACGTGTGGGGGCGGCGCCATCTCGCCGGGCGCAAGGCGTCCGCCGAATTCGCGCTGCCCCAGGAGGCGATGCGCCGGGCGGTGCTCCTGATCGTCGCGGGCATCGTCGCGGCGGCCGCCGTGGGCGGTCTGCTCGCCGCCGTCGGCTGGCTGACCATGGACCGCTTCGTCGACCTGCTCACCCTGATCTCGGTGATCGCGCCGGTCGTCTACTTCGCGGTCATGTTCCGCAGCCCGCGCGTGACGAGCGAGGAACGCGGCCGTCTCAAGCCGTACGTCGTGCTCTTCCTGGCGTCGGTCGTCTTCAACTTCATCCTCTTCCAGGCGTACTCGACGATGATCCTGCTCGCGTCGACGAACGCCGAGACCTCGATCCTCGGCTTCACCTTCCCCGCAAGCTGGTACGCCTCCGCGCTCGGCGCCTTCGAGGTCGGGCTCGCCCCGATCGTCGCCGCGGTCTGGGCCAAGATGGGCCACGGCCAGCCGCACGCCTCCAACAAGATCGCGTTCGGCGTGATCCTCGGCGGCCTCTCGTTCCTCCTGATGGTCCTGCCGACCTCGGGGCACTCCGACGACACGTACAAGATGGCCGTCTGGTGGATCGTCGGCTCGTATCTGCTGCTCGGCCTCGGCGACATCCTCGTGGAGACCTCGGGCATGTCGGCGACGACGAAGCTCGCACCGAAGGCCTTCGCCAGCCAGACCATGTCCCTCTGGTTCCTCTCGCTCGCCCTCGCCAACGGCATCCAGGCGCAGACCGTGAAGTTGTACGGAGAGGTCTCCAACCCGGCGTACTTCGGCGTCAACGGCGCCATCGCGGTGGCCGCCGGTGTCGCCGTCATCCTGCTCGCACCGTGGCTGCGCCGCACCATGCACCCCGTCCACTGAGCTGTCCCCTGAGGTTCCCGCCATGCAGATTCGCCAGTCCTTCCCGTACGAGACCACCCGCGAGGACGTCCAGGTACCCCTCCCGGACGGGACCAGGCTGTACGCGCGCATCTGGCGCCCGGTGACGGACGAATCCGTCCCCGCGCTCCTCGAATACCTCCCCTACCGCCTCAGCGACTGGACGGCGCCACGCGACTGGCAGCGCCACCCCTGGTACGCGGGCCACGGCTACGCCTCCGTGCGCGTGGACGTGCGGGGCCACGGCAACTCGGAGGGTATGCCGGGCGACGAGTACTCGGCGGTCGAGCTGGCCGACGGGGTCGCGGTCGTCAACTGGCTCGCCCAACAGCCGTGGTGCTCGGGCAAGGTCGGCATGTTCGGCATCTCCTGGGGCGGCTTCAACTCCCTCCAGATCGCGGCCCTCGCGCCCGAGCCGCTCAAGGCGGTCGTCACGGTCTGCTCGACGGACGACCGCTATGACAACGACGTGCACTACATGGGTGGTTCCGTCCTCGCGGTGGACATGCACGCATGGGCGGCGACGATGCTGGCGTTCGTGTCCCGCCCGCCGGACCCGCTGTTCGTCGGCACCGACTGGCGCGAGATGTGGCTGGCGCGTCTCGAAGCCGTGGACCCCTTCATCCATACCTGGCTCGACCACCAGACCCGCGACGACTACTGGCGGCACGGCAGCGTCTGCGAGAACTACTCGGCGATCAGCGCGGCGGTGCTCGCGGTGGGCGGCTTCCACGATCCCTACCGGGACACGGTCCTGCGCCTGGTCGAACATCTGCCGGGCGACGTACGGGGGTTGATCGGCCCGTGGTCGCACCAGTACCCGGACCGGGGCCTGCCGCCGGGCCCGGCGATCGGCTTCCTCCAGGAGACGCTGCGCTGGTGGGACCACCACCTGAAGGGCGTCGAGAATGACGTCATGGCGGAGCCGAAGCTCCGCTCCTGGATCAGCGATTCGCACCGGCCCGCGACGGTGCACGACGAGCTGCCGGGCGGCTGGGTCGGCGACCCCTCCTGGCCGTCCCCGAACGTCACCCCTGTGTCGTACGCCCTCCGGGGCAACCCCCTGATCGTGAACTCCCCGCAGCACACGGGCCTGGACGCGGGCCGCTTCTTCCCCTTCGGCAACGACGCCGACCTGCCGCCGGACCAGCGGGACGAGGACGCCAAGTCGGCGTGCTTCGAGTTCGAGGTGCCATCGGCGGTACGCATCCTCGGCCGGCCCCGGGTGACGCTGCGGCTCCGCATGGACGTGCCCTTCGGGCAGGCGATCGCCCGGGTCTGCGACGTGGCCCCGGACGGCTCGTCGACCCTGGTCACGCGCGGCGTCCTGAACCTGTCCGCCCGCCACGGACGCGACCGTGCGGACGCCTGGCCGCTGGGCGACACCGAAGACGTGACATTCGACCTGAACGCCATCGGGTACGCGTTCCCGCCGGGGCACCGGATCCGGCTCGCGGTGTCATCGGCGTACTGGCCGTGGATCTGGCCGCAGGCCGACTCGGCGGGCTTCGTCCTCGACCCGGCGGGCAGCTCCCTGGAACTGCCGTTCAGGGACGGTGACTTGGACCCGGAGATCACCTTCGCCCCGCCCGAGCACTCCCAGCCGCTGGAGGTCGTGTACCCGGCGACGCTCGACGAGCAGCGCCCCGAGCGTCTGGTCGTACGCGATGTGGCGAAGGGCGAATGGCGCCTGGCGGTCGACCCGCGCTACGGCGGCACGCGGGTCTACCCGGACGGCCTCGAGTTCACCGAGGACGCGCTGGAGACGTACACGATCAACGAGTCCGACCCTCTCTCCGCCCGCACCCGCTCCGACTGGACGATCCGCCTGCACCGCCCCGAACTGGCCTGGGACGTACGGGTGGAGTCGCGCTCCGAGATCACCTGTGACGCGGCGGACTTCATCACGTCGAACGAGGTGGTGTGCAAGGACGGTGGGGAAGTGGTGTTCCACCGGACGTGGGAGAAGCGGATTCCGCGGACGGCGGGGTGAGTTGCGCCCCCGTAAAGGGTTGCGCCCCGTAAGGGGCGCGGGGAACTGCGCGACCAGCCCCCACCGGCCCGCGGGTTCACCACCGCACTCCCCGCGGAGCGCTAAGCGCTCAGCCGAGCAGGCGCTCAAGCACCGCAGCCACCCCGTCCTCCTCGTTCGACGAAGTCACCTCATCGGCAGCCGACTTGAGGTCGGGATGCGCGTTGGCCATGGCGACGCCGCGGGCCGCCCACACGAACATCGGCACGTCGTTGGGCATGTCACCGAAGGCGATGGTGTCCGCGGAGGTCATCCCGAGCCGCTCGGCGGCGAGCGCGAGCCCGGTCGCCTTGGTCACCCCGCGCGGCTGGAGCTCGACCGTGCCGGGCCCGGACATGGTGACGGTGGCGAGTGACCCGACGGCGTCACGCGCCACGGCGGCCAACTCGTCGTCGGTCAGCTCGGGATGGCGCAGCAGCACCTTGCTGATCGGCTCGGCCCAGAGCGCGTCCCGCCGCCGCACCCGCACGGCCGGCAGCGTGGGGTGCGGCATCAGATACCCCGGCTCGATGAGCGTGAGCCCGTCCACGCCATCCTGGTCGACGGCGGCGTAGACCTGCCCGACCTCGGCCTCGATCTTGCCGAGCGCGGCCTCGGCGAGCTCCCGGTCCAGGGTCACCGACCACACCATCCGGTCGGACTCCGCGTCGTACAACTGCGCGCCCTGCCCGCAGACGGCGAGACCGCCGCCGCCCAGATCGTCAAGGAGCGGCTTCACGCGCGGCGCGGGCCGCCCGGTCACCACCAGGTGCCGCACCCCGGCGGCGACCGTCGCCGCCAGTGCGGCCCGCGACCGGTCGGAGATGGTGTCGTCGCCGCGCAGCAGCGTTCCGTCCAGGTCAGTGGCGATAAGTGAATATGCGAGGGGTGCGGCCATGATCCAGAGAATACGGATCCACGGCGATGCTGAAAGCAACGTGACAGGAGCTGTGACGGGAGCAGTGCGCCGGTCGCACAACCGGCGCTCCGAGGATTCACCGGGACGTGTCGCTCCGCACGGATCGGGGGCGTACGCCGGGGGTGAGCGACGGGCGCCGAATCCGCCTGATTCCCCGCCGCCTTACCGCTAGTTGACCGTCACGCGCCGCCCTTTCGCCCACCTCGCCCACCCCTCAGCCGTGCGCCGCCGCGAGATGCCGGGCAAGGCGCGGCGACGCGAACTCCGTCCCGCACACGAACCGCATCACCGGTCCGTACGAGGCCGCCGCCGGAAGTCCCGTGAAGTACAGGCCGGGGACCGAAGAGACGTACCCGGCGCCGAGCTTCGGCGTACCTCGGCTGACCGCGAGGCGGGCGCGGAGGGCGTGGCCCAGGAAGTCCATCGCGGCGATGTCGACCCGGTAGCCCGTCGCCGCTATGACGTGGTCCGCGGAGAGTTCACGGATGCGGCCGCCCAGCGTCTCGACCCGCAGGACCGGGCTGCCGTCGCGGACGTCCGCCGACGCGATGCGGCGGACCTCGCGCGTCTCGACCTTGCCCTCGAAGCGGTCACGCAGCCACCACGCGCCCAGCGGTCCGAGGATGCGGCGGACCAGGAAGTGGCGGGCCTGCGGGGGCAGATAGCGGTAGGGGTGCGGGTAGTAGCTGATCGCGTAGAGCGACCAGGCGCGGCCGAACGGCGACTCGGGGCGCATCCTGGGCTGCTCCCACGGCGGCGCCCCGAAGCCCACGGACCCCTTGCCGCGCGCCACCACCCGTACGTTCGCGCCCGCTTCGGCGGCGAGCGCGGCCGTCTCCAGGGCGGACTGCCCGGCGCCGACCACGATCAGGTCGCGCCCGGCGAACCGCGACAGGTCGTGGTGCTGCGAGCTGTGCGAGACGGGCCCTGTGGGGGTCGGTCCGTCCGGTACGGCCGCGGCCAGCTCGGGTGGCAGCTGCGCCAGACCCGAGAGCCCGGTCGCGACGACGACCGCGCGGGCCGTGAACTGCTCGCCGGAGTCCAGCTTCAGGTCGAAGCCCGCCGTGCCCTTGCGGTCGACCGACACCACCCGCACCTGTTCGAGTTCGGGCACGAGCTTCTGCTTGAACCACTCCCCGTAGGCCACGAAGGTCTCTACGGGGATGATGTCCTCGTCCGTGACCAGGCGCGGTATCCCCGCCGCGTCGCAGTAGTCGACCAGCTTGTGGCCACGCTGCGGCGCGTCGATGTTCGACGCCACGGGTGTCGACTTCAGGAGCATCCCCGCGGGCATATGGGCGCGCCAACTCACCATGGGCTCGCCGAAGATCCGCATCGGGATGCCGCGCGCCCTCAGATGGGCCGCGGTGGACAGGCCGAACGGGCCCGCCCCGATGACTGCTACTGGCTGGATCACGAAGTCCCTCCCCAGGACGTCACTTGTTGCGTGTGCCTACTTCGTGTGGTGCTGGATTCAGTTGTGCTCACGCCGAGGCATTGCGGCGCCTCGGCTCAACTCGTCGTACTCCCCCGCCGGTTCGTCCGCCAGAGCTGGTACAGATGCTTGGCCCCCGGCCGTACGAACCTCGCGAGCATCGTGAAGAACGGCTTCATGTCGTCCGCCGCGAGCCATGCCAGTTCCGTGCCGCTCGCGTGGGTGGGCGCGTGCGGCGTCGTATATCCGCTGCGGCGGTAGGCGAGGAGCGCGGGCAGGTCGATGTTCTCCACGACGTACCGATGACCGGCGCGCTGTTCCCCCTCCGGGACCGGGCGGCCTGTCAGGTGCAGATGCATCGCACGGACGACGTCGATCCCGGACTCGCTCTCGAAGAGCCGGAACTGGGCGCCCATGCGCGGGTTGAAGTCGAGCAGTTTGTACTGACCGTCGCGCCGGTCGAAGCGCAGGTCGAGGTCGATGATTCCGGTGAAGCCGATCTGCTTGATGAAACGTGCGGCGAGGTCCGCGAGTTCCGGATTGTCGACGACGTACGCATTCGCCGTCATCCCCGCGTGCGGCGGCCAGGAGCGCACCTTGACGCCCGTGAACATCGCGAGCGGCGTCGAGTCCACGTCGAAGTACGCGTGCACGATCCAGTCCTCGGCCTGCTCACGGGGCAGATACTCCTGGAGGATCACACCGGGGCGCCCGCCCCAGTCACGGGCCAGACTGAGCAGGCCCCCCGGGGTCTCTATACGCGTCGTCCCGTTCACGGCGGGCCTTGTGCGGCGGGTGAACGCCTCCCGGTTCTTGGCGACCACCGGGAAGACCGCCGTGGCGGCGAACTCCTTGATGTCCCCGATGCTTTCGGGGAAGGCCGCCGCGGGCGACGCGATGCCGTGCTCCACGCACAGCTCGTGCAGGCCCTGCTTGCTGGCGAGTCGGCGGGGCAACTCCGGCTCCACGCGCGGAAACAGGAACCCCGCGTCACCGAGCGGCTTCTGGTGCTCGGCGATGAGGACGGCCGCCTCCTCGTCGGTCGGGATCAGGACCGTGGGCCTGCCGATCCGGCGGGCGACGCGCAGCAGCCCCTCGACGAGCCGCTCCGGTTCCTCCGCCCCCGTGGTCGGCCACGGGAAGGCCCCGGTGAGATGGCGTGAGACAGCCGCGGGCGTGTAACGGTCCTCCGTGATCGCATACATGGGCACGCCGAGACGCCCCAGGCTGCGGATCGCGCCGACGCCTCCGTGGTGCAGCGGATAGTTGCCGAACTTCACGATCAGACCGGGCACTTCCCGGTCCGCCGCCACGGGCACGCTGTCGTTCGTCCTGGCCACGGGTCCCCCCACGTGTCCCTCCGTCTGACCCGGACCCACCCCGTCCGCGTCCCCCAAAGGACGCTAAGCCGGAATTGACCACTCCAGCAAGGCTTATTCGGACATTGCGAACTCTTTAGGCACTGCCCGAACCGGGGACTTCCCACGTAACGTGTGGCACACCCAATGGAAAGCGAGGCAGGTACGCATGTCCGAGCAGACCCCGCTCGAGCCGGCCGGGAGCGACCCTTCCGTGCGCTCCGAGGGCGGCGACCCCTTCGCCCTCTCGGAGAGCGACCCCTTCGGGCCGCACAATCTCCCGTACGGCGTGTTCTCCCCGGCCGCGGCCACGGGCGATACCGAGCGCCGGGTCGGTGTCCGACTCGGCGACCATGTCCTCGACGCGGGCGCCGCGGCCGCCGCGCTCGGTTCGCCCTATGTCTCGCTGCTCGCACGGCCCACGCTGAACCCGCTGCTCGCCGCGGGCCGCACCGCCTGGTCCGACGTCCGGCGCGCGATCACGGCGTGGGTGACGATTCCGGCCCACCGCGAGGTGGTCCGCCCGCTGCTTCACCCGCTGTCCGACGTGACGCTGCACCTCCCCTTCGAGGTCGCGGACTATGTGGACTTCTACGCCTCCGAGCACCACGCGACGCACCTGGGCAAGATCTTCCGCCCGGATTCGCCGACACCACTGACCCCCAACTGGAAGCACCTGCCCATCGGTTACCACGGCCGGTCCGGCACCGTTGTGGTCTCCGGGACGGAGGTGGTACGTCCGACGGGGCAGCGCAAGACGCCCGCCGACACGGCACCCGTCTTCGGCCCCTCGGTCCGGCTCGACATCGAGGCGGAGGTCGGCTTCGTCGTCGGTACGCCGTCGGACTTCGGCACGCCGGTGCCGCTCGCGGACTTCCGTGAGCATGTGTTCGGCCTCACGCTCCTCAACGACTGGTCGGCACGCGACATCCAGGCCTGGGAGTACGTCCCGCTCGGTCCGTTCCTCGGCAAGTCCTTCTGCACCTCCGTCTCGGCGTGGATCACCCCGCTGGAGGCGCTGGACGCGGCGCGCGTCACCCCGCCCGAGCGGACGCACGAACTCCTCCCCTATCTGGACGACTCGGCCGAGTCCGCCGCGGACGAGCCGGGCGGCTACGACCTGCGGATCACCGTGACCCTGAACGGCCACGTCATCTCCGAGCCGCCGTTCTCCACCGTCTACTGGACGGCCGCCCAGCAGCTGGCCCACATGACGGTGAACGGCGCGTCCCTGCGCACCGGTGACCTCTACGGCTCGGGCACCGTCTCCGGCCCCTCGGAGGGGCAGTACGGCTCCCTCATCGAGATCACCTGGAACGGCCGCGATCCTCTTGTCCTTGCGGACGGCAAGCGGACGTTCCTTGAGGACGGTGACGAGGTGACGCTCTCCGCGTGGGCCCCCGGGCCGGACGGGACCCGGGTGGGCCTCGGGAAGGTCACGGGCAAGATCACCGCCGCTCGCTGAGCGCCCCGAAGGGGCGCGGGGAACTGCGCGACCAGCCACGACGCACCCGCAGACGGCAATTAGGGGCCGGGGGTGAACTCACCCCCGGCTCAGAAGTCGTCCGGCGGCTCCGGCCACTCCTCCTCCGGGGGTTCCGGGGCCTGTGGGGCCGACGCGGGCCCCGCCGAACCGTCCAGCTCCGCAAGGACCCCCAGTACGCCCTCCCCGTACGTAGCCAACTTCTTCTCACCGAGGCCGCTCACTCCCCCCAGCTCCGCGAGGGACGACGGCCGCAAGGACGCGATCTCCCGCAGCGTCGCGTCATGGAAGATCACGTACGCAGGAACACCCTGCTCCTTGGCCTGCGCACCGCGCCACGCCCGCAGCGCCTCGAACACCGGCACCGCTTCCTGAGGCAGCTCGGCCACGGCGGCTGCCGTCTTCGCCTTCCGCTCGCCCTTTGTGGCCCGGGCGGTGGCCGCGCGCTTCGGCTCCTTGCGCAACCGCACCTCCCGCTCCCGGCCGAGGACTGTTCCGCTCTCCTCGGTCAGGACCAGCGTCCCGTACTCCCCCTCGACGGCGATCAGCCCCTGCGCGAGCAACTGCCGCACCACGCCCCGCCATTCGGCCTCCGCGAGCTCCTCGCCGATACCGAAGACCGAGAGCTGGTCGTGGTCGAACTGGATGACCTTGGCGGTCTTCTTGCCGAGCAGGATGTCGATGATCTGGCCCGCGCCGAACTTCTGCCCGCGCTCACGCTGGAGCCGCACGACCGTCGACAGGACCTTCTGCGCGGCCACCGTGCCGTCCCAGGTCTCCGGAGGCGTGAGGCACGTGTCGCAGTTGCCGCAGGACTGGCCGTCCGCGTCCTGGCCGAAGTAGGTGAGGAGCTGACCCCGGCGGCACTGCGCGGTCTCGCACAGGGCCAGCATCGAGTCCAGGTGCGAGGCAGCCCGGCGGCGGAACGCCTCGTCGCCCTCGCCGCCCTGGATCAGCTTCCGCTGCTGGACGACGTCCTGCAGGCCGTACGCCATCCAGGCCGTGGAGGGCAGTCCGTCACGTCCCGCACGGCCCGTTTCCTGGTAGTAGCCCTCGACCGACTTCGGCAGGTCGAGGTGGGCGACAAACCGGACGTCCGGCTTGTCGATGCCCATGCCGAAGGCGATCGTGGCGCAGACGACCAGGCCCTCCTCGCGCAGGAAGCGGGACTGGTGGGCGGCGCGCGTCCCGCCGTCAAGGCCCGCGTGGTACGGCACGGCCTCGATGCCGTTCTTGCACAGGAACTCGGCGGTCTTCTCGACCGAGTTGCGCGACAGGCAGTAGACGATGCCCGCGTCCCCCGCATGCTCCTCCTTCAGGAAGGACAGGAGCTGCTTCTTCGGCTCGGCCTTCGGCACGATGCGGTACTGGATGTTGGGCCGGTCGAAGCTCGCCACGAAATGCTTGGCATTCGGCATGCCGAGCCGCTCGGTGATCTCCCGGTGGGTGGCGTGCGTCGCCGTCGCCGTCAGGGCGATGCGCGGCACGTCGGGCCAGCGCTCCCCGAGGAGGGACAGGGCCAGATAGTCGGGGCGGAAATCGTGGCCCCACTGCGCGACACAGTGCGCCTCGTCGATCGCGAAGACGGAGATCTTGGCGCGGGAGAGCAGATCGAGGGTCGACTCCAGGCGCAGCCGCTCCGGCGCCAGATACAGCACGTCGAGCTCCCCCGCGAGGAACTCGGCCTCCATGACGCGCCGCTCGTCGAAGTCCTGCGTGGAGTTGATGAACCCCGCCCGCACGCCGAGCGCCCGCAGCGCGTCCACCTGGTCCTGCATGAGCGCGATGAGGGGCGAGACCACCACGCCCGTGCCGGATCTGACCAGGGCCGGGATCTGATAGCAGAGCGACTTGCCGCCACCGGTGGGCATCAGCACGACGGAGTCCCCGCCCGCGATCACATGCTCGATGATCGCTTCCTGCTCGCCGCGGAACGCGTCGTACCCGAAGACGCGGTGCAGCGTCCTCAGCGCGTCACTGTCCGCCACCGCGCTCGGTACGGTCACCTCGCTCATGCCATTGATCCCATCCATCGCCCTGCCCCCGTACGTCGCGCTTCGACCACTGCCTCAACGATAGGGCTCAGGACCGACAGCTCTGGGAGTGTTATCCACAGGCCGCCGCCCGGCACCCCTGTCGGACGGGGTGCCGGGCGGCGGCGAGTAGAACAGGTGGGCTACGGGGCTACCGGACGAAGACGCTCGCCTGGTTCGCCAGATCGAGGAAGTACTGCGGGGCCACGCCCAGGACCAGCGTCACCGCGACGCCCACACCGATCGCCGTCATCGTCAGCGGCGAGGGCACGGCGACGGTCGGTCCTTCCGCCTTCGGCTCGCTGAAGAACATGAGCACGATCACACGGATGTAGAAGAACGCGGCGATCGCGGACGAGATCACACCGACCACGACCAGCGCGCCCGCGCCGCCCTCGGCCGCCGCCTTGAAGACCGCGAACTTCCCGGAGAACCCGGAGGTCAGCGGGATACCGGCGAAGGCGAGCAGGAAGACGGCGAAGACCGCGGCGACCAGCGGCGACCTGCGGCCGAGCCCCGCCCACTTCGACAGGTGCGTGGCCTCGCCGCCCGCGTCCCGCACCAGCGTGACCACGGCGAACGCGCCGATCGTCACGAAGGAGTAGGCCCCCAGGTAGAAGAGGACCGACGAGATGCCGTCCGGGGTCATGGCGATGACGCCGGCGAGGATGAAGCCCGCGTGCGCGATCGACGAGTACGCGAGCAGCCGCTTGATGTCGGTCTGGGTGATCGCGACGATCGCGCCGGCCAGCATCGTGAGGATCACGACGCCCCACATCACGGGCCGCCAGTCCCAGCGCAGGCCCGGCAGGACCACGTAGAGCAGCCGGAGCAGCGCGCCGAAGGCGGCCACCTTCGTCGCCGCCGCCATGAAGCCGGTCACCGGGGTCGGAGCGCCCTGGTAGACGTCCGGGGTCCACATGTGGAACGGCACCGCGCCGACCTTGAAGAGCAGACCCATGACGATCATCGCGGCGCCGATCAGGAGCAGCGCGTCGTTGCCCATGGTGTCGGCGAGCGCCGGGTTGACCGTCTCGATGCTGCCGTCGACGACCTTCGCGATCGTGCCGTACGACACCGAGCCCGCGTACCCGTAGAGCAGCGCGATCCCGAAGAGCATGAAGGCGGAGGAGAAGGCGCCGAGCAGGAAGTACTTGACGGCGGCTTCCTGCGACATCAGGCGCTTGCGGCGGGCGAGCGCGCACAGCAGGTAGAGCGGCAGTGAGAAGACCTCAAGGGCGATGAAGAGCGTCAGGAGGTCGTTCGCCGACGGGAAGACGAGCATCCCGCCGATCGCGAAGAGCGCCAGCGGGAACACCTCGGTTGTGGTGAACCCGGCCTTCGTGGCGGCCTTTTCGCCCTCGCTGCCCGGCACGGCGCCGGCCTGCGCGACGAACGAGTCGACGCGGTTGCCGTGCGCCAGCGGGTCGAGCCGCCGCTCGGCGAAGGTGAAGATCGCGACGAGCCCCGCGAGGAGGATCGTGCCCTGCAGGAAGAGCGCGGGTCCGTCGACGGCGATGGCGCCCATCGCGGCGATGTGCGCCTTTGTCGTGCCGTATCCGGTGGCAGCGAGCCCGACGACCGCGGCGAAGGCCGCGGTGATGGCGACCACGGCCACGAACACCTGGACGTAGTAGCGGGACTTACGCGGTACGAAGGCCTCGATGAGGATCCCGAGGACCGCCGCGCCGATGACGATCAACGTCGGTGACAGCTGCGCGTACTCGATCGTGGGAGTGTCGATCTTGTCGATCGTGTCCTGGGGCGCCGCGGCCGACGCCATTGTCCACAGGCTGTGGACAGCCGATGCGCTCACTTGGCCGCCTCCACGTCGGGCTTCGGGTCCTTCTGCTGTACGTCGGACATGGTGTGCTTGACCGCCGGGTTCACCAGCTCGGTGAGCGGCTTCGGGTAGACGCCGAGGCCGATCAGGAGCGCGATCAGCGGGGCGACGACGACCAGTTCCCGCACCCGCAGGTCGGGCATGGCCGAGACCTCCGGCTTCACGGGGCCCGTCATCGTCCGCTGGTACAGGACGAGGGTGTAGAGCGCGGCGAGCACGATGCCGAAGGTCGCGATGATCCCGGCCACCGGATAGCGCGCGAACGCGCCGACCAGAACCAGGAACTCACTCACGAACGGGGCGAGCCCCGGCAGCGAGAGCGTCGCGAGACCGCCGATCAGGAAGGTGCCCGCGAGCACCGGTGCGACCTTCTGCACGCCTCCGTAGTCCGCGATGAGCCGCGAACCGCGCCGCGAGATCAGGAAGCCGGCCACCAGCATCAGCGCGGCGGTCGAGATGCCGTGGTTGACCATGTAGAGCGTCGCGCCGGACTGGCCCTGCGAGGTCATCGCGAAGATGCCGAGAATGATGAACCCGAAGTGCGAGATCGACGCGTACGCCACAAGCCGCTTGATGTCGCGCTGGCCGACGGCAAGCAGCGCGCCGTAGACGATGCTGATCAACGCGAGTACGACGATGACCGGCGTCGCCCACTTGCTCGCCTCGGGGAAGAGCCCGAGGCAGAACCGCAGCATCGCGAACGTGCCGACCTTGTCGACAACGGCCGTGATCAGTACGGCGACCGGGGCCGTGGCCTCGCCCATCGCGTTCGGCAGCCACGTGTGCAGCGGCCACAGCGGCGCCTTCACCGCGAAGGCGAAGAAGAAGCCGAGGAAGAGCAGCCGCTCCGTGTTGGTCGCCATGTCGAGCGTGCCGTTGGCCCGCGCCTCGGCGATCTCCTGGAGCGAGAAGTTCCCCGCCACCACGTAGAGCCCGATCACGGCGGCCAGCATGATGAGGCCGCCGACCAGGTTGTAGAGGAGGAACTTCACGGCCGCGTACGAGCGTTGCGCCGATGCCTTCTCGTCGCTGCCCGCGTGGGCACGGTCTCCGAAGCCGCCGATGAGGAAGTACATCGGGATGAGCATGGCTTCGAAGAAGATGTAGAAGAGGAAGACGTCGGTGGCCTCGAAGGAGATGATCACCATCGCCTCGACGGCGAGGATCAGGGCGAAGAAGCCCTGAGTCGGCCGCCAGCGCGAGGACTTCGTCTCCAGGGGATCGGCGTCGTGCCAGCCGGCCAGGATGATGAAGGGGATCAGGAGCGCGGTGAGCGCGATGAGCGCGACACCGATGCCGTCCACTCCGAGTTCGTACCGCACCCCGAAGTCCGCGATCCAGGACCGGGATTCGGTGAGTTGATAGCGGTCCCCGTCCGGGTCGAACCGCACGAGCACGGTCACGGCGAGCGCGAGCGTCGCGAGCGAGACGAGCAGCGCGAGCCACTTGGCGGCGGACCGCCGGGCGGCCGGGACGGCTGCCGTGGCGATCGCGCCGACCGCGGGCAGGGCCGCCGTCGCTGTCAGCAGAGGAAAGGACATCGGTATCAGACCGCCCTCATCAGCAGGGTCGCGGCGATGAGTACCGCAGCGCCGCCGAACATCGAGACCGCGTAGGAGCGGGCGTAGCCGTTCTGCATCTTGCGCAGCCGCCCGGAGAGCCCGCCGACCGAGGCCGCCGTGCCGTTGACGACTCCGTCGACCAGGGTGTGGTCGACGTACACCAGCGAGCGCGTGAGGTGCTCGCCGCCGCGCACCAGGACGACGTGGTTGAAGTCGTCCTGGAGGAGATCGCGGCGGGCCGCCCTGACGAGCAGCGAACCGCGCGGGGCGGTGACCGGGACCGGCCGGCGCCCGTACTGGACGTAGGCGAGGGCCACGCCGATGACCAGGACGACCATCGTGGCGCCCGTGACCGTGGCGGCGCTGAGCGGCGAGTGGCCGTGGTCGTGGTGGGTGACCGGCTCGAGCCAGTGCATGAAGCGGTCGCCGACGCTGAAGAGCCCGCCTGCGAAGACCGACCCGAAGGCCAGCAGGATCATCGGGATCGTCATCGACTTGGGCGACTCGTGCGGGTGCGGCTCGTTGCCTTCCGCGTCGGGCTGCCAGCGCTTCTCTCCGAAGAAGGTCAGCAGCATCACGCGCGTCATGTAGTACGCGGTGATGGCCGCGCCCAGGAGCGCCACCGAGCCGAGGATCCAGCCCTCCGTGCCGCCCTTGGCGAACGCCGCCTCGATGATCTTGTCCTTGGAGAAGAAGCCGGACAGACCGGGGAAGCCGATGATCGCGAGATAGCCGAGGCCGAAGGTCACGAAGGTGACCGGCATGTACTTCCTGAGGCCGCCGTACTTCCTCATGTCGACCTCGTCGTTCATGCCGTGCATGACCGAACCGGCGCCGAGGAAGAGCCCGGCCTTGAAGAAGCCGTGCGTCACCAGGTGCATGATCGCGAAGACGTAGCCGATGGGGCCGAGACCCGCGGCCAGGATCATGTAGCCGATCTGGGACATCGTCGACCCGGCGAGGGCCTTCTTGATGTCGTCCTTCGCGCAACCGACGATCGCACCGAAGAGGAGCGTGACCGCGCCCACGACGGTGACGGCGAGCTGGGCGTCCGGAGCGGCGTTGAAGATCTCTCCGGAGCGGACGATCAAGTACACGCCCGCGGTCACCATCGTCGCCGCGTGGATCAGGGCCGAGACCGGGGTCGGGCCCTCCATCGCGTCGCCGAGCCAGGACTGCAGCGGCACTTGGGCGGACTTGCCGCACGCGGCGAGCAGCAGCATCAGGCCGATGGCGGTGAGCTTGCCCTCCGACGTCTCACCCGTGGCCTCCAGGACAGGACCGAAGGCGAACGTCCCGAAGGTGGTGAACATCAGCATGATGGCGATCGACAGGCCCATGTCGCCGACCCGGTTGACCAGGAAGGCCTTCTTGGCGGCGGTGGCCGCGCTGGGCTTGTGCTGCCAGAAGCCGATCAGGAGGTACGAGGCGAGGCCCACGCCCTCCCATCCGACGTACAGGAGCAGGTAGTTGTCGGCGAGGACCAGGAGGAGCATCGCCGCGAGGAACAGGTTCAGATAGCCGAAGAAGCGGCGGCGCCGCTCGTCGTGCTCCATGTACCCGATGGAGTAGATGTGGATCAGCGTGCCCACACCGGTGATCAGCAGGACGAACGTCATCGACAGCTGGTCGAGCTGGAAGGCGACGTCCGCCTGGAAGCCCTCCACGGGGATCCAGCTGAACAGGTGCTGCGACAGGGAGCGCTCCTCGGCGCCCTTGCCCAGCATGTCGGTGAAGAGCAGCACGCCGACGACGAAGGAGGCGGCCGCGAGCAGCGTGCCGAGCCAGTGGCCCACACGGTCCAACCGCCGCCCGCCGCACAGCAGTACGGCCGCTCCGAGCAGAGGCGCCGCTACCAGCAGCGCGATCAGGTTCTCCACTTTTCAGCGACCCCTTACAGCTTCATCAGGCTGGCGTCATCGACCGAGGCCGAGTGGCGGGAGCGGAACAGCGACACGATGATCGCGAGGCCCACCACGACCTCCGCGGCGGCGACGACCATCGTGAAGAAGGCGATGATCTGGCCGTCGAGGTTGCCGTGCAGCCGGGAGAAGGCGACGAAGGCGAGGTTGCACGCGTTGAGCATCAGCTCGATACACATGAACACCACGATCGCGTTCCGCCTGATCAGCACGCCGGTGGCGCCGATCGCGAACAACAGCGCCGCGAGATACAGGTAGTTGACCGGATTCACTTCGACGCCTCCTCGGCCTCGGGCGACCGCTCCAGACGCTCCGTGGAGCGCTGCTCAAGCGCCCGCAGATCGGCCAGCGCCTCGTCCGACACATCACGGATCTGGCCGCGCTCACGCAGCGTCTTGTTGACCGTGAGCTCCGACGGGGTGCCGTCCGGGAGCAGTCCCGCGATGTCCACGGCGTTGTGCCGTGCGTAGACACCGGGGGCGGGCAACGGCGGCAGGTGGCTGGAGCGCACGCGCGCCTCGGACATCTCGCGCTGCGTCTTGGCGCGCTCCGTGCGCTCGCGGTGGGTGAGCACCATCGCGCCGACCGTTGCGGTGATGAGCAGGGCGCCGGTGATCTCGAAGGCGAAGACGTACTTCGTGAAGATGATCTCGGCGAGACCCTCCACGTTGCCGCCCGCGTTTGCCTTCGAGAGGCCCGCGAACTCGTTCACCGAGGCGTTGCCGATCCCCGCGAAGAGCAGGATGGCGAAGCCGAAGCCGCAGAGACCCGCCAGCCAGCGCTGGCCCTTGATGGTCTCCTTCAGGGAGTCGGCGGCGGTGACGCCGACGAGCATGACCACGAAGAGGAAGAGCATCATGATCGCGCCGGTGTAGACGACGACCTGGACGATGCCCAGGAAGTACGCCCCGTTGGCGAGGTAGAAGACCGCCAGGACGATCATGGTCCCGGCCAGGCAGAGCGCGCTGTGCACGGCCTTCTTCATGAGGATCGTGCACAGGGCGCCGATCACGGCGACCGTGCCGAGCACCCAGAACTGGACGGCCTCACCGGTGGAGGTGGTGTAGGCGGCGAGCTGCGTCATCGCTTGATCACCTTCTCCGACGCGGGCTCGTCGTCGCCGAAGGTGGAGGCGGCTTCCTGGGGCGTCTCCCCCTTGGAGAGGGCCACTTGGGGAACCGTGCCGGGCGCCGCTTCCGTCACCAAGCCGCGGTAGTAGTCCTGCTCGTCCGTGCCCGGGAAGATCGAGTGCGGTGACTCGACCATGCCTTCCTCCAGGCCGGCGAGCAGCTGCTCCTTGGTGTAGATGAGGTTCGCGCGGGTGCTGTCCGCCAGCTCGAACTCGTTCGTCATCGTCAACGCGCGCGTGGGGCACGCCTCGATGCACAGGCCGCACAGGATGCAGCGGGCGTAGTTGATCTGGTAGACGCGGCCGTACCGCTCGCCCGGGGAGTAGCGCTCCTCCTCCGTGTTGTCCGCGCCCTCCACATAGATGGCGTCCGCGGGACAGGCCCAGGCGCAGAGCTCACAGCCGATGCACTTCTCCAGGCCGTCCGGATGGCGGTTGAGCTGATGCCTGCCGTGGAAGCGGGGAGCGGTGGTCTTCTCCTGCTCCGGGTACTGCTCGGTCAGCCGCTTCTTGAACATGGCCTTGAAGGTCACGCCGAAGCCCGCGACGGGGTTCTGGAACCCCTGCTTCGATTGGTTCGACTCGTGGGTCGAGCCCTCGTTCGGCTCAGCCATCGGACGCCTCCTTTCCATCACTTTGAGTATCCGGCCCACCACTGACAATCAACTCCCGCTCCTGGCGCGAGCGTCGGCGCGGCACGGGCGGCAGGCTCTGTCCGGGCAGCGGCGGGACCGGGAATCCACCGGCCATCGGGTCGAAGGCGACCGGCTTCTCCTCGACGGCCGCTTCCTTCTCGCGTTTGTCGCGGAAGATGTCGACGACGACGGAGAGCAACAGGAGCGCGATGACTCCGCCGCCCACATAGAGCGCGATCGAGGTGAAGTCGTACTCCTCGTTCCGCATCACCCGCACCGTGGCCACGAGCATCAGCCAGACGACCGAGACCGGGATCAGGACCTTCCAGCCGAGCTTCATCAGCTGGTCGTAGCGGACGCGTGGCAGCGTGCCACGCAGCCAGATGAAGAAGAACAGCAGCAGCTGGACCTTGATCACGAACCAGAGCATCGGCCACCAGCCGTGGTTCGCGCCCTCCCAGAAGGTGCTGACCGGATACGGGGCCCGCCAGCCGCCCAGGAAGAGCGTGACCGAGACCGCCGAGACGGTGACCATGTTGACGTACTCGGCGAGCATGAACAGCGCGAACTTGATGGAGGAATACTCGGTGTTGAAGCCACCGACGAGGTCGCCCTCGGACTCCGGCATGTCGAACGGCGCGCGGTTGGTCTCGCCGACCATCGTCACGATGTAGATCAGGAACGAGACGGGAAGCAGCAGGATGTACCAGCGGTCCGCCTGCGCCTCCACGATCGCCGAGGTCGACATCGACCCGGAGTAGAGGAAGACGGAGGCGAAGGCCGCACCCATCGCGATCTCGTACGAGATCATCTGCGCGCAGGAGCGCAGACCGCCGAGGAGCGGATAGGTGGATCCAGAACTCCAACCCGCGAGCACGATGCCGTAGATGCCGACCGAGGCGACCGCGAGGATGTACAGCATCGCGATCGGCAGGTCGGTGAGCTGCATCGTGGTGCGCTGGCCGAAGATCGAGACTTCGTTGCCCGCGGGCCCGAAGGGGATCACCGCGATCGCCATGAAGGCCGGGATCGCGGCGACGATCGGAGCAAGGATGTAGACCACCTTGTCCGCGCGCTTGACGATCACGTCTTCCTTGAGCATCAGCTTGATGCCGTCCGCGAGGGACTGCAGCATGCCCCAGGGGCCGTGCCGGTTGGGGCCGATGCGCAGCTGCATCCAGGCGACGACCTTGCGCTCCCACACGATGGAGAAGAGCACCGTCACCATCAGGAACGCGAAGCAGAAGACCGCCTTGATGGCGACGAGCCACCAGGGGTCACGGCCGAACATGGACAGGTCTTCCGCCGCAAGCGGCACCACGGTGTGCATCACGACGTCACCTCCGGGGCCTCAGTGGGCTCCGGCAGGACCGCCGGGCCGATGCGGACGAGATCGCCTGGGCGCGCTCCGGTGTCCGAAGCGACGCCTCCCCCGGTCGAGTTCAGCGGCAGCCACACCACACGGTCCGGCATCTCGGTGACCTGGAGCGGGAGTTCGGTCGCGCCCGCAGGACCGGTGACGGCGAGGGTGTCGCCGTCCTTGACGCCAGCCTCCGCCGCGGTGGCCGCCGAGAGCCGGGCGAGCGCCGCGTGCCGCGTCCCCGCGAGCGCTTCGTCGCCCTCCTGGAGGCGCCCCTGATCGAGCAGCAGCCGGTGCCCCGCGAGAACGGCCTCTCCGGAGGCGGGCCTCGGCGGCTGAGCACCCGTCTCCAGGGGCTCGGTGGCGTGCGGCCCGTCCCAGCCGCCGAGCCGGTCCAGCTCGCGCCGTGCGGTCGTCAGGTCCGGGAGGCCCAGGTGTACGTCACCGGCGTCGGCCAGCATGTGCAGCACCCGCGCGTCGCTCGGCGCGAGCGGGCGCGTCATCTGGTCGGGCTTGAGCGCGGCGGCGAAAAGACGCGCCCTGCCCTCCCAGTTGAGGAAGGTGCCCGGCTTCTCCGCGACCGCCGCCACGGGCAGTACGACATCGGCGTGCTCGGTGACCTCGCTCGGGCGCAGTTCGAGCGAGACCAGGAAGCCGATCTCCGCGAGGGCTTCACGCGCGCGCGGCGGGTCGGGAAGGTCGGCGACCTCCACACCCGCCACCAGGAGCGCCCGCAGTTCGCCGGTCGCTGCGGCCTCGACGATCTGGCCGGTGTCGCGGCCGTAGCGGTGCGGGAGTTCGGCGACGCCCCAGGCGGCCGCGACCTCTTCCCGTGCGCGCGGGTCGGTGGCCGGACGGCCGCCGGGCAGCAGCGAGGGCAGCGCGCCCGCCTCGATGGCACCGCGCTCCCCCGCCCTGCGCGGGATCCACACCAACTGGGCGCCGGTCGCGGACGCGGCCCGCACGGCGGCGGTGAGCCCGCCGCGCACACCGGCGGCGCGCTCGCCGACGACGATCACCGCACCCGAAGTGCGCAGCGCCTCGGCCGCCTTGGCACCGTCACCCTCCAGGCCGGCCCCGGCCGCGAGCGCGTCGAGCCACTCCGTCTCGGTGCCCGGAGCGGCCGGAAGCAGCGTGCCGCCCGCCTTCTCCAGACCGCGGGTCTGATGTGTCGCGAGGGAGAAGGTCCGCTGGCCGTGCTTGCGCCAGGCCTTGCGCAGACGCAGGAAGATCCCGGGCGCCTCCTCCTCGGACTCGAATCCGACGAGCAGGACGGCGGGCGCCTTCTCCAGTGCCGCGTACGTGACTCCGGTGCCGTCGAGGTCAAGGCCACGGCCCGCGACGCGCGCCGCGAGGAAGTCGGCCTCCTCGCTGCTGTGCACGCGCGCGCGGAAGTCGATGTCGTTCGTGTCGAGCGCCACGCGCGCGTACTTGCTGTACGCGTAGGCGTCCTCCACGGTGAGCCGGCCGCCGGCGAGGACACCGGCACGGCCGCGCGCATCGGCGAGACCGCGGGCCGCGATCTCCAGGGCCTCGGGCCAGCTGGCGGGCTCCAGAACGCCGTCCGAGTTGCGCACCAAGGGAGTGGTCAGCCGGTCCGGCTTCTGCGCGTAACGGAAGCCGAAGCGTCCCTTGTCGCAGATCCACTCCTCGTTGACCTCGGGGTCGTCCTGGGCGAGGCGCCGCATGACCTTGCCGCGACGGTGGTCGGTGCGGGTCGCGCAACCGCCCGAGCAGTGCTCGCACACGCTCGGCGACGACACCAGGTCGAAGGGCCGGGAGCGGAAGCGATACGCCGCCGAGGTCAGCGCGCCGACCGGGCAGATCTGGATGGTGTTCCCGGAGAAGTACGACTCGAAGGGGTCGCCCTCTCCCGTGCCGACCTGCTGGAGCGCACCGCGCTCGAGCAGCTCGATCATCGGGTCGCCCGCGATCTGGTTGGAGAACCGGGTGCAGCGCGCGCACAGCACGCACCGCTCGCGGTCAAGAAGCACCTGCGTGGAGATCGGCACCGGCTTCTCGAACGTCCGCTTCTTGCCCTCGAAGCGTGTGTCCGTGTCGCCGACCTGCATCGCCTGGTTCTGCAGGGGGCACTCGCCGCCCTTGTCGCAGACCGGGCAGTCCAGCGGGTGGTTGATGAGGAGCAGCTCCATCACACCGCGCTGGGCCTTCTCGGCGACCGGCGACGTCAGCTGGGACTTCACGACCATGCCGTCGGTGCAGGTGATGGTGCAGGAGGCCATCGGCTTGCGCTGGCCCTCCACCTCGACGATGCACTGGCGGCAGGCGCCCGCCGGGTCGAGCAGCGGATGGTCGCAGAACCGGGGGATCTCGATGCCGAGGAGCTCGGCGGCCCGGATGACCAACGTCCCCTTGGGGACGCTGATCTCGATGCCGTCGATCGTCAGCGAGACGAGATCTTCCGGCGGAACCGCCGCCTCACCGCCCCCGGAGGGAGCGCTTTGGCCCGCGGCGGAGCCGCTATTCGAATGCAGTACTGTCATGCGTTCACCTCCGAATTGTCGGCGGGCCGGCCGGCCCAGAGCGTCGACTTGGCCGGGTCGAAGGGGCAGCCCTTGCCGGTGATGTGCTGCTCGTACTCCTCGCGGAAGTACTTGAGCGAGGAGAAGATCGGCGAGGCCGCGCCGTCGCCGAGTGCGCAGAAGGACTTGCCGTTGATGTTGTCGGCGATGTCGTTCAGCTTGTCGAGGTCGGCCATGACGCCCTTGCCGGCCTCGATGTCGCGGAGCAACTGCACCAGCCAGTACGTACCTTCGCGGCAGGGCGTGCACTTGCCGCAGGACTCATGGGCGTAGAACTCGGTCCAGCGGGTGACGGCCCGCACGACGCAGGTCGTCTCGTCGAAGCACTGCAGCGCCTTGGTGCCGAGCATCGAACCGGCGGCGCCCACGCCCTCGTAATCCAGCGGGACGTCGAGGTGCTCGTCGGTGAACATCGGCGTCGAAGAGCCGCCCGGCGTCCAGAACTTGAGCCGGTGGCCCGCCCTCATCCCGCCGCTCATGTCGAGCAGCTGGCGCAGCGTGATGCCGAGCGGCGCCTCGTACTGACCGGGATTGGTGACATGCCCGCTGAGTGAATAGAGCGTGAAGCCCGGGGACTTCTCGCTGCCCATCGATTTGAACCAGTCTTTTCCGCGATTGAGGATCGCGGGAACCGACGCGATGGACTCGACGTTGTTGACAACAGTGGGGCATGCGTAGAGGCCCGCGACGGCAGGGAAAGGGGGACGCAGTCGCGGCTGGCCACGGCGGCCTTCGAGCGAGTCGAGCAGCGCGGTCTCCTCACCACAGATGTACGCGCCCGCGCCCGCGTGCACGGTGAGTTCCAGATCGAGTCCGCTGCCCAGGATGTTCTCGCCCAGGAATCCCGCCTCTTTCGCCTCACGCACGGCCTCGTGCAACCGTCGGAGCACGGGGACGACTTCACCACGCAGATAGATGAAGGCATGCGAAGAACGGATCGCGTAGCAGGCGATCACGATCCCCTCGATGAGGGAATGCGGGTTCGCGAAGAGGAGCGGGATGTCCTTGCAGGTCCCCGGCTCCGATTCGTCGGCGTTGACAACTAGATAGTGAGGCTTTCCATCGCCCTGCGGAATGAACTGCCATTTCATTCCGGTGGGGAATCCCGCCCCGCCCCGACCACGCAGGCCGGAGTCCTTCACGTACGCGATGAGGTCGTCCGGCGCCATCGCCAGGGCCTTGCGCAGGCCCTCGTACCCGTCATGCCGCCGGTAGGTCTCCAGCGTCCAGGACTTCTCCTCGTCCCAGAACGCCGAAAGGACCGGCGCGAGCACCTTCTCGGGGCTCGTCTCGTGGTCGATCTCGGCTGCCAAGGTCATCACTCCCCCTCCTCGGTGACCGCGTCCGACGTCGACTCGTCCCGCGGGTGGACCACCCGCGGCTGTGCCAACTCGCCCTTGGCGAGCCGCAGTCCGATCAGCGAGGCGGGCCCTGCGCCGCCGCTCGCCTCGACGGCGCCCGGGCGCTCATCGGGGAAGCCCGCCAGAATCCGGGCCGTCTCCTTGTACGTGCACAAGGGGGCGCCGCGGGTCGGCTCGACCTGCACTCCCGCGCGCAGGTCGTCGACGAGCCGCTTGGCGGTCTCGGGGGTCTGGTTGTCGAAGAACTCCCAGTTGACCATCACGACGGGAGCGAAGTCGCAGGCCGCGTTGCACTCGATGTGCTCCAGCGTGACCTTGCCGTCCTCTGTGGTCCCCTCGTTGCCGACACCCAGGTGCTCCTGGAGCGACTCGAAGATCGCGTCGCCGCCCATGACGGCGCACAGCGTGTTGGTGCAGACGCCGACCTGGTAGTCACCGGAGGGCCTGCGCCGGTACATCGTGTAGAAGGTCGCCACCGCGGTGACCTCGGCCGTGGTCAGGCCGAGCACGTCCGCACAGAACGCCATGCCGGTGCGCGTGACGTGGCCTTCCTCCGACTGCACCAGGTGCAGCAACGGAAGGAGCGCGGAGCGGGAGTCCGGGTAGCGGGCGATGACTTCCTCGGCGTCCGCTTCGAGCCGGGCCCGTACGTCGTCCGGGTAGTCGGGGGCGGGGAGTTGGGGCATGCCCAGGCTGACGCCCGCACCCTGCTGGGAAGGAGTGGTGGTCACCGGTCGACGCCTCCCATCACGGGGTCGATGGACGCGACGGCGACGATGACGTCGGCGACCTGGCCGCCCTCGCACATCGCCGCCATGGCCTGCAGGTTGGTGAAGGACGGGTCGCGGAAGTGGACCCGGTAGGGGCGGGTGCCGCCGTCGGAGACGACATGCACCCCGAGCTCGCCCTTGGGCGACTCGACGGCGGCGTATGTCTGCCCGGCCGGGACCCGGAAGCCCTCGGTCACCAGCTTGAAGTGGTGGATGAGGGCCTCCATGGAGGTGCCCATGATCTTCTTGATGTGGTCGAGCGAGTTGCCGAGACCGTCGGGACCGAGCGCCAGTTGGGCGGGCCAGGCGATCTTCTTGTCGGCGACCATGACCGGGCCCGGGGCGAGCCGGTCAAGACACTGCTCGATGATGCGCAGCGACTGGCGCATCTCCTCCAGGCGGATCAGGAAGCGCCCGTAGGAGTCACAGGTGTCGGCGGTCGGCACGTCGAACTCGTAGTTCTCGTAACCGCAGTAGGGCTGCGACTTGCGCAGGTCGTGCGGCAGGCCCGCGGAGCGGAGCACCGGGCCCGTGGCGCCGAGGGCCATGCAGCCCGCGAGGTCCAGATAGCCGACGTCCTGCATGCGGCCCTTGAAGATGGGGTTCCCGGTGGCGAGCTTGTCGTACTCGGGAAGGTTCTTCTTCATCTTCTTCAGGAACTCGCGGATCTGGTCCACCGCGCCGGGCGGCAGGTCCTGGGCGAGTCCGCCGGGCCGGATGTACGCGTGGTTCATCCGCAGGCCGGTGATCAACTCGAAGATGTCGAGAACGAGTTCACGATCACGGAAGCCGTAGATCATGATCGTCGTCGCGCCGAGCTCCATGCCGCCGGTGGCGATGGCGACCAGGTGCGAGGAGATGCGGTTGAGCTCCATCAGGAGCACCCGCAGGACCGTGGCGCGGTCCGGGATCTGGTCCTCGATGCCGAGGAGCTTCTCGACCCCGAGGCAGTACGCCGTCTCGTTGAAGAACGGCGTCAGATAGTCCATGCGCGTGACGAACGTCGTGCCCTGCGTCCACGTGCGGTACTCGAGGTTCTTCTCGATGCCCGTGTGCAGATAGCCGATGCCGCAGCGGGCCTCGGAGACGGTCTCGCCCTCGATCTCCAGGATCAGCCGCAGCACGCCGTGCGTGGAGGGGTGCTGGGGCCCCATGTTGACGATGATGCGCTCGTCGTCGGACCGGGCGGCGGACTGGACGACCTCGTCCCAGTCGCCGCCGGTGACTGTATATACAGTCCCCTCGGTCGTCTCCCGGGCGGAAGCGTGAGAAGTAGACATCAGCTGTACGACCTCCGCTGGTCCGGAGCCGGGATCTGGGCGCCCTTGTATTCGACGGGGATGCCGCCGAGGGGGTAGTCCTTGCGCTGCGGGAAGCCCTGCCAGTCGTCCGGCATCATGATCCGCGTGAGGGCCGGATGGCCGTCGAAGATCAGGCCGAAGAAGTCGTACGTCTCGCGCTCGTGCCAGTCGTTGGTCGGATAGACCGAGACCAGCGAGGGGACGTGCGGATCGGCGTCAGGGGCACTGACTTCGAGCCGGATCAGGCGGTTGTGGGTGATCGAGCGCAGGTGGTAGACGGCGTGCAGCTCGCGGCCCTTGTCCTCGAGGAAGTGCACCCCCGAGACGCCCGTACAGAGCTCGAAGCGCAGGGCCGGGTCGTCGCGCAGGGTCTGGGCGACCCGGAGCAGATGCTCGCGCGCGATGTGGAAGGTGAGCTCGCCGCGGTCGACGACCGTCCTCTCGATCGCGTTCTCCGGGACGAGGCCCTGCTCCTCCAGGGCTC
Organism: Streptomyces sp. NPDC086554; assembly: GCF_040686095.1. Lineage (NCBI taxonomy): Bacteria > Bacillati > Actinomycetota > Actinomycetes > Kitasatosporales > Streptomycetaceae > Streptomyces > Streptomyces sp. NPDC086554. Next base: position 245,052 of record NZ_JBFBJK010000005.1, read on the forward strand.
CCTCCAGCTCGTCGGCGACCTCGTCGAACCAGCCGCCGTAGGGGCGCGTGGAGGCGCCCGGCAGGGTGATGGTCCGTACGAGTCCGCCGTAGCCGGACGTGTCGCCGCCGTTCTCGGCGCCGAACATGCCCTTGCGTACGCCGATGACCTCGCCGGCCGCGTCACGGGGAGCCGGGACGCCGTTCGCGTCACCGTTCCCGTTCGCGTTCCCGTGTCGGTGCTCGTCGCTCACCGCAGCAGCCCCTTCATCTCGATGGTGGGGAGCGCCTTGAGGGCCGCCTCCTCCGCCTCGCGGGCCGCTTCCTCCGCGTTGACCCCGAGCTTGGAGCCCTGGATCTTCTGGTGGAGCTTGAGGATGGAGTCCATCAACATCTCGGGCCGCGGCGGACAGCCGGGCAAATAGATGTCAACGGGGACGATATGGTCCACGCCCTGCACAATCGCGTAATTGTTGAACATCCCGCCTGATGACGCACAAACCCCCATGGAAATGACCCACTTGGGGTTCGGCATCTGGTCATAGACCTGCCGCAGGACGGGCGCCATCTTCTGGCTCACCCGCCCGGCCACGATCATCAGGTCCGCCTGGCGCGGCGAACCGCGGAAGACCTCCATGCCGAAGCGCGCCAGGTCGTAGCGCCCGGCCCCCGTCGTCATCATCTCGATGGCGCAGCACGCCAGGCCGAAGGTCGCGGGGAAGACGGATGACTTGCGCACCCAGCCCGCGGCTTGTTCGACGGTGGTCAGCAGAAAACCGCTCGGCAGTTTCTCTTCGAGTCCCATGCTCTTTGGCCCCTCAGACCCTTAGTCCCATTCCAGGCCGCCACGCCGCCATACGTACGCGTACGCGACGAAGACGGTGAGCACGAAGAGCAGCATCTCCACGAGCCCGAAAATCCCAAGGGCGTCGAAGGTGACGGCCCAGGGGTAAAGGAAGACGATCTCGATGTCGAAGACGATGAAGAGCATCGCCGTCAGGTAGTACTTGATGGGGAATCGCCCACCGCCGGCCGGAGTCGGCGTCGGCTCGATACCGCACTCATACGCCTCGAGCTTGGCGCGGTTGTACCGCTTTGGACCGATAAGCGTGGCCATGACCACGGAGAAGATCGCAAAGCCTGCCCCGAGGGCTCCCAGCACGAGGATGGGCGCATAGGCGTTCACGCTCCTCGCTCCTCTCAGTCGGCACTGACTGTTGGCGGTTGCGTTGGGCCGAGGCCCGCGAAGATCGCGTACATGTGAAGCAGGTCACAAGCCCAACTGCCTCGCATCTTATGCCCGCCGGTCTGTGATCTGCGACACGGGGTGCGACAACGGCTTTGTGATCTCCACCACCTGACGAAGGATCATGAAGTCGGATGAGCGGTGATCTTCATACGCGAAGCGCCTGAGTGATCACCAGAGGTGACATCTCAGCGAGTTACCCCTGGTCGAGAGGGTGTCGCCCTATCAAGGGATGGCGGCCGCAAGCAAATTGGCGCTGGACACATCAGCTTGATAGTGGCGCCCCGTTCACGCTTTGGCGGGCGAGGTGTGGACGGATGTGGACGTGTGCACCGATTCACGAGCGAGAGCGGCGCCATCTCACGCACGGAAGGAGCACGGAAGGAGCGCAGAGGGAACGCGGAAGGAGCGGTGACCCCCGTGCGGGGATTCGGTGCTCGGCACGCGGCGATTCCGTGCCGGGCAACACCCCCGAAATCCGCGGGAGATCTCAGGAAGGTCTCGGCGGGATCTCAGGGAGATCCCCTAGGGTCGCCGATGTGACCTGCGCCACAGCACCAATCGCGCTCAAGAAGCCGGGCTTGGCCAACCGCCTCAACGGGTGGTAGTCCATGGGCAATTCGGACGTATCACTGAAAGCCCATGATCACAGGCGTGATCACCGTTGTCTGGATTGCCCGTTACGGCGTCAATAAGAAGTGACACGCCCGGGATTCAGGGCCGCCGGGAGCAACTGTGGCGCAGCACACGTTTCTTGAAGGGAACCCTGACTCCCTGATAGCGGTTGTTCTCATGTCCCACACCGCTCACATACCCAGCCACCGGAAGCCCCGTCGCAGCGCCTCGAAGATGGCCCTGCGCGCCGGAGTTGCCGGTGGCGTCCTCAGCACCCTGGCAGTGGCCGCCGCCGCTGGCACGGCGAACGCCGCCGAGCCGGTGACCGAGACCATCGAAATGCCCACGCTCACCACGGATCTCTCCACGCAGATCGCGCAGTCCGCGGACGCCACGCAGCAGGCCGCCGACAGCTACGAGCTCCGCGCGGAGCAGGACGCGGCCGCCGTGAAGGCCGCGAAGCAGGCCAAGGAAGACCAGGCGCAGGCCGAGAAGAAGGCCGAGGCCAAGGCGAAGGCCGAGGCCGCCGCCAAGAAGAAGGCGGAAGAGGAGCGCGCGTCGCGCGCCGCCGAGCGCACCACGCTCAGCGCCACCGCAGGATCCGGCTCCGGCGCTTCCGCCGATGCCGATGTGGCCGCCCCGGCCAGCGGCAGCGTCGGCACGGTCATCAGCTTCCTCAAGGCCCAGCTCGGCGACGCGTACGTCATGGGTGCCTCCGGGCCCAACGCCTGGGACTGCTCCAGCCTCGTCCAGGCCGCGTTCAAGCAGGCGGGCGTGGACCTTCCGCGCGTCTCGCAGGACCAGTCGGTCTCCGGTACGCCGGTCGCGCTCTCCAACGTCCAGGTGGGCGACATCCTTTACTGGGGTGGCGCCGGTTCCGCGTACCACGTCGGTGTGTACATCGGTAACGGTCAGTACCTCGACGCCGCCAACCCCAGCAAGGGCGTTGTCATCCAGGATCTGTCGGGTTACCCGGCCGACGGCGCCGTGCGCGTCCTCTAAGGGCCCTCACAGCCGCACACAGCCACAGAGAAGGGCCGGGAACCCTCAGCGGGGTTCCCGGCCCTTCTGTGCGCTTCTGGTGAAGGCTCAGCCCTTCGGCCAGCCCTTCGGTCAGGCCTTCGGGGAGAGCTCGCCCATCTCGGACCAGCTGCTTCCCGGGATCTCGATGTGGATGATCTCCGGGGTCGCGGCGATCAGCTCGGACATCGTCTCCATGCCGGCCTTGAAGTGGTCGGAGTTGACGTGCGCGGCGCCCGCCTCCTGCGAGGCGAAGCCCTCAAGGAGGACGAACTGGTTGGGGTCGTCGACGCTGCGGGACCAGTCGTAGAAGAGGTTGCCCTCCTCCGCGCGGGTGGCCGCGGTGAACGCGGCGGTCCGCTCCAGCCAGCTGTCGCTGTACTCGGGGCGGACGGTGAACTTGACGGCAATAAAAATCATGCGTCCATTTTGCACCGTCTCGCCCGGAGCCCGCGCCGCTAGGGCCTGTCCGATGGGTCAGGCCGGTCTTCGCGCCGGGTGCCGATTCAGCAGGGCCGAGCGGGCCCTGGTGCGTGCAGCTGCAAGGCGGAGGAGGGCGACAACGCGGAGCGTTGGCAACCGACGACAACGCCGCAGATGCGCGTGCCAGGGCCCGCGACCCCGGCAGGACCCATCGGACAGGCCCTAGGCCTTCGGAGCCACCTTGCTCAGGCCGTTGATGATGCGGTCCATCGCGTCGCCGCCCGTCGGATCGGTGAGATTGGCCAGCATCTTCAGCGTGAACTTCATAAGAAGAGGGTGGGTGAGGCCCCGCTGGGTGGCGATCTTCATGACCTTCGGGTTGCCGATGAGCTTCACGAAGGCGCGGCCGAGCGAGTAGTAGCCGCCGTAGGTGTCCTTGAGGACCTTCGGGTAGCGGTGCAGCGCCAACTCCCGCTGGGCGGGCGTCGAGCGGGCGTGCGCCTGGACGATGACGTCCGCCGCGATCTGCCCGGACTCCATGGCGTACGCGATGCCCTCGCCGTTGAACGGGTTCACCATGCCGCCCGCGTCGCCGACCAGGAGCAGGCCCTTGGTGTAGTGCGGCTGGCGGTTGAAGGCCATCGGCAGGGCCGCGCCGCGGATCGGCATCGTCATGTTGTCCGGGGTGTAACCCCAGTCCTCCGGCATCGACGCACACCAGGCCTTCAACACCTCGCGCCAGTCGAGCTCCTTGAAGGCGGCCGAGGAGTCGAGGATGCCGAGCCCGACGTTCGACGTGCCGTCGCCCATGCCGAAGATCCAGCCGTAGCCGGGAAGCAGCCGGTCCTGGGCGCCGCGGCGGTCCCACAGCTCCAGCCAGGACTCCAGGTAGTCGTCGTCGTGGCGCGGCGAGGTGAAGTACGTACGGACGGCGACGCCCATCGGACGGTCGTCGCGGCGGTGCAGACCCATCGCGAGGGAGAGCCGGGTGGAGTTGCCGTCGGCGGCGACGACGAGCGGCGCGTGGAAGGTGACCGGGGTCTTCTCCTCGCCGAGCTTGGCGTGCACGCCGGTGATGCGGCCGGTGCGGTCGTCGACGATCGGGGCTCCGACGTTGCAGCGCTCGTGCAGGCGCGCGCCCGCCTTCTGGGCCTGCCGGGCGAGCTGCTCGTCGAAGTCGTCGCGCTTACGGACCAGGCCGTAGTTCGGATAGGAGGCGAGTTCCGGCCAATCGAGCTGGAGCCGAACGCCGCCGCCGATGATGCGGAGGCCCTTGTTCCGCAGCCAGCCCGCCTCTTCGGAGATGTCGATCCCCATGGACACGAGCTGCTTGGTCGCACGCGGCGTCAGACCGTCGCCGCAGACCTTTTCCCTAGGGAACGCGGTCTTTTCGAGCAGCAGTACGTCGAGTCCGGCCTTCGCCAGGTAGTACGCCGTCGTGGAGCCGGCGGGCCCGGCCCCGACGACGATCACATCTGCGGTGTGTTCGGTGAGGGGCTGGGGCTCGGTCACGGCGGGTTCTCCCCAAGGCTCGAAATCTGTGTGCCGGCGGGCACGGGATATGGGCAGTCTATGCAGCGGTACTGATCCACCAGCCGAAGGGCCACCCGTGACAAAGCAGGCACCGCCGCATCAGACCCTGCCCGCCGTACAGCTGCGCGTCCCCACCGACGAAGACGCCTTCGTCTGGCACCGGCTGTTCGACGACCCGGACGTCATGGAGTTCCACGGCGGTGTGTCGGCCGAGATCTCCGTGTACGAGGAGCTGACGGCCCGGCAACGCAGACACGACGCCGAACTGGGCTTCTGCTTCTGGACGTTGCTCGACGCGGGGGGCGAGCCGCTCGGCTTTGTCGGTGCGCAGCCGTGGCCGCACGACTGGGGCCCCAAGGGCAAGATCGAGATCGGCTGGCGGCTGGGGCGGGCCGCTTGGGGCAAGGGGTACGCAACGGCTGCGGCGCGGACGACCCTGGAGCGGGTTCGCGCCGCGGGGACAGCGGATGTGGTGGCTATGGTCGACGTCCGTAATGAGCGGTCGGTGGCGGTTACGCGGCGGCTGGGCATGCGGCTTGAGGAGACGTTCACGCTTCCGGGGGGCCAACGGCAGGGGCATCGCTTCGGTCTGGTTCTTTAGCTCGCTGAGTGCTTCGCTGGGGAGGCGACGGGGTGCCGTTCTCTGTCCGCGGCGCCGTCGTGGCTTGTCGTGCCCACGCGGCGGAGCCGCACATGTGACAGCCCCGCGCCCCTTCGGGGCGCGTGCCGCTGGGGGGTGACATCCGTGACGAACACGCCCAGTACTGCCGAAGTGCGCGTGCCGCGGCTGGTCGGGCTCATGGCCGTCGACGCGCGCGAGTCGGCCGCGCGGCACGGCGTGCTGCTCGTGGCGCCGGACCTCCCGGACTTCCGGCTCGCCGTCACCGACTACGTGGTGCGGCAGTACCCGCTCCCCGGCACGTGGATCCCGCGCAACGCCGTCGTCACCGTCTGGTTCGAACTCGGGCCCGGCGAGGGCGAGGGCGGCGCGGGGGTCCGTGAACCGCGCCGCCCCGCCCCGCCGGACGGCGGACTGCTCCGGGAGCTGGACGAGCCGGGCCGCGTCAGCCGTTGACCCGCCAGTGCTCCAGCGCGATCCGGTGGATCTTCTCGCCCTCGCCCGCGGGCCAGAAGTCCGCGCGCCAGGAGAGCTGGATGGCGTACTCGGTGCCGTTGTCGGCGACGTAACTCTGGTTCAGCGCATGGATCTCGCGGCCCGCCGTATCGGTGTAGGTGTACTCCCAGATGGCGCCGCCGCGCCCCTGGAAGGTGTTCGGCTCAAGGCGGATCCGCTCGTAGTCGGACTTCTCCGGGTCCTTCTTGGCGTCCTTCTCGATCGTCGTGAAGTTCTCGTACGAGGTGTACGTGGCGTTTGGCACTACGCCGACGAGGAACTCCTCGCGGCCTGTCGACCCGGCGTACACGATCTGCCCCGGCCGGTCCTCGCCCTGCCGGGTCCACCCCTCGGGCACGGCGAACTCGAAGCCGCTGACGTCGCTCACGAGCTCGGACCCCGCGGGCACCTGACCGCCGGCGCCCTCTTCGTCGTCCACGGCGTCGGGGGTCGCGGTCGGCTCGTCCGTGGGGGTGGAGGTGGGGGTGGCCGAGGGGGACGGCGACCCGTCGGGCTCCTCGGTGCGGCTGACGGCGGGCTTGTCGTCCTTGCCCGCATTGTCGGCCTTGTCGTCGCCGTTGCTCTGCCAGAGCAGAACACCGGCCGTGGCGCCGCCGCCGACGAGGAAGGCGGCGGCGAGGGTGCCGACCCAGAGGCCGGTGCGGCTGCGGGGCTTGGGGGGCCGCTGGCCGAGGTGGAAGGTGTGGGGGTCGTATGCGGGTGAGGCGGCTGCCGGTACGAGGGATGCGGCCGGGACAGGTGATGCGGCCGGCGTCTGCGCGGGGGTGGCTGCCGGGTCGTACGCGTTCGGGGGTGCGGTCGGCGGTGTGGCTGAGGGGGTGGCCAAAGGTGCGGATGGCGGTGTGGCTGGCGGTGTGGCTGGCGGTGTGGCTGGCGATGCGGCTGGCGGTGTGGCTGACGCAACTCCCGGTGCCGGAGCGCCAGTTCCCGCCGGCCCGGCAGCGGGACCAGCCGCAGGGACGGCGGGGCCAGCCGGAGGCCCGGCCGGGCCACCCGCAGGTCCGACGGGGCCACCCGCAGGGACGCCTGGACCAGCCGGAAGGACGGCCGCCGATCCGGCCGCACCCGCAGGCGCCCCCGGCATCGGCGGAACCGGCGCCGGGACAAGCCCCGTCCGCTGCCCCGCCATCTGCAGCAGATACGGCGCGACGAACGCCGCCGCGGACACCCAGAGCAGCCCGAACAGCAGCGCGTCCGGCACGCTCACGCCCGCATCGAAGCTGCCGTTGCCCGAGCCGCCCATGCCGCCGCCGAACTCCGACGACGCGTTCCCGGTCGCCTCCACACTGACTCCGCCGACCCCGGCGAGCAGCAGGACGAGCCCGAAGAAGACTCCGGCGGCGAGCAGTTGCTCACCCCGGTGCGCGGAGCGGCGCGCGGCGAGGACGCCGAGGGTCAGCGCGCAGACCAGACCGAGCGCCAACGCACCCACGACGGCCCAGGAGTTGGTGACATCGCCCAGCTCGGAGAGGCCGAACGACTCCCTCTCGTAGCCGCCGCCGAACCCCGAACTGCTGCTCTGCACCGACGCGTCGAGCGGCGCCCCCCAGCCGAGACCGAGGAGCGCGGCGCCGAGGTTCGGAAGCACGAGCAGGGCGATGACCAGCGGGGACACATCGGCGTCGTCGAGGTCCATGGCGCCGGCCAGGTCATCGATCTGGGTGAGGCTGATGAACGCGACGACCGAGCAGAGCACGAGCACGACGGCGAGCGCGCGCAACGCGGTGCCGGTGGCGCGGAACAGCGCCTGCCAGGCGGGGCGTTGGGCGAGCCACTGGCCCAAATCGTCACGGTGCAGCACACCGCAGGAGACGGCGAGCGCGAGGACCAGCGCGCCGAGGGTGGCGAGCACGGGCGACGAGGAGATCTCGACGCCCTCGATCTCGGGCTGCGCGAAGAGACCGAGCACGAGGATCCCGCCGGTCACCAACAGCGTGACGCGCAGGGCCGCTTCAAGACCCGCGGTGCCGCCTCCGTGTCCCCCGCCGCGTACGAGAACACGACTGCGCAGGATGCGTACGCCGATGAAGAGGGCCCCGATCCACAGCGCGGTCGCGGTCAGCGGAATCAGGTGCAGCGTGGCGCTGCCGTCGAACGCGACGTCCCCGGAACTCCCGCCGAAGATCGACTCCTGCCGCTCGCCGCCCGACACCTCGAAGCCGCCGCCGACCGCCTGGAGCAGCAGGGCGAGCGCGATCCGCATCCGAGTGCCGAACCCGACGACGACGTCCCCGTCGTCGCCCTGCCCGTAGGAGGGAACTGCCAGCGCCACGGCCGCGATCAGGACGAGACCTACGGGCCACAGCGCGGCTTGCGCGGCTCCGGCCCAGTCCCCGCGAAACGCCCGCCCGAGGAAGGCTCCTACCGGCGACGGCGGCGCGGGGACGTACGCGGGCGGGGGTGGGGGCGGTGGTGGGGGCGGTGGTGGTGAGAGGGGCGCGGCAGGGACCGCCGGTTCTGCTCCGGCAGCAGCCTCGTCGCCGCTGGGCTCAACCCCCGTGGGTACGCCCAACTCGGCCTCAGGCGGCACGTCGGGCCCCGCGTCCACAGACGTGTCCCGCACCCGCTCCCGCCCGCACTTCATGCAGAAGCGAGCCTCATCAGGAATGGATGACCCGCATTGGGGACATTGCGGCGACGCCATGGGAACGCTCCGTCATTGGGGAGATGACCAGAAGGACCGACTCGTGCCCACCGAGCTCGCAGCGCCCGAGGCGGTTCGGCAGAGTCGTATCAACGGACACATCTTGCCCCGTGGCCGGTTCCCGTCAACTCCCCTTCAGGAAGCCCCCGGAGCTACGCCTTGAACCCCCGGTGCAGCGCCACCACACCGCCGGTCAGATTCCGCCACGCCACCTTCGACCAGCCCGCGCCCCGCAGCCGCGCGGCCAGCTCCGGCTGGTCCGGCCAGGAGCGGATGGACTCGGCGAGATAGACGTACGCATCGGGATTGGACGACACCGCGCGCGCCACCGGCGGCAGCGCCCGCATCAGGTACTCCTCGTAGACCGTGCGGAACGGCGCCCACGTGGCGTGTGAGAACTCGCAGATGACGACCCGGCCGCCGGGCTTCGTCACGCGGTACATCTCGCGCAGCGCCTGGTCCGTCTCCTGGACGTTGCGAAGGCCGAAGGAGATCGTGACGGCGTCGAACGTGTCGTCCTTGAACGGCAGCTTCGTCGCGTCGCCCGCGGTGAACGGCATCCAGGGGTGCCGCCCCTTGCCTACCCGCAGCATGCCGAGGGAGAAGTCGCAGGGCACGACGTACGCTCCCGCTCGGGCGAACGGCTGGGACGAGGTTGCCGTGCCCGCTGCGAGGTCGAGGATCTTCTGCGCGGGGCGCGCGTCGACGGCCTTCGCGACCTCCTTGCGCCACAGCCGGGCCTGCCCGAGCGACAGCACGTCGTTGGTGAGGTCGTACCGTTCCGCCACGTCGTCGAACATCGAGGCGACTTCGTGCGGCTGCTTGTCCAAGGAGGCTCGGGTCACCCGGCCTATTGTGGCAGGCCGGTCTTCTTTCCCTTCGGGCGCGTCCGCGTCTGCCGTGTCGCGCATCGCCTGCGGCTGCGGGTCGGTTTTTGGTTGCTCGCGCAGTTCCCCGCGCCCCTACGGGGCGCCCCTCAGCGCCCCTCCTCGGAAGTACTCAGCGGCTGCGGTACACCAGACGACCGCCCACCACCGTCGCCACGCACGTTCCCGCCCCGCGTCGCACCAGCTCCCCCCGGTCCGCCACATCGAAGACCGCGAAGCGGGCCGGACCTCCCGCGGCCAGCGGCGGCAGCAGGACCAGCGGGGTCGGTGACAGGGACGGCGGGCCCGGAAGGCGCGGTGGGCGTTGGCCCACCGCCAGGCCCGCCCTGCGGACCGCGTCGATGACGGGGCGGGCCCGGAGTTCGCCCGCTACCGCCACCGTGCCGTGCGCCAGGAGACGCTGCACGCCCCGGCGCGCGCTGGCGCCCAGACGGGACGGGTCCGCGCGGAAGATGGCCGCCGCCCGCTCCCCGCCGATGGGCTCCGTACCGAGCCGGTCCGCCTCGCGCGGGTCGGGGTGGTACGTGGCTTCCAGGAGCTCCGGGCCGTACGGGTTGAGCAGGCCCGGCGTGAGGATGCCGGGCCAGTGCCGGACCCGGGCCGAAGGGTGCGCGGCGGCCAGTTCCTCGTACGGGCCGACGGCGGCGATGCTCGCGCCGTCGGCCAGGACCGCCGCCTCCGGCGAGCGTTCGGCGACGTGAAGTGTCAGCAACGGAACCTCAGTTGGAGGCGAGGAGCTTGAGCTCCGGGTGGGCCGTGCCGCCCTCGATCGCCGTGGAGGAGATGTGCGAGGCGACGCGGTCGTCGACCGGGTCGTTCGCCGGGTCGTCGTGCACGACGAGGTGCTCGTACGTCGTGGCGCGCTGGGCCGGGACCCGGTCCGCGGTACGGATCATGTCGATCATCTCGCGCAGGTTGTTCCGGTGCTTGGCGCCGGCCATGGAGACGACGTTCTCCTCCAGCATCACCGAGCCGAGGTCGTCCGCGCCGTAGTGCAGGGTCAGCTGGCCGGCCTCCTTGCCGGTGGTCAGCCAGGAGCCCTGGATGTGGGCGACGTTGTCGAGGAAGATCCGGGCGATCGCGATCATGCGGATGTACTCGAAGATCGTCGCCTGGGTGCGGCCCTTGAGGTGGTTGTTCTCGGGCTGGTACGTGTACGGGATGAAGGCGCGGAAGCCGCCGGTCCGATCCTGTACGTCACGGATCATCCGCAGGTGCTCGATGCGCTCGGCGTTTGTCTCGCCCGTACCCATGAGCATGGTGGAGGTGGATTCGACGCCCATGTTGTGGGCGGTCTCCATGATCTCCAGCCAGCGCTCGCCGCTCTCCTTGAGCGGGGCGATGGCCTTGCGCGGCCGCTCGGGGAGCAGCTCGGCGCCGGCACCGGCGAAGGAGTCGAGGCCGGCGGCGTTGATGCGCTGGATCGCCTCCTCGACGCTGACCTTGGAGATCCGGGCCATGTGCTCGACCTCGCTCGCCCCCAGGCTGTGGATGACGAGCTGCGGGAAGTCCTTCTTGATCGCGGCGAAGTGCTTCTCGTAGTACTCGACGCCGTAGTCCGGGTGGTGACCGCCCTGGAACATGACCTGGGTGCCGCCCAGCTCGACGGTCTCCGCGCAGCGGCGCAGGATGTCGTCGAGGTCGCGGCTCCAGCCCTTCTTGGTGTCCTTCGGGGCGGCGTAGAAGGCGCAGAACTTGCACGCCGTCACGCAGACGTTCGTGTAGTTGATGTTGCGCTCGATGATGTACGTCGCGATGTGCTCGGTCCCGGCGTACCGGCGGCGGCGCACGGCGTCGGCGGCGGCGCCGAGCGCGTGCAGCGGGGCGTCGCGGTAGAGGACGAGCGCCTCCTCCGGGGTGATCCGCCCACCTGCGGCGGCACGGTCGAGGACGGACTGAAGGTCGGCCTTCTCGGTCACCGGGAGGTCCCTTTCATAGGGGTTGCGGACGGACTGATCCAGCGTACGCCAGCCCTTTCAGCCAACCGACGTCAGGCGTCCGCCCCGCTGCCACGTCAGGCGGCGTACGCCCCGATCATGAGGCCCACGAACGCGCCGCCGATGAGGAAGGGACCGAACGGAATCGCCGTCTTGCGCCCGGCGCGGCGGGCGATGACGAGACCCACGCCGTGCAGCGAGGCGAGCAGGAATCCGGCGAAGGTGCCGAGCAGCAGCACGCCCCAGCCGTACCAGCCGAGTACGGCGCCCAGAGCGAGGGCGAGCTTCACGTCGCCGAAGCCCATGCCGTTGGGGCTGATGAGGAAGAGCACGAAGTACGCACCGGCGAGCGCGAGCGCCCCGTACAGCGCGTTCAGCCAGGAACCGCCGTGCTCGGGAAGGAGCGCGGCGCCCCCGAGCAGCACCAGCGCCGCGCCGGCGAGCGGCAGCGTGAGCACGTCCGGCAGCCGGTGCACGGTGAAGTCGACGACGGCGAGCAGCACGCCGAAGGGCGCGAGCAGCATCCAGACACCGAGCTCGGGGCGCGCGCCGGTGGTAAGGGCGAGGGCGGCGCAGACGAGGGCGGTGGTGACTACGGTCCCGGAGGTCCGGGGACCGTACCCCCCGGCGAGCCCGACCCAGGAGGTAAGGGCAGCCCCTTCTGGGGTCTCGGCGCGCCAGTTCTCGTCGGGCGGTACGGACAGCCGATAGGCGGCACGCGGCACGAAGAGCCCGGCGAGGGCGCCCCAGAGGGCGCCGCCGAGGGCGAGGATCAGCTCCAAGAGACTCCGTACTCCCCCGTTGTGGGCAGGCGTTCTGCATCCCGGCTGCCGAGTTCCGATACAGCCAGGCGTCAGCTGGCTGCGGTCAACCCACTGCGCCAAGCAGGAAGCAGTTCGTCCAGCAAGGCCTCCGTCCGGGGCGGCACGCCCCGCGCCCCGCTACGGGCGACGAGATCCGCGGCAACCGCCTGCAACCGCGCGGAGTCGCCCGTGGCATGCGTGGCCCGCAGCAACTCGTTCCAGAGCCGCTCATCGCCCGGCGCGGAGCCGAGCGCAGCGTTCAGCGCCTCGATGGCCTTCGCCGCGCGCCCCTTCTCCAGGTGGAACTCGGAGAGGGCGAGCCCGATGTCGGCGACGAGCAGCGGCAGCTGCGCGTCGATGATCTCGTGCGTGAGCCAGCCGTACCGCCCCTGCGGCCGGTCCGCGAGCAGCGGCCCCCGCACCAGCACCAGAGCGTCGGTGAGCATCCGCCCGCGCACGGCCCGGCTGTTGGCGCCGCGCCCCTGCGTGGCCTCGTGGTAGAGCGAGCGCAGCACATCCAGGTCGGAGACGACGGACTTGGCGAGCGTGAGCCGCCCGCTCTGGTCGGTCCGCAGCCGCGGCGACCCGTCCGGCTCTGTCCCCAGCCACTCCCGCAGCCGGTCGACGAGCGCGTCCCGCACGTCCTCGGTGACACCGCGCGGCCACAGCGCGGAGGCGAGCACCCGGGGGTGCACACCCTCGCGGTGCAGCAGGAGCAACGCGAGCGCCTCGTGCATCAGCGGACTGCGCTCGCCGTCCGGAGTGTCGAGGCCGATGATCTCGTACGTACCGACAAGGCGGGCGTACACCGCGGGCCGGCCCTGCTCGGTGACGTCGACGAGGAACGGCGGAGCGGTCGCCGCACGACCGGAACCGGCGGATCCGGAGCCGCCGGCCCCGTCCCCCGGGTCGGCCTCGACGAACAGCTCGACGACGGACCGCTGCAGGGCCTCCGGCAGCGTCTGCGCCTCCAGTTCGAGCCCGAGCAGCGGTGCGAGCAGCTTGCCCTCGCGGGTGATCTCCATCTCCCAGGCGGCGCCAGGCAGATCACCGGACTCGGTCCCGACGAGATAGCCGATCCCCAACCGACCGGCGTCTGCGGCCAGTTCGGCTAGCTTCACGGCGTCGTCGCCGGTCGGCTCGGCGGCGAGCAGCACGAGGTGCGGCGCCCAGCGGGTGTGCTGGGCGGGGCCGGTACGCCCGGTGAGCACCGAGTCGTGCCCGGCAGCCCCCAGCGCACCACGCCGCTGCCGCGTCTCGGCCTCCATCGTCTCGATCAGCGCCTCGATGTCGTCGAGGTGCCGCAGCCGGTTGGGCGCGAGCGGCGTCAGGTCCTGGCCGAAGCCGACGAGCGTGATGGTCATGCGGTCCGACCAGCCGTTGGTGGCGAGCTCGGCGGCGACGGAAGCGAACACGGCGGCGCGGTCGGCCTCACGTCCACTCAGCGACACGACGCCGGGCACGGCCTCAAGGTTGAGGAGCAGTCGCGAGTCGTCGAGTGTGCCGAGGCTGACGAGCCCCGGATAGGGAGCGGCGGTATCCACATCCTCGTACCGCTCGGCGTCGGTGCGCGCCAGCATCCAGAAGGTCTGGTCCTGTCCCAGCTGCCACGGCGCGGGCGGCCGCCCGGCGGGCTGGGCGAGCTGCAGATGCAGGTCGCCGTTGCTGAGCCAGGCCGCGTAGACGGTCGGCAGGGCACGCGACTCCTCGGCGAGCGATGCGGCGAGCCCGCGCAGCGAGAGGTCGAGCAGGCGTACGCCGTCGGGGTCGGCGCCCACGAGCAGCGCGTCCTGCGCGGCCGCGGCACCCCCGGTCGGCGTCGGCGGCTCCATGCCGCGGCGGCCGCCGACGGCACCCATGGCCGACTGCCACAGCGCGTGGCGCCGGCGGCGTCCGAGCGCGCCGAGCAGTCCGGCGGCGAGGAGGGGCGCGCCAATGAGCGCTTCGGGGAGCCCGAAGGAGAACCCTTCGGAGTCATTCCCACTGCCGGCGACGGGCGCCTCCTGCTGCCCCTGCCCGCCCCCTTCGGAGGGCCGCTGCTCAGGAATGGTGATGTGCGCGGTATCGCGATCGACGGACCCGCCACCACCCTGCTCCTGGCCGCCGCCCTGTTCCTTGGCGCCGCCACCCTCCTTGTGATCCCCGGACTTGGCGTAGTCGGAGATCTGCTCCTTCACGTCCTGCGAGATCTCGGGCGCCTCGTCGGGCATCTCGACGAGCTCGCCGCCGTGCGCGTCCGCGGGCATCTCCATGATCCAGCCGGGCCGGATCAGACTGGCCTCGGACAACCGCGACCCGTCCGGCTGCTCACGGTCCTTGTTGAGCTGGTAGATCTCCTTGTACCGGCGCCCGTCGCCAAGGTGCCGCTCGGCGATCTCCCACATGGAGTCGTGATGACGCCCTTCAGGCGGCTGAATCCGGTAGTACTTGGTGTCCCCGTCCTTCTTGTTGCTGCCACCGCCCTCCGCGTGGGCGGCGGCCTGGTCGGCCTGCTCGGCGATGGCATTCGCGGCGCTCCCGGCCTGCTCCTGCCCGAAGAGACCACCGGGCGTCTGCTGGGCGGAGGCGGCGGAAGCGGGCTTCTGGTTCCCCTCCAACGACTGCCCGAACTGCGAGAGCCCCGGCGCGAAGCTGGCGGCGGTGGCACCCACGAGCAGCAGCGCGGCGACGAGCTGACGGGCGAGAAGCTGACTCCCACCGGCACCGGGAATCCGGTTCGGCATGCCGACACCGGAGAGCGCGGCTTTCACTTCCACGAGCACGCAGGCGGTGAACTGGGCCCAGGCGAGCCAGACGACGACGGTCAGTACGTTGATGAACGTCCCGACCGTGATCTCCTGCTGCAGCCAGTCCAGCGATGGCGAACCGCCCGGCAGCGGCCACCCCACGGCGTACGCGAGGGCTCCGGGCACGCCGACGACCAGCGCGACAAGGGCGACGAAGGCGAAGAACGCCTTGACGAAGTCCCCGAACGTACGACGACGCCGGGGCAGCGGCTGCGGCGTCCGGTTCCGCGGAGCCGACGGGCCCGTAGAGCTTGAAGTGGTGCGCGCCATGGCGGGAGTCCTGGTGTCCTCTGCTGGGGAGGGAGCGGATGAGCGGCTGGAGGTCGGCGATTCGACCTTCTTAGGCGATGGTACGGAAGCGACGGAAGGTCAAACAGGGGCAGCGGCCCTTACGGGTGCCCGTTTACGCCCGAGTTGCACCGAAGGCCCAACTCGTTCTGCGTGCTGATGAACTGTCGGGCCTCCCCTTTGACCGGGCAGGCGCCCGCGCTGACCGGGCAGGCGACCGCGCACGTCCCCCTCGTCACAGTTCCGGCACGGATTCGCTGCGCCCGCGTAGCACTTGAGGACCATTCGCTTCCGTCATCACGCCGGACGCGGGAGCCTTCACACAGCGCACCAGTGCCGGTAACCGCTCCTGATAGCTTCGTCCGGCTTCATTCTCTCCTGCACACATGCCGACCTCTGGGGGACTGCAACCGTGGCCCGTCGCACCATGCCCGCCGTCACCGCGCTGGTGACCAGCGCGGCCCTGCTCCTGACCGCCTGCGGGGGCGGTGGGGACGACAAATCCTCGGACAAGATCGAGGGGGCGGGGCAGGGGTCGGAGAAGCCGGCGGCGTCGGAGTCACCCGAAGGAGAGGGTCCGGACGTCAGCGTCCCGAAGGACCTGAACCTCGTCTTCGACTTCGCCAAGCCTTCGGACCCGAAGCATGCGAAGGCCGTCGACAACGCGGCCAACTACATCCGGGCGCTCAAGCACGGCATCGTCCAGCAGGACGTGAACGACCCCGCCTACAAGTACTACTCGGGCGCGCAGGCGTCCACGTACGCGAAGACCCAGATCAAGGCGTGGATCGACGGCGGCTGGGTGCCCACGGGGACGGACCGCTACTTCAAGTCCGAGGCCACCGAGCTGAGCGGCGGGAAGGCCGTACTCGTCACCTTCTGCCGCAACCAGGCGAAGTCGTTCAGCAAGGACATCAAGGGCGACAAGATCCACTACAGCAAGGAATCCCTCGACAGCTATCAGAAGTTCAGCGTTCTGATGAGCCCGCCGAGGGGCGAGGACAAGATCTGGAAGGCACAGAAGATCGAGGTCCAGGGGAGGGTCAAGGAATGCCGGGGATGACCAAGAACCTTCGCGCACGGCGCTGCGTCGCGGCAGGCGCGGCGGTACTGATCCTGGGGGCCGGGGCCGCGGGAACGGCGCACGCCGACGACATCCCCGGCGGCACCACGAAACCCCCGACCGAAGAACCGGCCGGAGGCGCCGACAAGAACGGCAATCTGTCGGCCGGAGTCTCCTCCATCAAGCTCAGCTATCCCAGCGGTGGGGACGGCGGCGGGAAGCAGGGCAACCTCGCGCCGATCGACCCCAACTGGGAGCCCCCGGCCTGCTGGTACGAGCCGGCCTTCACCTCCGCCGAGCTCAAGAAGTTCGTGGACACGGACGGCGGCGGCGACGTCGGCATCCATGAGTCCTGGTTCGGCAAGGAGCTCTGGACCGACCACTACCGCGACGGCAAGCCGGCCGACAACTTCGACCTGCACAAGCCGACGAACAGCTCGGCCGACGGCTACAAGGACTACAACGAGGGCAAGGACGGCCGCTTCTGGCGCGGCGTCGCGCCCGACGACTCGGACCCCAAGTCCTGGGACTGCGGCCGGATCATGTTCTGGGTCCCCGACGGCGAGATCCCGGACGACCCGAACGCGCCCACACCCGAGATGCTCGCCGAGTACGCCTACGACAAGGTGAAGGTCCCCGACACCGAGGTCGAGCTGAAGCCCGAGGCCAAGTCGACGGTGAACCTGCCGACTTGGGTCTGGCTGGACAAGGGCACCTTCAAGGAGGTCAAGGTCCGCGCGGAGCTCCCGAACACTCCCCTGTGGGCGGAGACCACGGCAAAGCCGAAGAGCCTCCACCTGGAGCCCGGCACGGCGGACGCGGAGACCTTCCCCGCATCGGGCGAGTGCAAGATCAACGAAGACGGCAGCATCGGCACCCCGTACACCAAGGGCAAGTCCAAGCAGGACCCGCCGTGCGGCATCAACTACCTCCGCGCCACGAACGGGAAGCCGTACCAGCTGAAGGCATCAGTAACCTGGGAGATCTCCTGGGAGGGCTCACAGGGCACGGGCGACGACCTGCCCGACGGCACCTTCGAGACGACGCAGGACATGGACGTACAGGAGATCCAGTCGATCAACCGCTGACGGGGGCAAGGCGCACATGGGCAGCAAGGGCAAGAGTGACCTCGCGGTTCCGCTGACCGATCTGGAGGACTACGGCAGCCGGCTGCGCTCCATCAAGGACCGCATGAACCGGACGAAAAAGACCTTCGAGTCCTACAAGGACGACATCGGCGACGGCGGCGTCTACGACTCCCTTGAGGACTTCGAGTCCAACTGGGAGGACGGTCGCGAGGACATCGGCCAGCAACTGACCGCCCTCGCCAACATGTCCGACGCCGTCGTCCGCGAGTTCAAGAAGCTGGACAACAAGCTGGACAAGAAAGCCAACGACGCGGTGAAGGCGGACAAGCCCAAGGGCGGCAAGGACGGCGGCAAGTAGCCCCATGGGCGGCGGGTATCAGGCGCCCGTTGGTCACGGCCCGGACCGCTACCCGAGGATGTCGTCATTCGAGTCGAACTGATGCTCATCAGGGGGAAAGTCGGGGAAGTACACCGTGTCCGCCTCTCCTGTCGGGCGGCAAGGAGGAAGGGCGCGCACTGAGTGGGGTGGTATTCCCATTCCGGGCCCCGGCCCTCGTTGAACATGACGGTCCACTCCTCCGGCTTCTGCCCCGGCCGTCGTAGCCAATACAGCAAGGCGCCGCTTCCCTCGATATAGGCCCAGGGCAGCACCTCGGCCCCGTCGTCCCGCAGCAGCTGCGGCGGCTTGGGCTCGAACTCCCACAAGTCGGCCAGAATCTCGGCGCGTTCCTTCGCCTGGTCGAGGAGGTTGTAGCCCTCGTCAGAGCATTCGGGGTCCAGGAGCCAGACGGTCTCGTCGAAGACTCCGCCTCCGTAGGTCTCGACGAGTTCCTTGTAGTCATACGGCAGCGGGGTGCCGAGTTGCTGCTCCACCGCGGCCCAGTCTCGCGAGCGGCGAGGGCCGGCGGGAGGAATGATCGCGGCGAGGCGTTCCACGGCGGGGGACATCTGACTCGGCATCCCCCTACTCCGCAAACCGGAACGTAGAAGTCACCGCATCGAAGATGTCGAAGAACGAGTCCGCGAGTTCAAGCATCTGGCTGCTGCCCGACACCAGCGCCACCTTCCCCTCCTGCCCCGGCACCGGAATGAACGTCTGCATCAGGACGACGCGGATCGTCCGCTCGTCGCCCGGTACGGAGATGTCCTCCAGGCCGTACGTCCGCGCCGCGAGGCCGACTCCCGGGATGTCGACCGTCTTCACCTTCCGCCACGCATCGCCCTCCCGCTTGGCCTGGCGCACGCCGAGCTGGGCGACGATGCGGTCGGGGTCCGTCGGCAGGATGTCGCCGTCCGGCGTGCGGGCGCCGACCAAGGAGACCGTGACCGAGCCGGTGACCGGCGTATCGCCGCCGAAGCTCTCCGCCATGCAGCCGCAGTACAGGGCGCCGGACTGCCAGGCATCCTTCGACGCCTTGCGCAGGAACGCCTCGAAAGTCTCCCGGTACGGGGCCAGCTCCGGGCGTGCGCGCACGCGATCGTTGATCATCTGCCGGATGGCGGCATCGCGCGACTCCGGCCGCACGTCGAACTCCCACCACGTCTCCGGCACTTTGATGCTGAATCCGCCGCGTGCGATGGTCTGCGGTTCCGTGTACCGGGCCATGGCTGTTCCTGTCTCCTCCGTCGGCGCTCGCCGGGTCCGGGCCAGCTTACGAGCTGTCATCGGGCCGCTACCCCGTGGCTCTACGTCAGGTGCGAAACGATGAACTCGAACCGGTACTCCTGCTCGCTGACCGCTGCCACCGCGCGGAGGTCGCTCCTTAGGAAGACCCACGAGGATTCCTTGGCCCGGCGGATCGAGGAAAACCAGGCGGGCGGCATCCGGACCTCGATCCACGGTGCGAGGTCGAGGTCGGTGAACAGGAAGGCCGATGCACGGAAGCCGTGCCCTGCGAGGAGTTCCTCCACCCAGGAGTCAAGACGCTCGTCGGGGGCCTCGTCGTCCAGTGTCGCGGCGGGCTCGGCGGACATACCCCAGAATCCCCGTACGGCCTCCAGAACCCCGTCGGGCACCTCTGCGGACGCCAGCGTGCGCGCCGTGACCACCTCGGAGGCAGCACGTAGCATCCGGTCGAGTTCCTGCCTTTCGCGCCGTTCCATGAGCTTGCGCTGCAGTTCACTAACCACAATTACCCCCTTGCTTGTAATAGAGACGGCGCTTCGGCTGAAGTGGAGATCCGGCCAGCACGGGAATCCCCCATCAGGGATTCTCGTTGCGCTCAAGAGAGTTGAGCGCAACGAGTTGTCCACGAATGATCATCCGTAGCTGCTCATTCGTCATGTCGTCCGGGTCACGGAGTCTCGGATCAATGACGTAATCGTCAAGCGCGTAGAAGACCTGGTCAAGAATCCTGGAAAAGGGCTCCCGCAAGCGCTCGCGCAGCTGCAGCGCGCGTCGCCGGGCGTCAAGCCATGCCGTGGCGAAGTCTTCGCCGCTGATGTCGTTGGCCGCGAAAGCGTCCATGAGCGATACCTGTTCCGCGGTGGCGGACCCCGCGGAAACGTCGCTTCTCGACGCCCACGCCACCTGGTTCGGCTGAAACTCCTTCGAGACCTGGAAAACGACCGGATGGCTGCGCCCGACACGCTTCGCATACCGCTTGAAGTCGACGACCGCTTGATCGCACCCTTCAGGAACCCCGTACCTGAGGAAATCCCCCTCCCCCGCGATCAAGGAATACCCCTGGTCCGTCACGAGGACCGCGCCAGAGAGGTCGGGAAGCGCTACCAGGAAGCTCCCTTCTCTCCAAGGGAGTTGCTGAAGAATCTGCTCTTGCGACGCAGGGATTTCGATCTCCGGCTGCACGACGCTCGCGCTCCCCACACGGCCTGCGATGAAGTGATCGTGACCTGCCTGACCGGCTCCGGAGCTCAAGCGGCGCGCCAGATGCTCGTCCAGATGAGAGCGGGATGCCAGTGGCACAACCCGCCTACCGCCCTCGGCAATCCACTCGCGTCTAAAGGAGAGCGCCCCGGAGACGACAAGGTTCAGCGATCCTGCCATTGCATTCACCCGTCTTCAGGAAGTGACGCGAGAAGTTGTTCAATCTCTTGTTTGACGTAGCGTGAGACGACCGCGTACAACAGGTCGTCGTCGAACCGGCCGCCCGCAGCCTGTCACTCGTAGACGAACGCGGCAGAGAAGATCATGGCGATAGTGCTCCAGTCCGGCGTCTCCGGAATCTCCTCCCCGCGATTCGCGAAGAAACCTTCCATGGAGCGCACCCAGTAGCCGGCCGCCTGCACGTAATCGACCGACGTCTCATTTTCCATGGGGAATCGGCCGTCCTCCACATTTCGCGCCAACTCCAAGAGGAACATTGACAAATCCTCACGGGAAGTCACGGTTGACGGATCGGGGTTCAATCCATTCACGGAGCCCATACCTCATCTATGCCACGAACGAGAATTGACTTGCTGAACGCGGTGGCGGTCTTGCCCTCCCAGGTCACATCCTCTCCGAAGAGCGCCGCTTCCCTCGATGTACGCCCAGGGCAGGACCTCGGCCCCGTCGTCCCGCAGCAGTTGCGGCGGCTTGGGTTCGAAGTCCCACAAACCGGCCAGAATCTCCGCGTGTTCCTGCGCCTCATGGAGGAGGTTGTAGCCGCCACCTTCCCCTCCTGCCCCGGCACCGGAATGAACGTCTGCATCAGGACGACGCGGATCGTCCGCTCGTCGCCCAGTACGGAGATGTCCTCTAGGCCGTACGTCCGCGCCGCGAGGCCGACTTCCGGGATGTCGACCGTCTTCACCTTCCGCCACGCATCGCCCTCCCGCTTGGCCTGGCGCACGCCGAGCTGGGCGACGATGCGGTCCGGGTCCGTCGGCAAGACGTCGCCGTCCGGCGTGCGGGCGCCGACCAGGGAGACCGTGACCGAGCCGGTGACCGGCGTATCACCGCCGAAGCTCTCCGCCATGCAGCCGCAGTACAGGGCGCCGGACTGCCAGGCGTCCTTCGACGCCTGGCGCAGGAACGCCTCGAAAGTCTCCCGGTACGGGGCCAGCTCCAACAAAAGGAGCCTGTGCCGACGAAGCCCAAGTGTCGTCGGCAGGAGCCCGGCAGCGTGGGCACGGAGGCCCACGGGCGACGACCTGCCCGACGGCGCCTTCAAGACGGCCCAGGACATGCGGTGTGTTCCAGCCAGCGCGCCACAGCGTCTCGCGTGGCCTTCGGGAGATCCGGCCAGTGGGCCATGTCGGCACCGAAGTTTCTGATCGATTGGATTCGGTGCGGATCCCTCAAGAACACAAGGTCTGTGTACTCCTCGCCGGTCGACCCCCTGGCGACGACATCACCGTCGACAGACAGCATCACAAACTCTGGATGCCCCCATCCGTTCCCCGTGACCCTGGAGGCAGCACCGGCACCGGCCAGGTCCCATTCCGCCTCCAGCGCCACCCGGGCCCACCACAGGACGCGCGGGCTCTCGGGGTCACCGGCGCTGACGGACAGCAGGAACTCCGGATCGTCCGCCGGAAACAACCCCTCGTTCATGGCGAGCCTGTACCACTCGCTGTTCGCCGTCGCCTGAAGGTCCGGGAGACCATTCTCCAGACCGACACCGACTGCCCGGCCTTCGGCAGCTGTCGAGTTCGCAAAAGACGCAAGGTTGGGCGGCATCAATGGAGCGGAATCATCAGCCATGCCCAGGTACTTCAGGCCGGCATCCGCCAGTGACTGTGCAAGTTCCGTTTCCCGCACGGGAATCCCCTAAGAATCATCGTGACGACCCTCAGCCGCCCCGGCTATGGCCTCTTCGCCCAAGGATGACGAATGACTTGATCGTAATTGTGCGACCCGTCCTTACGCCTGCCGAAGTAGGCGATGTTGCCGTCCTTGTCGACCACTACTCGCGCCTGACTCGACGGATCACCGTTGTCGTAGATGGGCGAATCCTTCCACCGCTTGCCGGCGCGAGAATTACCACCCTGATAGAAGTCGGGCTTCGGGCTGTGGGCCGGACCGGAATAGTTCTCATCCTGGACCCAATTGCTCGGAGGTGGGTCTCCGCTGAGTCCGAGCGGATCCGGCGACTGGTAGCGGCCCGTGGCGGGGTCGTAGTACCGAAAGTAGTTGTAGTGCAGGCCGGATTCCGGGTCAAAGTACTGCCCTGGGAAACGGAGAGGGGTGTAGGTGGCGCTTTCGGCAGGCCACGCTGTAGTGCCCCAGAGGGTGGAGCGCGTGCGCCAAGCGACGTCGCCGTCCTCGTCGACCAGCTCCGTCGGAGTGCCGATGACGTCGGTGACGATGGCGTAGAAACGCTCGTCGACCTGCTCCTGGTCCGCGCCGCCCCCGGATATTCGCTCGGTCTGGGCGAGCGGTCGGGTCGCGTCGTGGAGCCACGTCAACGTGACAGGGGCGGGAAGCCCCTCGCCTTGGCTGGTCTGCTCGCAGAGTGTGGTGCCGTCCCAGGTGAAGTCGAAGCGCTCGGCGACCGTCTGCCCGTCGTCCGCGATCCGCTCCTTGGCGATGCGCCGCCCGAGAGGGTCGTACGCGTAGCGCCACTCGGTGCCGTCCGGGGTGATCACAGAAGTGAGTCGGTCCTCGGCGTCCCAGGTGTACCGCCATGTGGCGGGCTTGCGGGACAGCCGGGTCTGCCGGCGCACCACGATGCGGCCCGCGGCATCGTGCTCGTACCGGATGCCGCCGGCCCTCAGGATCCTCGTCCCTGTGTATCCGCGCCGACCCAGCGCCTCCTGGCCGGGGTGCTCCACGGGCCAGGAAGCCTCCGTCTGGTTGCCCACCGCGTCGTACGCGTACGTCTCGCGCCACCCCTGAGCACGCACAGCGGTGACACGACCGACCACGTCGAGCTCGAAGTCCCTGGTCCCACCCGGCTGTTCGTCCTCGATGCCCCTCAGGTATCCATCCCTGCGGTACCGGTACGTGCGCTCCTGGATGCGCCGCCCTCCCAGGCCTGTGACAGCCTGGGTCGCCAGCCGCCCCATTTCGTCGAAGGTGCGGGTAAAGGTGAGTCGGTCGCCGACACGGCGGGTGATCTCATGGCCCATCGCATCGTGCTCGAAGGCCAGTGTTCGTCCGGCCGTCGTCAGCGCAGTCACGTTCCCGACCGCGTCGTAGGCATGCTCGCCGAGGCTCGCGCGTGGCGCCTTGCCGAGATGCGGCAGGAGCGCGGCTGCACCCAGGCGCAGGTGGCCGAGCGCATGGGGGTCAGCAAGGGCAGGGTCTCCCAGATCGAGAGCGGCCAGGTGTCCGGCACGGATGTCGTGGCGCGCTATGTCGAGGCGCTGGGCGGCAGCCTGGTGATGGTCGCGGTGTTCGGGGACGGGGAGCTGCGGAAGGTTGGGTGAGGCGCCGCGTCCTCGACGGCTTAGCCCTCATCCCCTTCACGGGTGTCCGTGTACGCCTTCGCGCCCGCGAGATGCGGCCCGCTCACCTCATCGGCGCCCGCGACGAGCACGAGCCAGCGCAGTTCGTCACAGGCGAAGAAGGATTCACCCCAGGTGTCGACCCAGATCCGGATCCTGCCTTCTGCCGACCGCGTCAGATCCCACCAGGCCCAGCCTCTGGTCTCGGACTCGGGATCGAACTCGTAAAGCCACTCCTGAAGCCTCCAAGGTCCTCCCTGGAACGCGGAGATGTAGCGCTCTCTGCCGCGCCTCGCGAATTCAGGGGACTCCCCGGACAGAGGGCCGCTCACCGTGGCGAACCACTGGGGGACGGAGTCCACGGGCAAGTCGGTGTCGAAGTCTTCGGAGAGGGCCAGGGCCAGCGCGGCATCGAGTACGGGCCGCAGGCGAGCCTCGTACTCATCGGCCGGCACGGTCGGTGTCACATCAAAGAAGCTCAGTACCGGCGGTGTGTCCTGAGGAGAGGGGCGCTGGGCGACGCGGAGCCTCTCCCGCTCGATGTCCTCGATCTCGTGCAGCATGTCAGCAGGTTCCTCATCAGCCTTCTTGAACGACCCGACCAGGGTACTTGGCCACTTCTCTCCTGAATTCGTCGAGCATGCCGCTCGGGATCCCGTACAGATCATCGCCCCTGGTGGGATCCGAAATCTCGGGGTAGATCTTCTTCACTTGCTTCCACTCCGCATCCGTGAAACCGAGACCCGCCGGTTGCTTCTGTGGAACTGCCAGTCGCCTGATCTTGTCGCGGAATTCCTCGGAGATCTTGAACTGCACGATCTGTCCACCTTCGCCGCGGAATTCGACGGTATGGCGGATGTCCCCACTAAGGTTCACGTAGAGCGATCCCTTTCCGGTGATGGTCACCTTTCCGTCCTCGCCGATATGGATGCGTCGGCTCAGCGGGTGATCGGTCTGCTTGCGGTAGCCATCGACGGTGCATTCTGGGGCGAGCCCCAGCGGGTCGGCCCACCGGTGTGGATTCTGAACGTAGGCCGTGGGGTTGGGGGCCGGGGCGAGTCCCAGCGGGTCCGGCGTCAGGTATCGAGCTGTCTCCGGGTCGTAATGCCGCTGGTTGTTGTAGTGGAGGCCGGTCTCCGGGTCGAAGTACTGGCCGGGAAACCGCAGCGGGGTGTAAGCCGTGCTGCCGGCCGTCCATGCTGTCGTGCCCCAGAGCGTGGAGCGGGAGCGCCACGCGATGACCCCTTGTTCATCGAGGAGCTCGGTGGGGGTACCGACGAGGTCGGTGACGATTGCGAAGAAGCGCGAGTCGATTTCATCTTGCGAGGAGTCGGCGGCCACCATGCGTTCGGACTGCGCGAGCGGCTGGAGCCCTGCGTGATCCCAGGTGAGGGTGACCGGGTCAGGGCAGTCGTGTGTGACGGTGGTCTGTTCGCAGAGGGTGGATCCATCCCAGGTGAAGAAGGTCCGCTCGGCGATGGTTGTGCCGTCGGGCGCCATCCGCTGCTTGGCGATGCGGCGCCCGAGAGCGTCGTAGAGGTAGTGCCACTGCGCTCCGTCAGGCGTGATGACGGCGACGAGGCGGTCTTCGGCGTCCCAGGTGTAGCGCCAGGTGTCGGGCTTCCGCGACACTCGGCTCTTCTGGCGCAGGGTGATGCGGCCTAGCGCATCGTGTTCGTAACGGACGTGGCCGGCGCGCATGATGCGCGTGCCGGCGTAGGCGCGTTCACCGGTGGCGTCGTGACCAGGGTGAGTGGCGGGCCAGGCCGCGTCGGTCAGATTGCCTGCCGTGTCATAGGCGTAGCGCTCAGCCCAGTTGGCCGAGTCGACAGTCGTGACGCGGCCCGCCCTGTCCAGGGTGAAGTGCTTCTGGCCGTTCAAGTGGTCGTTGAGACCGATGAGATGGCCATCGGCCCGATAGGTGTAGTCGCGCCGCTGAATATCCCGGCCGTCGGCGTTGCGAACCCTCTGCGAGGTGAGGCGGCCCAACTCGTCGAAGGTGTGGGACAGAGTGGTGACGGCGTCGATATGACGGGTCAGCTCTTGTCCACTCACGTCACGCTCGAAGGCGATGGTGTGGTTTCCGCTGTCCAGCTGTGTGGTGTTGCCGGCGGCGTCATAGCTCCAGCTGCTCCGGGCGCCGGAAGGCGTGGTGCGACGAATGCGCCGCCCGAGCTGGTCGTACTCGTAGGCGGTGGTAAGGCCGTTGACCGTTTCGGAGAGGACACGGCCCAGTGCGTCATGCTCCAGATGAACGGTTGTGTCCGGCGCTGAGGCTGTGACGAGCTGCCCGGCGGCGGTGTAGACGAAGCTGGTGTCTCCGTCTTCGGTTGTCTTCCGGATGGTCTGGCCGGCGGCGTCCCGCTCGAAGCGGGTGGTTTGGCCGAGGGCGTTGGTGCGGGCGGTGAGTCGGTCCGCCGCATCGAGTGTGTAGGTGAGGGTGCGACCGTCGAAGTCGGTCTCGGATACCAGACGACCAGCCGGATCGTGGTGATAACTCCACGTCAGTTTCTGCGGATTGGTGACTTCGATGAGGTGCAGTTCGGTGTCGTAGCGGAAGGTGTGTCGTGCGCCGTCCGGATCAGTACGGGCTGAGATCAGGTCGAAGTGGGTGTACTCGAACCTGGTGACGGCCCCCTTGGGGTCGCTGTGACTGAGGCAGTTGCCCTCGTTGTCGTACGTCCATGTCTCCTCGGTGCCGTCTGGAGCGGTTCGCCGGGCAGGCTTGCCATCGACCGTCCACTGCAGCCGGGTCTTGTTGCCCAGGGGATCTGTGATGGTCGTCGGCTGACCGAAGGAGTCACGGATGTACCGCGTGCGTGCACCGAGCGGGTCGGTGATGTCGAGCGGGAGGCCCGTGGTGTCGCACCGGAAGAGGGTCAGATTGCCAAGTGCGTCGGTGATCGAGGTCAGATGGCCTGTTGAGGTGTAAGTGAAGCGGGTGGTTGCCCCGGCCGGGTCGGTAACGGCGACGCGGTTGCCGTACTCGTTGTACTGCTGGTTCCATACATCGCCCGCCGGTCCCGTGATGACAGTGGGCAGGCCGAGTTCGTTGTATTCGGATCTGAGCTCATGGCCGTCCGGACGCGTGACGAGCACGATCCGGCCGTTGTGGTCATAGCGGTAACGAGTCGTGTGGCCGAGTGCATCCGTCACCGCGACCAGTTGAAGGTCCTCGTCCCATTCCTGGGTGGTGAGGTGGCCCAGCGGGTCGGTCTCGCGGATCAGGCGGCACGCGTCGTTGTGTTCGTAGATGCGGGTGTGGCCGAGTGAGTCCGTGACGCGGGTGGTGTGGGTGGTGTCGTCGTATACGAGGGTGGAGGCGAGGGCGTCGCCGGTGCCGCCGGTCTCGGTGACGCGGCCCCGCTCGTCGTAGGTGTACCAGTAGGTGGTGCCGTTGCGGTCGGTCCAGGAGGTGATGCGGCCGGCCTCGTCGTAGGTGTAACGCATCGGCAGGCCCGAGGAGTTGGTCTCCTCGCTCAGGCGGCCGGTCTCGTCGTAGCCGAAGGTGACGATGGTGGTGCCGGGGCTCGACGGTGACGCGGGGTCGAGCAGGCGCAGGCCCATGATGCGGGAGTTGGAGGCGTCGCGGTCCAGGGCGATGTGGTAGCCGCCCGAGTGCACCACCGCTGCGGGGATGTCGGCCTCGTCGTACTCGATGGTGATGCGGTTGCCATTGCGGTCCTGGACGTACTGCAGCGGCAGGTCGACCGCCTCGCCGTCGGCTGCGGGGACGGGGCTGTGGAAGACCTGGGTCAGGCCGCTGTCGGGGTCCGTGACCCGGACGGCGCCGTCGAGTTCGCCGTCCCAGGACAGGGTCAGGCGCGAGCCCGGTGTCTCCGGCGCGACCGGGCCGCCCGCCTCTGCCTCTGGATCGGGCATGGGGAAGCAGAGGCGGGCGCCGTCCGCGGCCGCGTAGACCAATCCCTCGTCGTCGGCCTGCACCCGCTGGTCGAGCGTCGAGGCCCAGGAGGGGCCGAACCAGCCGCCGAAGCGGTAGGAGGAGATGTGCGTGCGCTCCAGGAGCAGCGGCAGGACGCCGGGCAGCTGGATGTCCGTACGCGGCAGCGCCATGTCGCCGGTGGCCACGTCGATGGGGTCCCGCACGAACTTCTTGAGTGCGTTGCGCACCGAGGCGGGCAGCTTGTCGAAGCCGGGCCGCATCGAAAGCCGCTTGAACGAGGCGCAGTTCAGCTTCATCGCGCTGCGGAGCTTGGCCAGGTCCTTGGGCTTGAGCTTGCCCAGACCCTTGCCGAGCAGTTTGCCCAGGCCTCCGATGCCCACCCCGAGCGCGGCCCCCAGCGCCAGCGTCTCGGCCAGCTTGCCCGGGTCCTTGAACGTGGCCGGGTCCTGCAACAGGGCATCCAGCGCGGCGTACTTGGCGCCGGAACCCGCCAGCTTGCCGGCCTTCGCGATCGACTTGATGTCCTTGAGCGCCTTCAGCGCCCGCGACAGACCGCGGATGACTTCGAGCACCACCCGGATCGTGCGCGCCATCGCCGTACCGGAGCGCTCGATCCGGCCGATCAGCGCCATCGCCTTCGCGAACCGCGCGCCCGCCGCCAGGCTGCCGACCACCGCGCTGGCCCCGCCCGTCAGGACCGACAGCGCCAGACCCGCCATCTCGACCTCGATGATCTCGAGGATGATGACGTTGAGCTCGGTCAGCAGCTCGTGGGCCTCGTCCGCGAACTTGTCCAGCGCGTCCGCGCCGTCACGCAGCGAGTCGGCCATCGTGGTCGCCTGCGAACGCGCCTTCTTCGCCCGCTTGCTGAACGCGGTGGCGGTCTTGCCCTCCCAGGTCACATCCTTCAGCGCGTGCTCGGCCTCCTTGACGGAGGCATCGATCGCCTTGGCCAGGGCGCGCCACTTCTTGGCGATCTCGCGTACGCCGTCGGGATCCACCGCCGGGTCGGAGATCCCCAGGAACTCCATCATGCTGGCCATACTGTCGCCGGCCATGTGGTTGAACTTGTTGATGTAGTGCAAAGGGTTGAGGTCGACCACGGCGCTCAGCCCTGCTTCTCACCGCGCGTGGCGGCCTCGATCATGAGGTCCAGCACATCGAAGGCCTCGGACAGGTCCGTCATCAGCTTCGCCTCGTCGTGCCACTCACCGACCAGGTCCTTCGCCAGCTCGGAGAGCGTCTCCATGCCCTCGCGCACATCGTCCGTCGCGCTCATCAACGCACCCAGCGCGCCCAGCGCCGACAGATCGTGCGACGCCGCCTTGAAATCGTGCAGCGGCTTGGCGATGTGATGCGGAGCCCGCCGCAACAGCGGTGCCGCCTTTGCTATCGACTCCGAGTCCTTGCCCAGATCACCCATGACTGTTGTCCGCCCCCGCGTCCGACCGTGTTCATGTGCCGACCCAACACTAATCGCCAGGTGTTTACGAAAGGTAATCCTTTGCCCATCGGGCGGCGATCAGCGCCCACGGCAACACCCGCCCCAACAACCGGTGAACCCCCGGCCGTCACAGGCGGCCACCCGATGAACTCCCCCTGAAACAGGGCCTATTGACCGGCTCCCCCCGCCTCCCCGCTCATAGCTTGGCCACCCAAACAACTGAGCGTTCAGCCAGCGGGGGGTCGTTCGGCGATGAGTGGTGGATTTTCCTGGGAGTCGGTGGTCGCCGCCCTCGGGCTTGCGATACCTGTCGGCGCCGCCCTGTGGGAGTTCGGGTTCGCCGGGCGCAAGCGGCTCGGCTACCGCGTGCAGATGGACACCACCGCGAAGAACGCGGACACCCATCCCCACGCCGGAGTGCTGCGGCAGATGCAGCAGCACGGCACCGCGCTCGTCGACCCTTCGTTCGTCCTGCTCCGCATCCAGAACAGCGGCTGGACGCACATCGACGCCAACGACTACGTCGTACGCGACGACGACCAGGTCGGCATCCGGATCAGCTTCCCCGGCCGGCGCGTCGAGGGCATGGTCGTCACCGAGTACAGCCACGACTATCTGGGCCCGTGCTTCGACGGCGCCGCCGGGCTCCGCATGAACGACGGGCTCATCGAGCTGCCCCGCGTCCCCCTCAACCGCGGCACCCACTACAAGGTCCTCGCGGTCCTGGAACGCGACCCCGACTTCCCGCCCGAGCGGAAGTTCCCCGACCCCGACGTCCTCGCCGGCATAAAGGGCGGCGTACGCGGCGGACGCATCAAGAAGACCGAGAGCCATACGTTCGCCTCGCGGCCGGTCATGGTCTTCATCGCGCTGCTTGTCCTTGTCGCCGCCGCTCAGTCCTTCACCTCATTCACGAGGGACGACGGCCCGGCCCAGGCCGCTCCCGTCGACTGCGCCGAGGGGACTCTCACCCTCTCCGGCTCCACCGCCTTCAAGGACGCCGTCGCGGAGGCGGCGAAACGGTACGTGAAGAAGTGCACCGGCGCGCGGATTCCGATCTCGGACGACACCTTCACGGGGAGCGTCGCGGGGCTCGACTCGCTGGCGACCGCGGGAAGGAAGTCGAAGACCGTCCAGAAGGCCGGGAAGGCGGGTGGTGGCGGTCTGCCCGATCGGCTTGCCTTCACGGATGGGGCGAAAGGTGACGGGCGTCCTCAGCTGCTTCCCCGGCCGGTCGCTCTCTCCCTCTTCACCCTTGCCGTCAACAAGGACGCCGGGGTCCAGGATCTCTCCCTCAAGCAGGTACGTCAGATCTATTCCGGAGCCATCACCAACTGGCGCCAGGTGAACGGCAACGACGTCCCCATCCACCTCGTCAGCCGCCACCCCGGCTCCGGCACCCGCTCCACCCTCGTCAAGCAAGTCCTCGACGGCAAGGAGTTGTTGGAGGTCACCTCGGGGGACTGCGCGGGCATGGACCGGAGCAAGCCGGGCCGCTGCGAGGTCGGTGACACCGGGATGCTTCTGGACACCGTCTCCTCGGTCCCAGGAGCTCTCGGCCACAGCGAGGCTGGCGCCGCGCTCACCCACGAGGGCATCAATCAGGTCCGCATCGCCGGTTACCCGGCCACGGTGGAGGGTGCGGACGCGGGTGCGTACCCGTACTGGCAGACGGAGTTCGCGTACACCTACGGTGAGCCCCCCGCCGACTCGATCGCGGCCGGCTTCCTGCGCTATCTGACGGAGGGCGCCGGCAAGGACAGCCTCCCGTCCCACGGCCACCGCCCGTGCTCGGAGCTGGAGAAGCCGCTGCTGTGCCGCCCGGTCGGCTGAGCGCAGTCCTGTGGGCCATCGCCCTTTACCCCGGGGATAATTGAAGGCATATCCGCCTCGGCGGCAGCCTCTTCGCCATGTTCTCTGACCTTTGGATAGGTGTCGTTGCCCTCTTCTTCCTCGGCATGGGCGGCTTCGGCCTCATCGCGCCCGCCGCGCTCATCCGGCCGTTCGGTGTCGAGCTGACCGTCGCGGAAGCGCGTGCCGAGGTCCGCGCCGTCTACGGCGGGTTCGGTATCGGTTTCGGATGCCTGCTCGGCTGGGCGGCTCTCCACGCTTCCGGCGATCTGCGACGAGGGATCGTGCTGGCGGCCGCTGTGGCGCTTGCGGGGATGGCTCTGGGGCGTCTTGCGGCGCGTGCGGTGGAGCGCCCGTCGGCGTTCTATCCGGCGTGGTTCTACTTCTGGGTCGAGGTCGTGGGGGCAGCCGGGCTGCTGGCCGCAGCTGCTTAGCTGCCGGATGCGTACGTGACGAAGTCGCCCCATGCGGCTGGGACGAAGGCCAGTTGGGGGCCTTGGGGGTTCTTGGAGTCGCGGAGGTGGATGGTGGTGGGGGTGGTGGCTACCTCGACGCAATCGTTGGGGTCGCTGCTGCTGCTGTAACTGCTCTTACGCCACTCCAGGGCGATCTCGACGCAGCTGTCACCTTCACTGCCGCTGCTGTAACTGCTCTTGAACCAGCTCAGCTTGGTGGTGTCCCCGGCAGAGGCCTTGCGGATCATGTCTCTCCCAGCACTTGCTCGATGAAGGCCAGCGACTCCGGTGGCGAAAGAGCCTGGGCCCGGATGATGCCATACCTCAGTTCGAGGATACGGAGCTGCCTCAGGTCGGAGACCGGGCGGCCATTGAACGCTCCATCGGAGCGCCCCACCGCCGTGCCGTCGCCGAATTTCAGCACCTCGATCCCACCATCCACCCCTGCATGCTCCTCGCGGTCGATCGGCATCACCTGAATCTCGACGTTCCGCAACTGCCCCACCTCAAGGAGGCGTTCGAGCTGCTGCCGCAATACCATTCTCCCTCCAAGCGGGCGTCGGAGCGTTACCTCTTCCTGGATAAAGCTGAGTTCGGGAGCAGGCGAACGCTCGAAGATTGACTGCCTAGCCAAGCGTGCGGCCACGACACGCTCCACCTCGCTCTGCGAGTACGCGGGCCTCCTCATCCCGAACAGCGCCCTCGCGTACCCCTCCGTCTGCAACAACCCATGGACGCTGTGGTTGCTGTACAACCCCAACTCCACCGCCCGCTCCTCCAGCTTCGCCAGCTCCCGCACCTTCTTCGGATACCGGGCCTCCCGCATCTCCTTCTTCATCGCGGAGACAAGCCCACCCGCGCCCAACACCTCGTCCACCTTGTCCAGATACTCGGGACGAGGAATCCGCGCCCCACGCTCGATCTTCCGGATCAGGTCCTCCCCGTACCCGATGGCCTCCCCGAACTCAGCCACCCGAAGACCCGCCGCCTCGCGCCGCAGCTTCAGATGGTGGCCCGCCATCTCGACCACCGCACTGATCTCGTCTTCGGGGTCGACGTCCCAACCAGGCTCATCCGCCCCGTCGTTACGCTCCACGCCACCACGCCCAACGTCCACCGCGCCCACCTCCGACGTGCCGTCCAAGCCCAACGCGCACTCGTACCCAGACGTCACCCGGGACAGCCGGGACAACCCGGGACAAGCACCGGACAAACGCGGTACGCACAGCCCGCACCGCTATTCACGGTACGCACGGACGACCACGCTGAGTGACGTGAACCAAGAAACCGTCCGGACTCGGACGACCCAGACCCCCTGCAAAACAATCTGGGCGGAAACCGACCTTCCGGGGCCACTTGACGGTGGCGTCCCGGCATCGAGTTGGCACCGGGGCCGCCCGGTTGTCCCGAGATTGGCGGTTCCGGGCCGGGAGTCAAGGGCGCTCCGCTGCGCTGCGCGTCGGCTTCGCCGATTCCGCTTCGCTCCACCCTTGACACCCACCCCTCCACCGCGAGAACCGAGATGACCGGGCGGCCCTGGAAGCGGGGCTCACGGGGACCACCCGGCGGGCCACCCGGCTTCGCGGCCGGGTGCGGACCAGTTCGGAGCAGCGCGCCGCATCGCAGACGGGGCGCGCGGCCGCTCCGGGGATGGGTCCCGGTCTCGTCAAGCGTCTACCGACCGGACCCTCCGAGGTGACCGTCTCGCGTCACGAGTGCGGGGGTCCGGGACCTACTTTGGGAAAGTTGTGTTCCGACACAAGGGGGGCGCGCGGAATTCGAAACGCAACTTTGCCAAAGTAGGTCCCCCACACCCCCCTGACCAGTCCGCCACTGCGGAGTAACTGGCCGTCGTGTGCGGTCAGTTGCGCCTCTGACGCCCGCCCGCCCCAGAAGATCCGGTCCGCACACGCTTGACGAGACCGGGACCCATCCCCGGACCGGCCGCGCACCCCTCCAGCCGGACGGACGGCACGTGAAACGAACTAGTCCGCACCCGGCGCTCAAGCCGGATGACCCAACCCCCCAGTCCCCGTGAGCCCCGCTTCGTGGCCGCCCGGTCAAATCTCTTCTCGCGGTGGAGGGGTGGGTGTCAAGGGTGAAGCGAAGCGCAATCGGCGAAGCCGACGCGCAGCGCAGCGGAGCGCCCTTTACACCCAGCCCGGAACCGCCACTCTCGGGACAACCGAGCGGCCCCGGCGCCAACCAAGCACCGGCTCGCCGAAGCCCCGCATCGAGGTTTCCGCGCCCCACACTCAGCGCGTGCCAGACCGCCGCGCGCGGAGCGGATCTGCGCGTGGCCCACCTGTGGATCACCAAGGTCAACAAGGAGCCGGCGAAGAACGACAATCTCCGTACGTACGCGATGACGGCCACCCAGAGGAAGGCCGAGTAGCCTTCGGCGTCGCTAGCCGACCGCGTTCTCCGCGACCGCGCGTCCCCGCACCGTCACGTCGCCGCCGTAGAACATCCCCGTGAACACCGGGCTGTACGTCATCTGGACCTCGACCTCGACCTGGGCAGCGTTGGCCGTCACGCAGTGCGTCGCCGCGATGTCCGCGCCCCGCATGCCCATCGTTCCGGCGAACTTCTTGGCGCGCGCGTCGCAGTTCTCGTAGTTGATGGGTGCGCCCTTGGCACCTTCGTAGATGCCCTCGGTGTTGAGGTCCTGGGCGGCGTAGCGCGCGGCCTGTTCCGCGATGTCGGCGGCCCGCTCCCGCTTGGAGATGGACAGACCGCCGTCGATGACGAAGGCCGAGAGCGTGAGGAAGACGAGCGCGAAGATGATGACGGCACCCGCGCCCGAGCCTCGGTCGTCCAGGCGTTCGCGACGGTCAGCAGCCCATGAACGGATACGAGGAGCGATGCTCACGCCGACCTCCTGTAGGGGTCCAGCGAAGAGCTGAAGCTGGCCTTCAGTGTCGTCTCCATGTCGAGGCCGAGAATGGCCAAGCCCCTTACCTGACAGCTCACTTCGACCGTGAAGAATGTGCCGGAGACGAAGCCGGTGCTCGTCTGGTCGACGTTGATCGGCCCGACACACACGCCCTCTAGGTCGGCCTGCGCCGCAGCCCGCGCCTCGGCCATCGCCGTGCCCTGATCCTTCTGGATCGAACCGGCACGCGCGGCGTCACGCGCCGCCCCGTCAACAGCCCCCCGGGCGTCGACAAGCTGGCCGAAGGCCACCAGGATCAGAATGAAGAGGATCATCACGGGTGCGAGGATGACCACCTCGATGGTCGAGAGCCCTCGATCCGACCGACGGCCCGACGCGCGCATCCCGTTGAGGACAGCACGGGCCCATGCGTTCCTCATCAGCCGTTGTCCTCCACGAACCGCTCAACCGGGCCCGCCGACTGCGCGCGTACCGTCATGTCGAGGCCGGGAAAGACGGACGGCACCTTCGCGGTGATCTCCACTCCGACCGTGTTCGCCTTCGGCTCCAGCATCTTCACGTCCGGGCCGATCACCAGCTGCGGACCGAGCTGCTGGATGTAGTCGTCGACCACGTCGCGCGCCTCGCCCCGCCAGCCGCCCGGGTTCTCGTCGGCCGTCGCGCGGGCCTTGCGTGCGCCCGCCTGGGCCGCCGCCTGGGCGACATGGTCCGCGAAGAAGTACAGAGCGAACTGCACCGTCGCGAAGATCATGAAGAACAGTACCGGGGTGAGCAGCACGAACTCGATCGCGGTCATGCCGGATTCACCGCGGGTGGAGGCTGCCTCCACCCTGCGGCGTACCCATCGCTTCACGCTCCCGCGCACTCGTCCCCGCCCTTCGCTCCCCGGCCAACCGCTGATCAGCAGGTCTTGCCGGCGTCGGCGCCCTCGATGCAGTCCTTGACGTCTTCCGCGCCGCCCTTGAGCGCGCCGTTGATGACGGCGGCGACCACGCCGACGATCGCCACGACGACCGCCGAGATGATGACCCACTCGACTGCGGACGCACCGCGGTCGAGCTCGCCCGAGCGGGCACGCTCGACGCGGCCCTTCAGGAAGGTGACAAGGAAGTCCACAGCCGGGATCCCGGTGTTGAAGTTCCGTCCATTCATGGTGAGTTGTCCTCTCAGGAGTGGGGGGAGGTCGCCGGACACTTACCGTCCGGCGGATCCGTCCGTCGCCGTGAAGTTCGTTAGACCTGGAACACGCGCATCGCCGCCGGGAAGATGAGGAAGACCAGGAAACCGGCACACAGCAGCAACTGCGCGACGAGCATCGACTGGGACTTCTCGCCCGCACTGCCCTCGATCTCGGCCATTTCGCGGTGCCGCATCGTCTCCGCTCGGGAGGCGAGCGACTCGCGCACCTTGGCTCCGTCGTCCGCCACCAGGCCGAGAGAAGCCGACAAGTCCTTGAGCTCTTCGACGCCCAGCTGCTCGCCGAGCGTGCCGAGCGCCTGCCACTGGCTGATGCCGGTGATCCGGGCATCGGCCAGCGCGTTCCGGATACGTTGTGTCGCCCATCCGTCGGAGACTTCCGCCGCCGCCATCAGGGCCTCGGGGAGGCCGCGGCCGCCCGCCAGGCTCATCGACACCAGGTCCAGATAGGCGCCGATGACACGGCGCAGATCACGCCGCTTGTCCTGGGCGTCACGCCGCACCTCGAGGTCGGGGAGGAAGAAGAACAGAACACCGAACACCAGCGCCAGCCACACCGGGATGATCGGGCTGCTGCCGAATCCCAGCGTCCAGACGATGGCGAAGAGGAACGGCCCGAAGACGACACCCGTGGCCGCCAGCAACGTCTTCGTCGCCAGGAACTTCTCCCAGCTCCGATCAAGCACTGCCAAGTCGGCCCGCAGCGAGCGCTGTTCCCAGCCCTGCTGCAGATAGAACTCAGCGACCCTCTCGCCCACGCGGGCCCGCGCCGAACCAAGCCGGCCGGATTCCGGCTTGCTGTCCGGGGAACGGTGCGACTCGTAGGCCGCGCCCCTCGCCCGCATCGCATCGATCCGCGCGACAGTGGCAACCGCACTCCGCTTGGACGGCATCAACGCGCGTACGAGGACGTAGATCCCCAGGCCGATGACAGCGCCGATCACGATCGGCATCGTCAGGCTCATCGACGTACCCCCTCAGGATTCGAGAAGCCCGGCTGCGCCGGCTGGCCAGGCTGGCCGTAAGGCCCCGCCTGTCCGGTCAACGGCGCCTGCGGCTCCCCCGGACCCGGCGCACCCGCCCCCCGAGGCCGCACGAACTGCACCCCCGGCTCGTCCCGGACCAGGAAGCGGTCCGGCGTCTCCACCGTCGACAGCTTCCGCAGCCACCAGAAGCCGAGCGCGAACAGACCGCAGACGCAGGCGAGTACGAGCTGACCGACCGCCGTGCCGTACGGCGAGACGAAGTCGCGGTTGAAGATGGACAGGCCCAGGACGAACGCGATCGAAACCGCCACGACAATCTGCACCGACCGCCGCGTCGACGCCCGCTGCGCCATGACCCGCTGCCGCATGTCGACCTCTTCACGCGCCGACTTGGCGAGAGCGCCGAGAACTTGCCTCAGCCCCGGCCCCCGCAGCTTCGCGTTCAGGATCAGCGCCGCCACGATGATGTCGGCCGACGCGTCGTCGATCTCGTCCGCAAGGACCTGCAGCGCCTCCGGCAACGGCGTACGCGCCCGCAACCGGTCTACCAGAGCGTCGAGATGGGGCCGGAGCACCGGCGCCGCCGCCCGCGCGGAAGCGGGGATCGCCTGCTCCAGGCCGACCGCGCCCGCGATCGTGTCGCGCAGGGACTCCGTCCAGGCGGCGAGGGCCTCGACGCGCTTCATCTGGGCGCGCTCCTCCGCCGCACCGCCGAACAGCTTGTCCCAGAAGAAGACGAGGATGCCGGACGCGATGCCCGCCACCGCCCAGCGGGTGAGGAGGAGGACCACGAGACCGACGCCGACGGCCAACGAGCCGCGCTGGCCCGCGAAGCGGATCAGTTCGCTCATCCGCTCGCTGGCCTTCTGCTTCTCGTGCTCCGGCTTCACCGGCAGCCCGCGCAGCGCGATCGCGAGGACCGCGAGGCCTCCGCCGACCGCGATGCCGCAGCCCAGTGCGTACAGGACGGGCAGCGAGAAGAGGCCGCCCATCGAGCCGAGTCCACTCAAAGCCGCAAGCTCGGTCGAGTTCATGTCGTGCTCACCCCCATTGCCCGGCGGGGCGGTAGCCGAAGGCGGCCAGGTCGTCCATGCAAGCTATCGGCGCATGCGCGACGACCTGCCCGTTCGCGGCCTCCGCGAAGACCTCGCTGGAAAGGACACGGCCGTCTACGCCGTTGACCTCGCGGACCGAGGTCACCATGCGCTGGAGCTTGCCGCCGGTCTGGTAGTTGTTGCGCCGCTGGATGAAGACGACGAAGTTGACGGCTCCGGCCACGAGCATCTGGCTCGCCTCGATGGGCAGCCGCTCGGAGGCCTGGAGGGCGTACGTCGAGATGCGGTTGAAGACCTCACTCGAGCTGTTGGCGTGGATCGTGGAGAGCGACCCGTCGTTGCCCTGCGACATCGCGTTCAGCATCGTCACGATCTCGTCGCCGAGGACCTCACCGACGATGACGCGGGAAGGGTTCATACGGAGGGAACGGCGCACGAGCTCCGCCATCGAAATGGAGCCCTGGCCCTCGGAGTTGGGCAGGCGCTCCTCGAAGGCGACGACGTTCGGGTGCAGATCGGCGTACTGGTCGAGACCGAGTTCCAGGGCTCGCTCGACGGTCACCAGACGCTCGTGCGGCGGGATCTCGTTGGCGAGGGCACGCAGGAGCGTCGTCTTACCGGCGTTCGTCGCGCCCGCGATCATGATGTTCTTGCGAGCCCGCACCGCGCACGCCATGAAGTGCGCGACCTCGGGGGTCACCGTGCCGTTGCCCACCAGGTCCGACATGAAGACCTTGCCCATGCGGGCACGTCGGATGGAGAGCGCGGGGCGCCGCGTGACGTCCATGACGGCCGACAGACGCGAGCCGTCGGGGAGCCGGAGGTCGAGCTGCGGGTTCGCGGAGTCGAAGGGGCGGGAGGAGAGACCGGAGTAGGCGCCGAGGATCTGGATGAGCTCGATGAGCTCCTCGTCCGTCTCGGCGACCGGGTCGCCCCTGACCTCACGCCCGTCGGCATATCCGACGAAGACCTGGTCGTACCCGTTGATGTCGATGTTTTCGACCTCGGGGTCGTCCAGGAGCGGCTGGAGGCGGCCGACGCCGAAGAGCGCGGCGTGCACGGCGGCCGCGTACTTCTCCTCGGTCTCGGCATCCAGCGGGGTGCGCCCGGCGTTGATCTCTATCCGGGCGTACTCCTCCAGGATCTGGGCGATCACGGCACGGGCGTACTGCCGCTCGTCCTCGCCCGACATGGGGGTGACACCGGAGATCTGGTCGAGGCGGCGCTGCTCGGCGATGCGGTCACCGGCGTCCTGCCGGAACCGCTTGACGAGCTGGTGATCGACCGGCACGCTCATCGGCCCGCCCCGGCGGTCGGGTTGGCCCAGGCGGCGCCGTACTGCTGGTACAGGTCGACGGTCACCTTGCGGGCGGAGCGGATCAGCATCGACTTGTCGAGGCGGCCGCGCTTGCGTCCTGCCAACTGGTCGGCGCCCGCAGGGTCGTCGGCGAGCGTGCCCACGACGCGCGCGCCGGTCTGCCCGGCCACCAGCATGTCGTTGACCTGGTGGACGAGCTTGGCGGATGTCGAGGGATCCGCGATGAGGAGTACGCCGATGAGTGGGGTCGCCAGCGACGCGGCCCCACGGGATCCGCCGTGCAGCTTGGCGGCGAGCGCCGCGGCACGGTCGCGCACGCGGGCGATGGCCTCGGGCTCGGTCCGCGAGACGAGCAGCACGAGAGCCGCCTGCGGGAAGAGTTCGACGGCCGGGGTGTCCCCACTGATGCGACCGCAGTCGGCGATCACGTCGGCGGGAGCGTGGGGCGAGTCGGCGAGCTGCGAGAAGGCGCGACCGAGGGTGGGCCAGAGCCCCGCGAGCCCGGCGGCCTGTTCGGCCACCCCGAGCCCGACCAGGACTTCGAGCCCACCGGCCAACGGCTGGGTGTGGTCCCACAGTTGATCGGGGACAAGTCCCCGACGCGCGGTGGCGGCGATGCTGAGCATGCCGGTGTTGGGGTTGAGCGGTCCGCCGTGCGCGGCGGCACTGCGGTAGACCAGGTCGCCGCCGGCGGGGTCGGTCTCCGCGACGAGGACGCGCCGCGGCCAGACGGCCGCCAGTGCGACGGCCGCGGTGGTGACCCCGGGAGACCCCTTGTCTGCGGCGAGAGCAATGAGCGCCATGTCTCTTCTACTCGCCTCTAGTTGCCGTTGGGAGACACTTGGACGAGGGAGACCTGCCCCGCGGACGCGGCCCTGGTGACGGCGGCGGCATCGGCGCTGTCCACCAGGAGCGTGACGCCGAGGGCGCCGGTGCTCACGGTCGCGTCGCTCTTGTCGGCGATGGAGCTGACGCGGGCGGCGGCGACGATGGGGCTGTCGCTCGCGCCGCCACCGGCTCCGGCGGAGCCGCCGGTCTCCTTGTCGTTGGACCCGGATGATGCCGAGTCGCCGACCTGGTAGACGTCCACGGTGTCGCCGGTCTTCAGGCCGTCCGCCGGGTACTGCCCCTCCTTGAGGGAGACGCCGACGGCCGACTTGCCCGCGGGCAGCCCGCTCTTGCTGGAGAACATCTCTCCGACGGCGACGGCGCCCTTGGGGATGGTGTTGGTGGCCTTGAGCTTCTTCAGGCTGTCGACCTGGGACCACTTCACGTAGTTGATGCCGGAGTCGTCGGCGACCATCACCGAGGTGACGTTGCCGTCGTTCACGGACTCGCCCGCCGGGATCTCGTTCGTGATCTTCACGACCTCGATACGTTCCCCTGCGCGCAGCACGAGAACGGTGGCGCCGAGCGCGCCGATGAGGATGAGCAGAACGGCCAGGGCGGCGAGTGCCGGTTTGCGCTCGCGAGGCGGCGCGGGAAGGCGCTCACCGACCGCTGGCTGAACCGGCGCGGCAGAACGGCTGTTGCCCGCCCCCGTACGCTCTTGGATCTTCACGCAACTGCTCCCCGCACGCCCAAGAAGATTCGGTCATTTTCGGACACTCGCGA
This sequence comes from Streptomyces sp. NPDC086554, assembly GCF_040686095.1. Taxonomy (NCBI): domain Bacteria; kingdom Bacillati; phylum Actinomycetota; class Actinomycetes; order Kitasatosporales; family Streptomycetaceae; genus Streptomyces; species Streptomyces sp. NPDC086554. The sequence continues at coordinate 285,551 of NZ_JBFBJK010000005.1, forward strand.
CTCTCTCGCCCGCCTCGGGCGGGCTATTCAGCCCCAGGCACAGTGTCAAGTCATCGCACCGTATCAGCAGCACATAAGCCCCTCAAGGCGCGTCAAGGCTGCCGGAGCCCGCACCCCTCATCGTTATCCACGCGCAATCCCCGCTCCATGGTTCCCACCCATTCCTGGAACCTCTGGAGAGGCAAAGATGTGCGTACGCGAATAGACGCCCTTTGCGCAACGGGCGGCGCGGGGCTCGGTGATGAGGAACACCGACCGATCCGTGACAACTGGACCGCTGATCCATCAGCCGCACGGATGACGCCGGAAGGGGCGGGGCCGGTTCCCGGGGTCGGTTCCCGGGGCCGGTTCCCGGGGCCGGTTCCCGGGGGCGGCCAATGAACCTCGGCCACTTATCCCCCGTCTCACAGTCCGGCGCAAGGGCCGCGCGGCGAACGCTCGTTGAACGGGCGGCAGCAGCGGCACGGTCCCGCGCGCCGGAAACTCCTGCTCACACGAAAGAGAAATTCAACCCCCATGAGACTTTCCTTTCCCTCACGCGCACGACGCGGCTCGCGCAAGACGGTGGCGGCGACCGGCGTAGCCACGGCTGCCCTGGCCCTGCTGGCCACAAGCACCCCCGCCGCGCACGCCATCATCGGCGGCACCGAGGTCTCCAACGACGCCTACCCCTTCATGGTGGCCGTCATGGACAAGGGCCAGGGCAGCGCGCTCGACCGCCAGTTCTGCGGCGGCAGCCTCGTCACCGCGGACACGGTGATGACGGCGGCGCACTGCCTCGTCGACGACGCGGGCAAGCCCGCGAGCCCGAAGACGCTGCAGGTGGCGGTCGGCCGTACGGTCCTCTCCTCCTCCGGCCAGGGCCAGGTCCGCAACGCCGCGAAGGGCGGTGTGGTCGTCCATCCCCGCTACCTCAAGGGCCAGGAGGCGTACGACGTAGCCTTCATCCAACTCAGCAAGCCAGTAAGGGGAATCAGCCCGATAGCCCTCCCCACCCAGGGCACGGACGCGCTGATCCGCCCGGGCCAGAAGGCGACGGTCGCCGGCTGGGGAAACACGGACACGGAACTCCCCAACACCCCTGACCGCCTCCGCGAGGTGAAGGTCCCGATCCTCTCGCACGCGGAATGCAAGACGAGTTACGGGGAGTACGACTCAAAGGTCAACTTCTGCGCGGGAGTTGAGACGAAGGACTCCTGCCAGGGCGACAGCGGCGGCCCCATCTTCCGCCACGTCCCCGGCCGCCGCGCCCCCATCCAGGTGGGCGTCGTCTCGTACGGCGAGGGCTGCGGTGCGCAGGGCGCTCCGGGTGTCTACACGTCGGTGAGCTCGTCGAAGCTGTGGAAGACGCTGGATGAGTCGGCTGGGGGGAAGAAGATCAAGCGGGCGATGAACCGCCGCTGATCCGCCGAGTTGATCGCTCGGAGCTGACCACTCGGAGCTGATCCCGCGGAGCTGATCCCGCGGACGGGAGAGCCTCACCCTCGGCGGTGAGGTTCTCCCACAGGCGTCTCCCACAGGCGTCTTACTCCGCCCCTCTCCATTCTGTGACCCATCGCGCCAATAGGGCACATTGCTCGGCATCATCCCGAATGCATCACCGTCGAGGAGATCCAGTCCATCAACCGCTGATGGCGAGTGTCCCGTCGACCGTAGCGACAGTAAAGTGCGCCCAATGAGCAAAGGGGCGGGACGGGTGACAGGGGTCGGGGTGGCCAAGGCCGTCCGCGGGGTCGAGGACACGTCCGCAGGGGCGGACCCTGCGCGCGGCGGCCGTGGCAGACGCGATCTCGCGCTGCTCGCCACAGCCGGCATCTGTCTCCTCCTGACGCTGCTCGGCGGCCTCACCGCACCCCCGGCCACCGCCGCCCCCGCCGACGACACCCCCACCCAGGCCGCCGCCCTCGCCGACCGGCTCCGCGACGACCCCATCTATGTATCCGACCAACTGCCCCGCGAGATCCCCCGCTCCACCGCGCCCGACTTCGCGAAGCTCGCCAAGCGCACCGGTGTTCCCACCTACGTCCTCGTGCTCCCCGATCAGGGGATCGGCGGCGACCGGCTGCTGGGGGCCGTGCACGACCGGCTCGGGCGGGACGGTCTGTACGTGCTCGTCGACTACATGGGGGTCACGGACGCCGAGGCCTTCGGAGTGCGAGCGCCCGCCGACGACGCGTACACCGTCTCCCTCTATGAACTGCCGCACGACGCCGGGCCGTTGCGGACGTTCGAGCGGTTCGTCGACGTCGTCGCCCAGGGACGCGAGAAGGCCGCCCAGCGTGCGGAGGCAGCCCGTAAGAAGTACGGAGGCGACAGCGGTGAAGAGGCCGCGGAGATGCACATCGATCCGGTCGACCGCGACAATCAGTCCTTCGCCACCGGGATCGCGCTGACCGGCGTACCCCTCATCATTCTTGCCATCAGTCCTTATGTACGTCGTTGGCGGCGGAGGGTGACGGCGGCCCCAGCCCCTCCCCAAACTGCTGCGCAGAAGCGGCACTTCACTCCCCTGCGTGTCGAAGCCGGCCTCGCCGCACTCGCCGCCGTCGCCATCGCCTTGAGCGCCACCCTCGTCTTCGACCAGGAGACGTCGAGCGCCTCCCCGCAACCCACCGCCGCCGATCTGTCGACCCGCGTCGAACGAGTCGCCGACGGCCTGAAGCGGAGCCCCGTCTACAGCGACCCCGAGAGTCCGCGCGTCCTCGACGCGCGGCAGCTGCGCGAACTCCGCGGCCAGATCAAGGACTTCGACCGTGGTCCCGTCTTCGTGGCCCTCGTCCCGCAGCTGACCGAGGACGAGTCCGCGGGCGAGCCCGAGATCTTCGTCGAGGCGGTGCGCAAGCGGATCGGGGCGGCCGGGGAGCGTGGCGTCTACGTCGTCGCCGATCCCCTCGGCGGGTACATCGACGTCGTCACGTACGACGTACGCATCGATGCCAATCTCGTCGCCTTCGAGATTCCCGATTCCCTTCGCTACGGCGATGACGACGACCGGTCACGCGACCACCAACTCGGCCAGCGCCTCGGCAAGTTGATGACGCTCCTCGATGACGCGCCGCGCGTCAAGCAGCCTGAGACCTCCTCGCTCGGCATGGACGACGCTCCCGAACCCGTCGAGGACGGCGAGCTCGCGTCGCTCTTCTCCGGGGACTTCTGGCCGGGGCTGCTGGTCGGTGCCTTCGCGGCCGGGATCCTCTTCGGCGTCGTCGCCTCGCTGCTCGGCATCACCCGCCTCGCCGTGCCGAGCCTGAGGCGGCCCCGTGCGAACACCACTAGCGCGTCTGCGACCTCCCATCCCGAATTCGACGCGCCCCCGGCGCCTTCCCTTGACTTCCTGCGTCGCACCGCGCGTGACGAACTCGATGCGCTCGGGCGGGAGTTCGATCCCGACGCCGCTCTCCGTTCCAGTCTCCGCACCCGCGTCTGGGACTGTCTCGACGCCGCCACGCTGCTCGTCGACCGTGACCCCGACGGGCACGTCGACGACGACGCCACGCCCTCCGACCTCGCCGCCGCCATCGTCCTCGCACGGACGGGCCGGGCCGTGCTCGCCGGCGCCGACAAGCCATGTTGCGCCCTCAATCCGCTGCACGGCCCCGCGACGGGCTGGCGTGACGCCCAGTACGCACCCGAGGAGCAGCGGCTGCGCACCATCCCGGTGTGCGCGCAGTGCCGCGTCCTGGTCGGCGCGCAGCCGCGCCAGGCGCACACGCTGCGGCTGACCCTGCCGGGGTCAGCACGGTTCGTACGCGTGCCGTACGAGGAGGCACCGGGCCCGCTGCCCTCGATACAGCAGGGAATCCCCCAACTCATCCGCCAGGTACGGGAGTACGCCGGTGTTCAGTGACCTGAAGCGCGCCGCAGCGGCCATGGCCCTCACGGTTCTCGTCGTGGCAGCGCCCCCGGCCGCCGCGCAGGCGCCCGCCGCTCCCAGCCCGGGCGAGAAGATCGCCGACGCGTTGCGCCGTTCACCGGTGTACGTCGATGCCGCGTACGCCGACTCCGTACCGACCGCCCGCCAGCAGCAGCTCGTACGGCAGATCGAGAAGACCGGCCTGCCGATCAAGGTGGCCCTCGTACCGATCGTCCAGGGCGACGCGTACGACGGCGAGTCCGACGTCTTCGCGGAGGTCGTGCACGACCGGCTCGACGAGCGCGAGCTGATCCTCGTCACCGCCGGCGACCGATGGACCGGCGACCTCAACGGCTTCGAGTGGCCTGGCGAGGAACAGCAGGCCGCCGACGCGGTCCGCACCGTCGGCTTCCTCGACGAGATGAAGGACGCCGGTCTCGCCGAACAGACCGCGAAGGCGGTCGAGTTGATCGAGCGGGGGGACGGGGAGAAGGCGTACGAGGAGGCCACGGACGAGGCTTTGGGCCCGGATTCTGGTGGCGGGAGCAGTGCGCGGCCCGATGATGGCGCGGCGGGGTCCGACAAGAGCGACTCCGGTGCGGGCGACTCCACATGGCAGCCGCTGATCACAGCCGCGCTCGCCCTCGCCCTCGCCCTCGCCCTCGCCGCCGGCGTCCTCTTCTTCTTCGTACGTCGTCGGCGGCGCGGCCCGGGTACGACCGGCTCCCCGTTCGCCTTCCCCCAGGCCGTGTTCGCCGCGGCGCGGGAGGCGGATGAGGCGGCTCTGCGCCGCCAGACGGAGGCGGAGGTCGTGGCGCTCGGCGATGCGGCGCAGGCAGCGGACACGTCAACTCCCGCTCTCCAGCAGGCACTTGATGCCTACGCGGCCGCGGGCACGGTTCTCGACGCGGCCCGCGGTCTGCCGGACCTGGCGGGGGTGCTGGCCCTGGTGGCAGAGGGCCGGGACGCCTTGGTGGCAGATGGCCGGGACGACGCCCTGGAGGGCACGTCGACCCCGCTCCCCCTCTGCTTCTTCAACCCCCTGCACGGCCGCGCCGAACGCCGCATCCGGTGGCGCCCGCTGGGCCGCCGCGATCACCTGCACATCGCGGCATGCGAGGCGTGCGGAACGGCAGTGCGCACGCGTCGCGCCCCGGAGGTACTGACGGACACCGACGCCGATGGGCGTTCGGTCCCGTACTTCGAGATCCCGGCGGACCGGAGCGTGTGGGCGGCGACGGGGTACGGCTCACTGCTGCGGGACGGGGAGGACGGGCTCGCGGGGCGAGTGGGGCGGGGGGAGTTTTCGCGGGGGCGGGGGTGACGGGGCGCCGCCCCGAGAGACAGCCGGAAGCCGGCCGGAAGACAGCCCTGCGCCGGCCCTACGCCGACCGAGAGCGGCCCGTCACCCGACGGGGCCCCAGTTCCGCCGCGGCCGAGACGGCTCGGCGGCAGCTGCGGTGCGGGACGCCGCCCTCCTCGCATCCTGCCGCGCCCCCACCCGCAACGACACGGCCGCCGCAACCCCGAGGGCGGCCAGGATCGCCAGAAACCCCCCGAAGCCGAGCGAGAACCACCCCCCGCTCTCGCCCCGCCCCAACTGCCGCACCCCGCTCACGAGAAACGTCACGGACAACACCGTCACCGGCAGCAGCCACGGCCACGGATGCGGCTCCGCCACCGGCTCCTCCCGCCGCCCCTCGCAGAACGCTGCGTACCAATAGCGGGCACACCACCAGCCGACGGCATACACAGACACGGCCGCAGCCCCCAGCGCGCACCGTGCCAACGGCTCGACACCGCGGCCGAGCGCCCCGGACGTCAGCCCCACCGACAGCACGAGCATGATGAGAAACAGCAGCATGCCGACGGCGAGACGGTATCGACGGCTGCCATCAAGGGCCTGGCGCGCGACAAACATGCGGCCACCCTAGGCGAGGCCCCTGCGGCGCACGCGGCCAGTGGCGGTCGGCAACTCCGCACCCTGCCCTACCCAGGGCTTCATCTTCGGCCCAATGCCGCCCCAGGCCGCGCCCCACTTCGGCGAGGGCATCCGCTGCCTGCGCAGCTGGACGGGCCCCGACGGCGTCCTGATGCTGTCCGTCACGTACGCCTGGAACGACCCGGCGCTGCTGGCAAACGCACCCACCGGGCCGCACGCCCCGGGCAGCACTCAGTCGTGCGGGACTTCCTCGACCACGGTCTCCCGGAAGCGCCACGAGCCCCGGTTGCCATAAGCCTCCGCGCGCAGCCCCGTCTCCCAAGCGATGCGGGCGGCCCGGTGATGCGATACGTCGGGGTAGTCCTCGGGATACACCGTGATGTAGCCACGACGGTCAGCGGGGTACGTGCGCAAGGCCTCGCGGAGTTTCAGTTCCTGCTCGTCCTGCGTGGCGTGGTTGCGAGTGATGACCTTGTACGCCTTCCGCATCCTGTTGGCCGGCTCGCGGGCGGCCCTGCGCCTGGCTGCCGCCGAGCCTCGCCATGTCATCCAACCGACAGAGCCGAGTGCGGCGAGGGCGAACGATCCGGCGCCGAGCAGTTCACCTGCTGCGCTCGCCTCGCCGAGCGTCCGGGGGGCGAGTTCGCCCTCGGGATCCTCCAGAACCGTCAGGACCTGCCCGATGTCGTACACATCGGAGGTCGTTTCCAGCTCCGGCCCCAACACCTTCGTGCCGTCCCGCCGCTCCAGCGTGTAGTGGGAGTGCCGGGCCTTGCGCCCCTGCGCCGGATCGAGGCGTTCCTTCGTGACCGTGGCGGTGATCTGCTCGCCGCGCCGCTCAAGGGTGAGGTCGTCGCGGGCCATGCCTGCGACCCCCACGGAGAGCACAGAGGTGAACACGATGAACAGCGTTGCGTACAGGCTGGATTCACCGGAGACGCCGAGCCGGTGGATCAGCACGACGAGAAGCACCCCGTGCAGAATCCACAGGGGTACCTGGAGGCCGAGACCGAAGGCGCCCGCGACCAGATACATTCCCACGATCACCGCGGTCACGTAGCAGCCGACGACGATCGCCGCCACGGCGCGATACCGCGTACGCCGTGGCCGCGCCAGGCCGCCTGTGTCAACGCTCATGGCCGGCGCGACGCTCCTTCTCCCCTCGGGACCTCCGGGACCTCGTCCGCCGGGACCTCGTCCACCGGGACCTCGTCCGCCGAGGCCTCGTCCGCCGAGACCGACTTCATGATGACGCTCAGGATCTGGAGGTAATCGTCCCAGTGCTCCCTGTCCTCCGTCATGAAGAGAAAGAGCGCCGAACCGGGACCGGTTTTCAGCGGCACGCAGACTTCCACGAACCGGATCGTGGTGGGGACGGGTTCGTCCAGACCGCAGAGCGCGCCGGGCAGCATCAGGTCCCGGTGTCGCGGCCGGGCTGCTTCATCAGGTGGGCAATGTGGTCAAGGTTGCCCTTCACCCTGAGCAACACCGCATAGTCGACCGATAAATCACTCATACCGCCCCCAGTTCACCGACACCCGTCACCGCTACTTTCCGCGGGTGACCGGGCCAGAGCGCAACCGTACGACTACCGTTGCCACAACGGCAGTTCAGGACAACACCACTCACGCAGCCTTAACGCGCCACACCGGTTCGACGCTCAGCGTCAGCGGTTCAAGGCAACACGTGATTCGGCCGCGCCGCATGCACGGCAGCGCCGATGCCGTATGGCACGCCGTCGCGCTGAAGTGCCGCCGGCGTCACAGCCATCGCGTAGTCGTCGTCGATCAGATGCAGCACGTCCACCATGACGCCGATGTACTCGACGATTCCCGGCCGCTCCCGCTCCGCTTCCAAGGAGCAGACGACCGGAACCCAGAGCAGCACGTCATCACTGCCGAGTGCGGGTTGGATCGGCCGCGCGCTTCGGCGACAGCGGCAAGCTGGTCTCGCACCTCGGCGGGCACGCGGATCATGACGTCGGCGAGGCAGTCGGCATCCGGCGCGTATACGCGGACGTGGCCCCCTCGGCGGCGACATCACTTGTCGGCGACGAAGGAGCCCATCCCGCGCGTGGTGACGATGAGGCCTTCGGCGCGGAGGGCGGCGGTGGCTTTGCGGACAGTGACGCGGGATACGCCGAACTCCTGCTCCAGCTTCACTTCGGAGATCAGTCCGTGCACGGGGTACGTCCCGTCGGCGATCCGCCTCCGGATCTCCTCGGCGATCTGCTCCCACTTGGGCCTGGTCGGATTGAATTCGAACACGACCGAACTGTACGTAGGCGGCGCGATCCAGGCATAGAAGCTGCTGTCATAGCCTAGGTATAGACAGGTCTTTACATCTCGCTCTACGGTAAGCCAACAAGAGACCCCGGCGACGGATGAAGGCCGCCCCGGGGCATGGCCGAACGCTTCGAAGGAGCGCCGACATGCGCGACCTTATCGCCCGCTTCCTACGCTGGACCCTCACGTACTGCACCCCGCATCCGCGCGGTCGGCACCGCGCCGACGCCGCACCAGTACGGCACGCCCCCTCCCTGCCAGGCCCCTTCACCGAACTCCTCGACGTCAGCACCCAACTCCTCGTACGCCCCTAGTACTTGACCCGGAGGAACTGCGCCGCCAACGCGCCCGCCGCCGCGCCCTGTACCTGGCCACGCTCGGCATCGACGTAGGCCCGCAGAACATCCACGGCGTACGGGTGGCCGCCGGATGACCCCACACCCGCGCCCACCGGTCCGCATGTGCGCCCGCTGCCAACACACCACCGACGCCCCCGTCCTCGTACACGAGGTGCACGCGGCCACGGGTCCCGGCTTCAACGTCTACGCGTGCCAGGCCTGCGCCACGCACTACCCGCCACCCACCGACGCACTGGAACTCCTCGACGCGACACCCCGGCCGAGCACCACGACCCCGGCAACTCCGCGGCAGCCGGGGTCTCCCCCCACCTCACCCTTCGCGTCACGACACGATGACAGCCCATCGAAATAAGGCGAGTTGCCCCGTAATCGACCCTGGCGGAACCAACAACCCCACAGATAACGTCGGGCTGTTGGAGACACCCCTCGCCCCACCGGGAGCCGACTGTGAACCGCCGCACCATGCCCGTCGCCGCCGCGCTCGCCGCGACCGCAGCCCTGCTTCTGACGGCCTGCGGGGGCGGTGACGGCGACAAGGGAAGCAAGGACGGCAACTCCGACAAGGCGACCGACTCCTCCGCGCCCCCCGCCGAGGAGAAGCCCACCGAATCGGCTGCCCAACTCGCCCTCACCAAGAACGAAGTGCCCGCCCACGCCATAGTGGAGCCCGCCGACGACTACGTCTTCGCCAAGTCGAGGGCCAACATCAAGCTCAGCAAGCCCGTCTGCGCCCCGCTCGGGTACGCGATGAGCCAGTTCCCCGTCGGCGACTCGCAGGACAGCTTCGTCCGCGTCGCGGAGGCGAAGGAGTTCGACGGCACCTTCACATACATCACGCTCGCCACGTACGCACCCGGTCAAGCGCAGGACGCCATGGCTGACATGACCAAGGCGGTCGGCGCCTGCACGGGCGGCTTCACGGCGAAGGGGGACAAGGCCGCCTCCAACGTGTACGAGTCCGTCGCCTCCGAGAGCACCGGGATCGCACCCACACCCGGCGCCGACGAGTCCCTGGCCTTCAGGGCCACGAGCAAGCACCAGGGCAACACGCATACCGTGCGCACTCAGGCCACCCGGCACGGTGACACCATCGCCATCTATTTCGCGGTGGACGGCAACGCGTACCTCCAGTCACGTGCCGGCGACGCCAAGATCTTCCCCGCAGTGGTCAAGTCGCAAGAGAAGAAGCTCAGTTGAGGCCAATGGGCCGTCTCGGCCGACCCAGACGTCCCCACGGAACGCCCCTCACCGCAGAGCCCCGGCCCCTCATAGCGGCCGAGGCCCTTCATAGCGGCCTTCTTCGCGTCACGACACGATGACGGTTCGCCGAAATGGCGCGCCTTGCCCCGCTATCGACCCTGGCGGAACCAACAACCCCACAGTTAACGTCGGCCCCTTGGAGACCCCTCGCCCCACCGGGAGCCGACCGTGAACCGCCGCACCATGCCCGTCACCGCCGCGCTCGCCGCGACCGCAGCCCTGCTCCTGACGGCTTGCGGCAGCGGGGACGACGGCGCCAAGGACAACGACAAGATCGCCGGCGCCGAGCAGGGCGCAGAGAAGCCGAAGAAGTCGGCCGAGCCGTCAGGCGCACCGGCCGAGGACAAGCCGGACGGCGTGGACCTGACGCTGCCCAAGGACATGAAGCTGGTCTTCGACTGGGAGAAGCCGAAGGACAAGAACGAGGCGGCAGCGATGGGCGATGCCGCCAACTTCGTCCGGGCCATCTACCACGGCGTCGACAAGCGCACGGCCAAGAACGCGGCCGTGACCACCTACGCCACCGGTGAGGGTCTGCACTACGCGAAGGTGCAGATCGACAGCCGAGTCGAAGACGGCTGGACCGCCACTGGCACGCGACGGCACTACGAAGCGACCACGCGGTCCACGGCGAACGGCAACTCGGTGGAGGTCGCGTTCTGCGCGGACTCGAGCAAGTTCTACGGCAAAGAGGTCAAGACCGGGAAGGTCCAGAAGACCAAGCCCAGCATCTCGGACTTCGACCACTTCAAGATCATCATGGTCAAGTTCCCCACAGGCAAGGGTCTTTGGCAGGCATCCAAGGTGTTCGTCGAAGAGAAGGCGGAGAAGTGCCAGTGAACAGACCACGACGTGCGGCCCTCGGTACTGGTACCGCCGCTCTGACACTCGCCCTCGGCGCCCTCACCCTCACGGGCCCCGCCTACGCGGGAGAGCCGGAGAAGAACGGCAACGGAGCCAGCACTGAAGAGAAGGGCGGCGGCGACGGAACCGGCATCTACGCCGCCGCGAAGGTCCAGTACTCCGGAGCCGTCACCAAGGACGGCGGCAGCGGAAACGTCTCCTCGGCACACGTCAACTGGACGCCGCCGCCTTGCTGGTACGCCCCGTACCTCGGCGCCAAGGACTTCAAGAAGAAGATGTCCAAGAACATCAAGGACGCCAAGAACACACCCGGCATGACGGGCCACGCCGGCGCGGCAATCAACGAGATGGAACGTCACTACGAGGACGACTACGGCTGGACGGACACCCCCGGCTACAAGGACTACAACGTCGACAAGGACGGCGAGGGGATGTTCTGGGCAGGGGTCGAGAACCCCAACGAGCCGGACTACCTGAAGCGGACCGGGTGCACAGACCTGCCCTTCTGGGTCGACAACGGCGAGCCCCCGCCGCCCCAGCACGAAGAAGCCATCACCCCCGAGATGCTGGCCGCCCTCGCCTACCAGCACATGGAGCTGCCGGGCACCAAGGTCACCCTCGCGCCCGAGGCCGTCACCAAGGTGAATCTGCCCACGTGGGCCTGGCTCGACAAGGCCGTCTTCGACGAGGTCAAGGCCACGGCGGAGATCAACGTCCCCGGCTTCAACCTCCAGGCGACGACGACCGCGAAGCCCAAGTCGCTCACGCTCGACCCCGGCACCAAGGACGCCACCACCATCCCCGCCAACGGCGAATGCCCCATCGTCGACGGCAAGATCGGTGAGCCCTACGCCAAGGGCAAGTCCAAGGAGACCCCGCCCTGCGGCGTCACCTACCGCCGCTCGTCCGGCGGCGACACCTTCCCGCTGAAGGCCTCCCTCACCTGGGAGATCAGCTGGGTCGGTACGGGCCAGGCGGCACCGGTCGGTCTGCCCAACGGCACGATCGAGGCGGTGCAGGACATCACGGTGGAGGAAATCCAGTCCATCAACCGCTGAGGCCATGGCCAGTCGCAGCAGAGTCCCGCCGGCACACCGCGATATGCGGCCGCCGGCGGGACTTTCTGTTGAACCTCCGACCCCGGGATACGGCATCCAGCCGCCGGTCCGGCACAGAAGCACCGTCAACACCGCGTCAATTCCGCATCAGCCGGACATCAAACAGGGCGTGATCCTCTGCCCGACCCGCCCGCCCCATAGTCCACTTGCCCCATGAGCGACCTCTACATCGACTACGCCATGCTGGAGCAGACCCAGCGCGACATCGGGAACATCTCCGACGTCATGAAGAAGCCCTGTCGCGAGATGGAGGAGGTCGACGGCGCGTCGATGGGGGTGCTCAGACTCGCCCGCCGCATGGACGACTTCGGCGACGAATGGTCGTACGGGATCAAGCAGTTGGCGAAGTTCTCCAAATCCGCGTCGAAGGCCCTCGGCAAGATCAAGAAGAGTTTCGAGGATCTCGACGATCAGATCGACACGGAGCTGCGCAAGAAGCCCGAGCCGACGCGGGGCGCCGCTGCGTGAGTGGTGACCAGCCGCCGTGGCTCCGCCCAGATCCCGCTGCCGACGCCCGCTTCCCCGCGATCGGCTACTGCCCCTGCCCCGGCGACCAGCGGACCGCCACCGACGTCGCCGGCATTGTGCGGCGCACCGCCAACGCCCTGCGCGACATAGCCCACGTACTGAACGGCACGGGCCGCGGTGACTGGAAGGGCAAGGCGGCGGAGGCCTTCCGCGAGCAGTTCCACGACAACTTCCGGCCCAAGGTGAACGACGCCCGCGACTCCTTCCGCCAGGCCGCGCAGGCCCTGGAGGACTGGGCGACGTACATGAAGGCGAAGCGGGAGTACGCCGAACAGCTGGAGGACGAGGCCCGGCGCGCCAAGGAGCGCGCGGGCGCCGCGCAGAAGGCCCTTGACGGGCTGCCTCCGAAACCGGGCGTGCTGGACCTCGCGAAGGACAAGTCCCATGAGGACAAGGCGAAACAGGAACGCCAGGAGGCGGACCGGAGCGAGAAGGAGAAGGCCGCGCACACGGCCAACGCCGAACTTGAGGAGATCCGGGGGCGGGCCGAGCGCCTGCGGTCGGCGTACACGGAAGAGGGGGAGGCGGTCGCTGGGCGGCTCAAGCACGCGATGGACATGGCGCCGAACGAGCCCGGGTTCTGGGACAAGGTCGGCAAGGCCATCGGGGACTTCGCGGAGGCGATCGACAAGCTCGACGACATGATCCTCGATGGGATCAAGGACTTCCTCAAGGAGTACTCCTGGGCCTTCGCGTTCATCGGGAACGTGGCGGGCTTCCTGAGCTCGGTCATCGGCCTCCTCTCACTCGCCTTCCCGGCCCTCGCGGGGCTGAGCCTGGCCCTCGCGGGTGTGGGGCTGCTTGCCCACTACCTCCAGGCAGTGGGCGAGACCGGCAGCTTCGGCAAGGCGCTGACCTCGCCGACGGTCCTGGTCGACGCGGCCGGACTGGCCTTCGGCGGCGGGGCGTTCGCCGCGATGAAGGGGCTCAAGGGCATGGGTGCGCCTGCGGCCGGACTCTTCAAGACTGTGCTGACACAGCCGGGCCGGGTCATGGGAGGCACCGAACTCGGCCTCAAGGGCGTGCAGTTCGTGGGCAACTGGGGTGTGAACTCGGTGGGCCTCGGACCGGGCGGTGCGGCACAGATCGGCATCGACGTGGGCAAGAAGGCCATCCCCGGGGACCAGACCAAGGGCCCCGGCAAGGATGTCTGGCCGGACGCGCTCAACCCGTGGGCACTCAAGGAGGCGGCGAACAAGTGACGAGCACGCCAGAAGCCACCGCGACAGCGACCGCGACCGGGGGCACAACAGCGGGATCCCTGCGTGAACTGCCCACCCCTCTGGGCGAGGTCAGTCTCTTCGCGCCGACGGACTGGTTCGACCTGCTCACCGACGGGCAGGACGACGAGGCGGCACAGGCACGTATCGAGCAGCTGGTGGCACAGGCCTACGCACACCGCGACCAGGGGATCCGGGACTCCATCGCCGACACCTTCGGCACGGCCCGCCGCCTCTTCCTCGACGACGGCATGATCAGCTGCGGCTTGATCGCGCTGCCGACCACGGAGGAGGACGGGCCGGTGACCTGGCAGATCTGCGCGGGAGTCATCGACGTGAGCCCGCTGGACCCCGACATCAACGCGGGCGAGGTGCTGTCCCGCCACTTCGGCGAACGCCTTGAGGGCAAACAGGTGTACGTGGAGTCCTTCCCCACGGAGATGGGCACGGGCTTCGGCCTGGTCTCCCAGCCCGGCATCACCCCTTCCGGCGAGGTGGACACGTTCCCCGAACTTCCGCCGCCCGGAGGGGCGCCGGTGAGCAGCCGGTACGCGGCGCAGCTGGGCATGTCGGCGGCGCTGTCCTGCCCGGTGGGGGGCGGGTCGGGTCTCCTGGTCGTGGGCAACTGCCTCGACCCGGAGCAGGTGGTTTCGCTGGCTGCGCTGGTGGCGCTGATCTGCGGGAAGTCGAAGGTGCGGCGGTACGAGGGTGAGGGCGAGGTCACCCGGTGAAGCCGCCGACGAACGCCGACTACGAGGACTTCGCGGCCTACGACCCGGCGGACAAACCCCGTGGCATCGACACCCGTCGCCCGCCGGCCTGGCTGGCGCGCCTGCTGCGCGGGACGCCTCCGGCCCCATTCCACACCGCTGTCGCGGTCGTCGCCTTCACCGTGGGCGCCATGATCTCCACGGTCATCAGCCAATGGCTCGTGCTCCCCGGCATCGCACTCGCCCTGGCCCTGCTCTGGTTCATCGCCATGCTGACGAACCAGCGACTGTGGCCGATGGCGTCCTTCATCTTCGCGACGGCCGCACTCGTCCTCCTCGGCCTGTTCCTCGTCCAGGACAAGGTCCTCGACGACCGGGGCCGGACGGTCGGGGGTGTCGTCGTCGACACTTCGCAGGAGGGCGACCGGACCTCCTGCCGGGTGCGGTTCGACGACGGCCGCGTCGCGGAGGGCCCGATGGGCGGTTGCCGGGGTACGGGCGTCGGCGAACGCATTCGCCTGTACGTGGACCCCGAGGGCGAGGTTGGCGCGAGCAACACCGCCCCCGATGTCGCGCTCTGGCTCACCCTTGCGGCAGCCGCGAACGTCGCGTTCACGGCATCGGTCACCTGGTCGGCGGCGATCGGCATCCGCCGCGAACGCGCCCGCTGGTCCTGGGAGTTGTCCCACACCCCCCTGCCCCACGCATCACCGCCACCGCCTCCGCCGCCACCCGGCCCCCGCTGACGGAGCGGGCTCAGCGGTTCAAGTCCATCACACCGACCTCAAGCCCTTCGTAGACCGGTCGAGGACCGGGGCAAGATCCACACCTGGACCGGCAGCCGCATCGATCCACTGCCACACACATCGGCGTACCCGATCTGCGCCTGCCCGCACTGCGCCGACCGATAGCACCGGCAAACACGCACCGCGCACCATGACCCCGGCAGCCCCAAGGCTGCCGGGGTTATACGCCGCCGTGCCGTTCGCGTCACGACACGATGACAATCCACCGAGATGCGGCGACTTGCCCGCAATCGGCCCTGGCGGGACCAGCAACCCCACAGATAACGTCGACCTGTTGGAGACACCCCTCGCCCCACCGGGAGCCGACTGTGAACCGCCGCACCATGCCCGTCACCACCGCACTCGCCGCAGCCGCGGCTCTTCTCCTGACAGGCTGCAGCAGTGACTCCGGCCCAGACGACAAGATTGAGGGAGCAGGGCAGGAGGAGAGTTCGAGCCCGCCGAGCCCCAAGGCATCCCCCACCGCCTCAGCCAAGGTCTCCGACTTCGACCTCCCTGATGACATCAAGGTCGAGATCGAGTCGGATGAGACGGGCAACAAGGCGAAGGATCAGATCCTCAAGGAGCAAGCCGAAGGGCTCATGGCTCGGCAACGGCTCTACGTGGACTTGGACCCCAATTCGCCCTATCTGACGCGCTATTACGCCGACGAGGCACGAGAGTTCTACGTCGCGGAGATCAAAAAGTCCAAGTCTGCAGGCCGCACCATCACCGGAACTTACCGGTATTACGACCGAAAGGTCGAGCAGAACACCGACGACCGCGCGATCGTCACCTATTGCGAGGACCGTTCCAAGGCGTTCGCCAAAGACATCAAGTCGGGCAAGACGCTGAAGGTAGAGCCAAGCCCAGAGGACTTCATCCGCAATACCGCAACGCTCAGGAAGACCGAGCACAACACTTGGCTGGTTCAATCCTTCCGCGGAGAAACCTCGGCGAAGGAGTGCCAGTGAATGGTTTGACTCGCACTGCGGCCGCATCAGGCATCGCAGCCCTGCTGACCTTTGGGTGCGCGGGAGTGGCGAGCGCCGGCGACGGTACCGGTAGCTCGGGAAAACCGCCTGGTGGTGACGGAGAGGGCTCGTCCGGCAGCGGTTCCATCGGAGCTCAAGTGCAGTATGAGACCAATTTCAAGGGCACCTCAGGGTCTGACTACATAGCCCCAAGCGAAGGGCCGTGGGAGCCGCCCTTGTGCTGGACTCAGCCCAAATTCACACCCAAGCAGTACAAGGAAGAGCAAAAAAAGACCGCCCCTATTGACCCCAACACAGGAAAAACCCTTCCCGGCTGGAACGACGGAAAGGAATTCCACGAGGGCGACAAGGGCGCCTGGTGGTATCGGACCTACGCCGTAGACCAGCTCAAGTCGGGGAACATCAAGCTCGGGGACATGGAGAAGTGCACCACCATCAAGGGCGTGCAATGGGTTGAGCAAGGAGACCCTCCCCAGAACGCCATCTCCCCCCTGGCGCTCGCAGGCCTCGCCTACGCCGAGACGAAGCTCCCCGCGCCTCCGGTCACACTTCGTCCTGCCGCCGACAACCAGATCGTGAACCTGGCTACGCGCGTAAAGTTCGACGCCCCCCTAGAGCGGGTCTGGGTCACGGCCAGCTTCAACCACCTCGGCGTCAACCTCGCCGCCACCACGGTCGCGACCCCTGTCGCCCTACGCGTGGATGCGGGAACGGACTTCGCCGACCCCAAGACCTGCGATTACGACCTCACCAAGTCCAAATCCGGCTACCAGGTGGACACTTCAAAGTCCGGCTGCAACATCGCCTACCGGAAATCCTCGGGCGATGGCTCCTATCCGCTGCAGGCTCAGATCACCTGGAAGGTGACCTGGACCAACTCCGCCGACCCTGACGGCCCTGTGCAGCAGCCGACGCTGCCTGATGGCTTGTCCACCTTCGAGCAGGACGTCACGGTCAAGGAAATCCAGTCCATCAACCGCTGAAGACACTCCGCGATCGGGTTCTGGCGTGGCTTGGCTTGGAAGCTGGTGCGGGGAGTTCGGCGATGACGGTGGCCCCCTCCTCCGTCATCGTCATCGCCTCATTCCCGGCGGCGCGGAAGGCTGCCGACCGGTACGGGCGAGAGGTGCGGTTCGCCCCCCCCTCGTCAGCCAGGCCGGGATCCGGATGTTCATCCACCAACATCTCGCTTCTCTATCGGCACTACGGCATGCACGCCACCTCAGGCACCCCGAGCCGTACCCCCGCGACAGAGTTTGCTCTGGCGAAACCGGCGGTCACCCCGATAGCGTCGGTTGACAGATCCCACCGCGCCGGACGCAACCACCGTCGCCCGCTGACGGCCTGCGGGGTAGCTCCAACTGGAGTGGGCACGACGAGAGATCGAAGCCAGGCGAACCACAAGCCCGGTGAAAGCGCCGCTGATCACCCTGGAAAAGGAGTAGAAAGCCACATGTCGGACGATCAAGATCGTGAACCCGGACCGTGGGAGTACAGGGCGCATAAGGGAATCATCAGGAAGATGATTCCCGGTGACGTCATCGCCGCGGTTCCGGCTGCCCTGGAGGCCGCCGAATCCGAGGGCCGGAGGCTGCAGTTCGACTTCCTCGACGACGATGCGGTCCTGAAGATGCTTCGCCTTCGCCATATCGATGACGTGCAGCTGCAAAACTCCGGATTGAAAGCCGGAATCCCCACAGCATTGATCCTCTCCGGGCTCTTCTTCTACTGGGGCGCCTACGTCCAGTACTGGGAGTCCGCCAGAAAACAGTCCCTCTTCTACGCAGGGGCTGGACTGGTCATCGCGTGCACCCTTGCGTTCTTCGCCGTCATGGCGATCCGGCAGTGGAGCAACCGCCCCCGCCAGAAAGTCCGGGCCAGGGCAGCCGCGTACCGGAAGATCGCGCACATCGCAGCAGAGAACGGCGGCGATGTGCCGGCCTTCTACCCCCACTACGGGCCGTACCCATTCGCCGCGAATTTCCATGCCGACGCCGCCGACCTCGACCTGCCGGAGAAGAACAGGTTCTGAGGCGCTCTGTGCTGCCCGCTCCGTTCAGGAGCGGGCGGGCACCGTCACATCACCCACCGCAGCGAGCCGGCCATGGCGTCGCACAGCTGCTCCATGGGGCCGGACATCCCTGTGAGTGGTGCCGAGAAGGAGAGCGTCAAGTAGCCTGTCCCGCCCGGCATATGGACATGGATGTCCAGACTCGTGATGCCCAGAACGCGCACAGCGGTACCCGCAGTGAGATCCACCACGGACACCTGTCGCCCGGCATCGCCTTCGGGCTCTCTCGCTTCGAGCCAAGTCGCGTACTCCTGCGGGTCGGCGGGCGACTCGCCCAGCGGCACCAAGGACACCAGCAGCGAGGCGGGCAGACCGCCGTTCTGCGAGGTCGTCAGAAGGAAGAACTCCATGGCGCCACGCGCCCGGCCGACCTCAGCAGTGTTGCGCAGGGTCGTCCATACGTTCCGTGCGAGGTCCGGGGAGGCGCTGCGCCCCTGCATCTGACGGTCCACGAAGGTCTTGAGCTGGCCGCGCCAGCGTTCTTGCGTCAGGTCGACGCGGAACCACTCGCGGGGGACCAGCAGGCGGTAGTCCTTGGGGGCCGCAGCGGGCGGCGAAGCTGCGACCTCTGGCGATTCGTTCACCCTGGCATCACCAGAGGCAGCCCGTGCTCGTCGAAGAACCGGACACTCTTCACGACGCCGGCGAACATGGCAGAGAAGGTGTCCCACCCTTCGGCGGTCGGTGTTCCCATCTCCAAGAGCAGCACGGTCTGGTTGCTCAATGGAATCTGGACCTGGATGAACGATGTCCAGATGGGCTCGTCCTTTCCCGACTCCGTGAGGCTGCCGTCCACGCTGGCCTGCCGGATGCCGATGCAGGTCACTGCCGGACCACAGGGCAGCTTCACCTCGTCCACCTGCCCCATCTCCAGGTGTCGCATCGTGGTTGCGATGAAGCCCGCCGGATTGGTCCCGGCCCGTTCGTCCAGGTCTACGAGGCTGACGTTCACCGTGGCCGTACAGCGAACGCCGTCGACCTCCGTCGTGACGAAACCGGCGTACTGAACTCCCGCCTCCATGAATTCGTCATAGTTCGCCCCGCACATGGCAGCCCACTCGTACTGCACTTCCTCGCTGCCCCCCGGCAGCGCTCGCTGGGCCAACTCCACGAGTTTGTCGATTAGTTCGTCCAGGTCATCCGCCTCGAAGGGGAGCTCGAGAAACCCTTCAGGCATGATCCAACGAACTTCTATACCGTCGCCTCCTGTGAGGCTACGCCGACTGTCTTCGATGGTGTCGGTAGTCAACTGTGGAACCTACTCTCGGTCGGCATGCCGCCAAACACGACCTAAGCCGCCAAGGCCGCGTTGAACGGTTTCGGCGAAGCGTTGGGGGTGGAGGTGGGGGAAGGTTGAGGAGAGGGAGCGGGAGTGGGCGTGGGCGTGGTGGATTGGGCCGGCTTTGGCTCCTGGTATCCGGTCCTCTCGCCGTTCTCCCCGTGCGCCATCCGATTCAGGGCACTCGCGAGACCTGCCCCCTTCATGACCGCCGTGAGCTTCAAGCCTTCGATGGCGCCCTTCCCGAACCGCGCGCGGGTACCGTTGATGATCGTGACGCCAAGGCCGTTCATGAACTTGTACCCGACGCCTTCGGCAGCGGCTCCCCCGCTGAACCTGAAGGCCTTGAGCTTCGACAGGCCCTTGAGGCCTTTAAGCCCTTTAAGCGCCGTGAACCCCCTAAGAGCACCAAATCCAGGCATCACTCCCAGCACGTCGGCGCCCAGCTTCAGCCAGTTGACCTTTCCGCCACGCGCCGTCATGTCGTACGCGTGCCCGGCCAGCGCCCCAGCGCTGCTGATCACCGCGAGTGCCGTGAAGATGGGAACGAGGAACTGCAATGGAGGAACAAATGCACAGATAACCGCCAGAACAGACAGTACGGCAGAAATGTTCGATAGCGCATCGGCCCAGTCCGCAAGGAAGTTGAGGAAGCCCCCGGGGTCCCGGACGTCGTCATGATGCACGACATCCCTGATATGCCGAGCGGCCTTGTCGCCCGCGTCGTCATATATCTCCCTGGCCTCCTTCACCAGTTTCCGGGAGCCGCCGATGCGAAGCAGCGCGTCGGCCTTCTTCTCCTTCCAGCGCTCGTAATCCTCCTTCTCCCCTGCGGGAACGTTGTGGGTGGGGTACTTCTTGTCGTACTTCTCCACCTCGCGCTCCGCCAGGTCAAAGTCACCCTTGGCTTCGCGATAGTCAGCCAGCGCCTTGTCCGCCTTGCGCTGCGCTCTGCGCATTTCGCCGGCGAACTCGTTCGACTCGCCTTCCCGCACTTGCTCACCAAGAGCCTTGGCGGCCTCGTCGTAGCGCTCGAAGGACTTCTTCAGCTTGTCCCCGGTGCCGCCCGCCATGTCATGGAAGGCCCGCCCCGCCTCGCTGTCCCAACCCTCCACGGAACCAAGGGCCTTGATGACGCGGGACTGCCCGTCGATCATCTTGGCCATCTTGCGCAGCTTGCGCCCCAGCTCCGCCACCTCCTCGGGATCTCCCGGGGTGGGGTCGTCGTGCCAGAGGGGTGGCCAGTCGCTGTCCGTCCTGCTCACTTCTTGCCCTTGCCTTCCGCCTTGGCGCCGCGGATCGCCTCGGCCAGCTTGTGGTCGATCTTCTCGTACTCCTTGGCGGCGATCGAGGTGAACTCGGCCAGCTTCTCAAGCTCCTTCATGAGCTTCTTCCTGGTCTTCTTCCATGTGTCCCCGAAGTCCGAGAAGGCGTCTTTCAGGCCGCCATGGCCCACGGCGCTGCCGTATTCGTCGGCAGGGTTGCCGTTGCGCTCGAACTCGTTGTGGATCTTTCCCATATCTCGCGACGCCTGCTTGATAAGGGCGATATCCGCCTTCTGATGATCCGCCACGGGACCCCTCCCCGTTCGCTTCCCTGACCATATTGCTCGTACATCTGGAGACAATGGGGCGGAAAATGACCGCCGTCCGCCCTCTTCACAGCACCCTGTACCGGATAGCCTAACGAAACACCAAGCCATTCTGCGACGCACATGAGGAGTGCCTGACGTGACATCCAGGGACGAACAACGCGTAATCGCCGACCGGCTGGGCATTCAGGCCGAAGCCGCGGAGTGGTGCACGGTCGGCAAGATTCCCACGCCGCCCGCCGACGTGTTCCAGGCGGCCGGGTCCCCGCGGCTCCGGCCGGGGCGGATGCACCCCCTGGAGATGGTCTTCGAGGTGCTCGCCGCTCCGTTCAAGTTGATCTTTTGGCTGGCGGAGCTCGTGACGGAAGCGAGGGAGGCAGTCCTGCGCACTCTCGACCCAGGGAGCGAGAAGGAGCGGTTGCGGGGGAAGAAGGCCGAAGCCCAGCGGCATGAGGCCTTCATCGTCGAGCAGGGGCTCGACCGCGTCTTCGACGGGAACTGGCAAGGTGCGGCAGGGCAGTTCCTACTGCACTGGTACACCCACTCCACCGACGACCAGCGTCTCGTGCTCATCACCCAGGACGGCATCGTCCTCGCTGCACCACCTGTGCGTGCCGTCCTGTCCCGGGAGAAGCACACGGAGGTCGTCGCCCGGCTCGCCGCCGAGGAGGCCGGCCTGGTCGACCCGTTCAACTGGGAGTTCGAGACTCGGATGCTGCTCCTGCGCTTCCGCGACGGCTCGTGGCTGCGGATCGACACGGAGGACACCCACAGCGACCTGCACAAGTACCTGCTCCGCCAGCCCCTGCCCGAAGACAACTGACGCCTCCCCCACCAGTTCATCTCCTCTACACCGGCATAGGCGTAGTAACCGTCCGCGTCTCCCCGTCCCCAAGGTGCAGCAGACCGCTGCCCGGCGAGATCGGCCCACCGACCGTGCTGCGCGTCGTGCGAATGCCGATCAGGTCACCCGCGGAACTGTCCTGCGGAGACAGCAGGATGCCGCGCCGCGCCTTCTTCGCGTCGACCTGCCAGCCGGAGAAGCCGCCGCAGATCTCTTCCTCGTCACCGGCGATGACGACGGCGAGTCCCTCCTCGCCGCCCCGCTGGACGATGCGCTTGAGCACGTCCTCCGCGTCGCAGTCGTCCAGCGCCTCCGCGTCGTCGACGAGCACCACGATCGGCTCCTCTCGCGTCGCCGGTTCCAGAACCTCCTTGAGGTCGTCCTCTTCGATGTCATCCTCCGTGAACACCTTCAAGACGCCCTCGCGGCCCTCCAGTTCACGTAGAGGCGACTGGCGCGGCGCCGCGATCACCAGGCGTACGCCCTGGCCCAGGTAGGAACGGGCGAAGTTCATCAGGACCGTGCTGCGGCCGGACTTGGCGGGACCGCCGATGACGAAGGTGGGCATGCCCTGACTCAAGTCCGTGCCGAATCCTGTCAGTTCGTCGCCGCCGACGCCCACCAGGGCCCACAGCGGGGACGTCGGAACGGACGTGTCCCGCAGCCGCCAGGCGTCGTCGAAGGAGATGCGGGAGGGCAGTACGTCGACCCTGAACGGCCTGCGGGCGCGCGGGACTTCGGCATCCCGCTCGGCCGCCGCCTCACCGATGGCGGTGAGGGCCGCCGCCTGTCCCTGGCCCGTGACGTCTTCGCTCAGCAGCGCGAACTGGGTCTCGGTCGCGGTTCCGTTCTGGAAGGCGCGGCCGGGGGCGATCTCCTCGGGCAGCTTGCGCGCGTTGATGTCCAGCATCGAGAAGTCCGCACGGTCGGAGAGCCTCAGGGCGTACTTGTCCTCGGTGAGAGAGGAGATGCGGCCCGAGAGGACCTGCCGGTCACCCGTCATGATCAGGTGGATGCCGACGCTCGCGCCCTCCCGCATCATGGCCATGAGCTCGTCCGTCAGCACACCGTGGTCGTACTCGCCGAGGCCGGGAAGCCAGCCCTCCCAGCGGTCGAGAAGGATCACCAGGTGCGGCAGTCGATCGTCCTCGGGTACGGCGGCCCGCTGTTCCGCGATATCCGCGAAACCCTTCTCCGCGAACACGTCCTGGCGGCGCGTGAGTTCGCCGCTCAGCCGGTTGATGAGGCGGATGGCCCGCTCCGTCTGCGCGCGGCTGACGACCGCGCCGCAGTGCGGCAGCCGGGACAGGGCGTTGAGCGCGCCGTTGCCGCAGTCGATGCCGTACAGGTGCACGTCGGCCGTGGAGTGCGTGCGGGCCAGCGAGCCCGCAATGGTCCGCAGTACCTGGGAGCGTCCGCTGCGGGGCGCACCGCCGATGAGGAGGTGGCCGAAGGTGGCGAAGTCCACCGCCACCGGGATGCGCGCCTGCTCGGAGGGCAGATCCGCGATGCCGTACGGGGCCGGGGGAAGCGCCCCCGCGCCCTGCGCGGCCGGGATCTCGTCGAGGAGCAGGGTGTCGCCGAGCGCGGGCAGCCAGGGGCTGTGCTGAGCCGGGATGCGCATGCTGTCGTTGGCGTCGCGTACGGCGTCGACAAGGACCTTGAGGTCGGTGATCTCCTCGTCCTCGCGGGACTCGCCCTTGGGCTTCACGAGCGCGGGCCTGCCGAGGTCCTGCCACTGCAGCGGGCTCGACCAGGGGGCGAGGGCCTGCGGGTCGGCGGCCCCGGGCCTGCGGCCACCGACACGGCCCGACTGGAAGGGGATCAGGGAGGCGTGTCCGAGACGGACATACGCGCGTCCCGGCGTGCTCTTCGCGATGTGCCCGGCCTCGGGAGAGTCGATGACATCGCTGGACTCGCCGCCGTCGGTCACGCGCAGCGCGATGCGCAGGTTGGTGTTGGCCCGGATCTCGGGCGAGACGACACCGCTGGGCCGCTGCGTGGCGAGCAGCAGGTGAATGCCGAGGGACCGGCCTCGCTGAGCGATGTTGACCAGTCCTGCGACGAAGTCCGGCAGGTCCCGGACCATGGACGCGAACTCGTCGATGACGATGAGGAGTCGGGGTACCGGCGCGTGCGACGGGTCGCGGCGTACGAGGTCCTGGTAGTCCTCGATGTCCTTGGCGTCGGCCGCGGCCAGGATGTGCTCGCGCCGCTTGAGTTCGGCGCCCAGCGACTCGAGGGCGCGCTCGACGAGGTGCGCGTCGAGGTCGGTGACCATGCCGACCGTGTGCGGCAGCTTCACACAGTCCTTGAACGCCGAGCCGCCCTTGTAGTCGATCAGTACGAAGGTCATGGACTCCGGAGTGTTGGCCACCGCGAGCGCGGCCACGATCGTCTGGAGCAGCTCCGACTTACCGGATCCGGTGGTGCCCGCGATCAATCCGTGCGGTCCGTCCCGCCGCAGGTCGATGCCGAACGGGCCGTCGTACGACTCTCCGATGACCGCCATCGTCGACTGACCGCCCATGCGCCAGCGCGCCGTGATCGCGTCGCCGGTCGGCGGCTCCAGCTGGAGGACGTCGAGCAGACGGCTGGACGCGGGCAGTGCCGAGTCCTCGGTCTCGCCGCTGATGTCCCGCAGCGGGGAGAGGGAGCGGGCGAGCCGGGCGCACCAGGCGGGCGCGACGAAGTCCGGCCGTACGCCACTGATGACCGGGGCGCCGGTCTGGTGGACGCGCAGCCGCAGGCCCGAGCTGTGATCGACGTCGGCCGCAGCGGACCCGGCGTGATCCCAGGCGCTGAAGGAAGGGAACCCACCAGGCGGGGCCTCGGGCGCCGCACTCGCGGGCCGCCTGCCTCTGAGCCGATCGGAGGTGGTCCTCGTACCCTTCCCGGCGCCCGTCTCCGTCCCCTCGGCCTCAACCGGACGCGGCTCGGCCACAACGACGGCCTGGCACTCGCCGGGCAGGAACCGCTCCTCGGCGTCGATGCAGAGCGAGAACATCGAGACCGTGGGACCTTCGCGGAGGAGCCGCACCACACCGGGCATCGACCGCAGCCGCCTCGATCCGTCCCACAAGATGACCATGTCGGGGTCGCCGAACGAGGTGGCGTCCCGCTGGCCGCCTTCCTTCGCGGCCTTCTGGCGGGCGTCGAGGATCTGCGTCAGCTCACCGATGCGGGCTCCCACGGTCTCGGAGTCGACGCCGATCAGGACATTGGCGTGGTCGCCGCCGGGGCGGGAATGGGGCAGCCAGCGCACCCAGTCCCAGCTCTCCTGCGCCGAGTTCTCCGTGAGGACGTAGAACAGCACGTCCATCGGGCTGTGCAGCGTCGCGGTCTGGGCGACGGCCCAGCGTCCCAGGGACCGTGCCGTGTCGTCGGGACCGGCGATGCCCACCACCCCGAGCTCCCGCAGCGGCAGGGCCACCGGGACGTCCTCGATCTTCCAGGTGACCTGGCGCCGGTGTTCGTCCTGCTCCGGGTCATCGAGCACGACCTCGGACGGCAGCCGGCCGGTGCCGAGGCGCAGCAGCAGATGGTCGGCGTCGGCGCGCCTGCGCTCCCACAGCCGGCTCCGGGGGCCGGTGGCCAGAGCGAGCACGAGCGCGGGGTCCGGAATGGCCTTGATCCGGTCGAGACGCTCGGTGACGAGGGCGTCTCGCGCGTCCTGCTCGATGCGCGCCTTCTGCTCCTTGTACTCCTTCACCTGCTTCGCATGCGACTGCCGGCCGTGCTTCTTGTCCATGAAGTAGTTGCCGAAGAGCATGATCGGGCTCAGGGCAGCAATGATCAGGAACTGCCAGCGCCCGAAGACCCAGGCGGAGACGACGGCGCCGACCAGCGGCATGAAGGCCATGAGCCACGGCAGCGGCCGGGCCTCGAACTCCCGCGGCGACTGGGGCAGCCGGAACGTGGTCTGCCGCTCGGAGGGTCGCAGCCGCGGCGGTCGGTTGTAGTCGAGTCCGGTGCCGTCCTCGGACCACTTGAGCGCGGCGTCCGGCGGCGTGTAGCGGTGGAGTTCGAGCAGCGTGTTGCCGACGGCCAGCTGCCCGCCCACCGGCCATTCGTCACCGTCGAGCTCTTCACCGTCGAGAGTTACACCCTCTTTGTCCCCATGTATGGCGACCTGGCATATCCCGTTCACGTTCACCGACAACGCGACGGCTCGGTCCGCGAGTTCGGGGTCGTCGATGCGTACGTACGACGCCGCGCCCTTGCCGATCTCGTAGCGCCCGACCCCGAGCCGGTGCACGGCCCCGGCGGCGGGCCCGCTCGCGACGCGCAGCTCAACCAGGCCGGCCGGCTCTCCGGGGAGGCACCCCGCGGGGTCATGCAGACTGACGACGGCCCCCTCGCGCAGGGGGGACCCGCCCACCGTCGCATGGGGGTCGACCGCGTACCCGTCGACGAAGACGGCAGGGGGGCCGCCGTTCGGCAGCCCGGTCCCGCCGATCCCGGCGCGTCCGTCGCCGATGGGAATGACCTGCGCCTGCGACCCTTCATCGACATACCCGACATGTCGGCCCAACTCGCGCGCGATGTCCCCGACAACGGACTCGGGGTCGACATCGAGCACCACATCAGAGCTCATGCCCCTCATGGGATCGACGACGGTCAGGTTCAGGCGCACGAACGTCCTCCTCATCAGACCGAGGCCCGCCCCGGCCGGAGCACGGACCACTGCCCATGGTGTCAGCGCACCCTACCCACCCCGCACTTCCCATCCGCAACCACCTTGTGCACGACCCCACAGAGCCCTCGCTCCCCAGAGGGCTGTGCGCCCCCCGCCCGTCCCCCGTAAGCTTCTGTGCCACGCTGACGATCGGATCTTCCGCATCAGCGAACACGGGAGCCACGGGGGTTGGCCCTGCGGCAAGTCGGAAAAGGGAGTGTGCGCCAATGGCCAAGAAGGACACCGATCTCACATACGCCGAGATGGACAAGGAAGCCGGCAAGCTTCTGAAGGACATGGACGACTTCCACCGCGAACTCGACGCGATCGACAGCCGCATCGACCTCCTGGTGGAGAACGGCTACACCACCCAGAAGGGCTCCGCGGCCTTCGAGAAGTCCTTCAAGGAGTTCACCAAGGGCGCGAAGAAGACCCTTGAGGGCCTCCAGGGCATGTCCGAGTTCATCACCAAGGCCCGCAAGGCCTACGAGGACCTGGACCAGGAGCTCGCCAACTCGAACAAGTAACAAGCCAGGCATCTGGCGGCAGTTCAAGGGGACGGCCCGGATCAGCGAGACTTGAGCCGGGCCGTCTCCTTATGCCAGATACGCCGGGGGTCACTCCACCCGCGACATCCGAGCCTCCGGGTTCCCGGACTCGGCGTTCTCCGAGAGATAGCGCAAGTCGTCGCCCACCGGCCGCAGTCGCACCGTGTGCGCGTTCTTCGTGCACTGGGCCGCACTCTTCGCCTGCCCCTTGCCTTGAGCGACGATCTCCTTCGCCGACACGGACTTCAGGACGAGGTCCACGGCGCAGGTGCCGCCCAGTTGGTCGGTCTGGGTCATGACCGCGAAGCGTTCGCCGACCTTGCCCTGCTCGACCTTGAGCCTGAACGTGCCCATCGGGACAGCACCGTTGGCCGCGACTGCCTGGCCTTCCCAGGTGCCGCGGTAGGAGGCGGGGACCTTGCCGCCGCCCTGGTCCGCGCCGTCGCCGGGCTGCTGGCTCGCGGTCGCGTTCGGGGGCCGCTTGCCCGCGTCGCTCGATTCCCCGCCGTCCCCGGGGAGCAGTCCCAGTACGAAGACGGAGCCGACCGTCACCGCGGCGAGCGCGCCCGCGACGCCGAGTACGAGGGTGCAACTGACCTTGCGGCCCTTGCCGTCGAGGCCGCTGGGCGCCGAGGTCGCGGCCACCGAGACGCTGACCCGGCCGGGAGGTCCCGACGGGGCTGACGTCTGTGTGGGGACATACGCCTCGGGGACGGGTGCGTACGACGCGTCCGGCGGGCCGAACGAGCCGCTGCCCTGCGGCACTTCACGTCCCGTGACCCGCGCATCGGAAGACCCTCCCGCCGAGCCCACCGTCGACGGCGGCCCGCCCACCATCGAATTGCCGAACGGCACGGGCCCCGAAGGCTGTTCCGCGATGCCCGTCCCGTCCGTGTCCAGGTCGAGGATCCGCACCGCGCTCCGGCTGACCCGCTCCACCAGCGGTCCCGGCAGCCACCCCGCCGCCACCAGACCGTCCGCACCCGAGGGCGCCAGGCGCCGCGCGATCTCCGCGGGAGCCGGCCGCGCGGCCGCGTCCTTGGCCAGGCACTCCAGCGCGAGGTCGCGCAACTCACCGTCGAGGCCGTCCAGTTCCGGCTCTTCGTGTACGACCTTGTAGAGGAGGGAAGCGGACGAGTCGCCGGGGAACGGTGACGCCCCTGTCGCCGCGTACACAAGCACCGCGCCCAGCGAGAAGACGTCCGCAGCCCCGGCGACCCCCTTGCCGAGGATCTGCTCCGGCGACATATAGCCGGGCGAACCGATGGAGACACCGGTCGAGGTGAGTGAGGCCGTGCCGTCCGTCGCCCGTGCGATACCGAAGTCGATCAAGCGCGGGCCGTCCATCGTGAGCAGCACGTTCGACGGCTTCACATCGCGGTGGACAAGGCCGAGTCCGTGTACGTGCGTCAGCGCCTCGGCCAGGCCCGCCACCAGGACTCGTACCGAATGGGCGGGAAGTGGAGCGAGATCGCGCACCGCTTCCGCCAGCGAAGGCCCCGCCGCGTACCCCGTGGCCACCCACGGGACGGCCGCCTCCGGATCGGCGTCGAGGACCGGCGCCGTCCAGTCGCCGCCGACCCGCCGGGCCGCGTCCACCTCGCGCCGGAAGCGGGCGCGGAACTCCTCGTCGAGCGCGAAGTGCGGATGGACGACCTTCACCGCGACCGTACGGCCGCCCGTGCTGCGCCCCAGATAGACCCGGCCCATGCCGCCCGAGCCGAGCCGGCCGAGCAGCCGGTAGGGCCCGATGACGGTCGGTTCGCCGGGATCGAGCGGGTGCATGACGAAGGCCTCCCCCAGACGGTGCCGCGCGGCCGCGGCCACTGGGACCGCGGGCATTGTCTGCAGCTCAGCGTAGTCCGCTCGGCTGCGGCCACGCAGTTGTCCTACTGGGGCTCCAGCAGCTCCACCCGTACATCCGCGGGGAAGCCCGTCGTCTCCCCCACCCGGCGCGCGAACTCCGCGACGCCCTTCAACTGGTCGCTGCCGAACCGGAAGTCCAGCGTCGTGAAGTACTGCTCGAGCACCCCCGCGTCGAAGGCCTCCCAGCGCGCCGCCTGCTCGGAGACCTTGCCGACCTCCTCCAGCGAGAGATCACGCGAGGCCAGGAACGCCTTGTGCACCTCGCGCACCACGGCGGGCTCGCGCTCCGCGTACTCGCGCCGCGCCGCCCAGACCGCGAAGACGAACGGCAGACCCGTCCAGTCCTTCCACATCTGGCCCAGGTCGTAGACGTCGAGGCCGAGCCGCGGCCCGTCGATCAGGTTCGCCCGCAGCGCCGCGTCCCCGATCAGCACGGCGGCGTCCGCCTCCTGCATCATCAGGCCGAGGTCGGGCGGACACGTGTAGTAATCGGGACGTACGCCGTAACGCTCGGCGAGCAGCAGCTGCGCCAGGCGCACCGAGGTGCGTGACGTCGAGCCGAGCGCGACCCGGGCGCCGCCCAGCCGGTCGAGGGGCACCTGCGAGACGATCACGCAGGACATGACGGGGCCGTCGCAGCCGACCGCGAGATCGGGGAAGGCGACCAGGTCGTCGGCGTTGCGGAGGAACTCGACGAGCGTCACCGGCGCGATGTCGAGCTCACCCCGCACCAGCTGCTCGCTGAGCTTTTCCGGGGTGTCCTTCGTCAGCTCGAAGTCGAGGAGCGTTCCGGTGCGCGCGAGTCCCCAGTAGAGGGGCAGGCAGTTCAGGAACTGGATGTGACCGACGCGCGGCCGGGGCGTGCGGCGGGGGCTGGGCAGCTGATCGGCGCCCGCCCCCGCGAGGGTGTCAACGGGAGAATTGTCCACATCGGGGAGGCTAGCCCCCTTGCTGTACCGTGCAGTGAGCGGGGCTGAAATGCGCCCTTGTCAACCCCTTCGGACCTGGTCCGTCAACCCCTCTGGGGGGTCCGTCAAACATCCGGGTGACGTGATCTTGCCCCCTATTGCTTTCGGCTGCCTGCGTGCTAAGCTCGCCGCAAGTTGCAGTTTGGTTTCCCTTGCAGTACAGAGCCTGCGGAGCATGTGACCCGCGGGCTCTCGTCGTTTTCAGACTTATGCAGTTGTTTCAACAATCGCAGGTTCTGGAGCAGGGCAACCCTTTGGCCCAAGGAGGGCTTATGGCTACCGGAACCGTGAAGTGGTTCAACGCCGAAAAGGGCTTTGGATTCATCGCCCAGGAAGGCGGAGGCCCCGACGTCTTCGTCCACTACTCCGCGATCAACGCGAACGGCTTCCGCTCCCTTGAGGAGAACCAGGCCGTGAGCTTCGACGTCACGCAGGGCCCGAAGGGTCCGCAGGCGGAGAACGTCACCCCCATGTAGTGGGGCGCCCCATTCGCGTGGGGCGTGTGACAGTTCCGGTGACTTGATCCGGACATGGATAGCAGTACCCAAGGGGCCCTGCCCTCACCTTTACGGTGAGGCGCGGGGCCCCTGCCTTTTTCTGGCGGGGGCGCCTTTGCTGGCGTGGGCGCCTTGAGCGGTGGGGGTGCTTTTCTTTCTGCGGGTGCGTTGTGGTTGCTCGCGCAGTTCCCCGCGCCCCTTACGGGGCGTTGCTCGCGCCCACGCGGCGGAGCCGCAAATGTCACAGCCCCGCGCCCCTTTGGGGCGCTATCCCGTCCTCGGGGTCCAGCCCTCGTGGGGGACCGCGGCGAGCAGCAGGGTTGTGTACGGGTCCTCTGGTGTTGTCAGGACTTGGGTTGTCCTGCCCTGTTCCACCACCTTGCCCCTGCGCATCACCAGGACCTCGTCCGTGATGTGCTGGACCACCGCCAAGTCGTGGCTCACGAAGACCAGGGCCACGCCCGTGTCCCGGCGGATTTCGGCCAGCAGTTGGAGGATCTGGGCCTGGATCGATACGTCCAGTGCTGCCACCGCCTCGTCCAGGACCAGGACCTGCGGGTCCACCGCCAGGGCTCGCGCTATGGCCAGGCGTTGGCGTTGGCCGCCGGAGAGTTCGCGGGGGCGGGCGTCGGCCTCGCGTGGGCCCAGGCCCACCTGGTCCAGGAGCGCTGACGCCAGGGACTCGTCCCTGCCGTGCAGGGTGAGTGCCGTACGGAGGCACTGGGTCGAGGTGAGGCGGGGGTCCAGGGAGAGGTAGGGGTCCTGGAAGACCATCTGGATCTCTCTGGCCCTGGCCAGGCGCGCGGTTCGCTTTCGTGGCGTACGGGATGCGCGGGGGCGGCCCGCGATGGACACCGTGCCGGTGTCCTGCCGGGCAAGGCCCACCAGCATGCGGGCGACCGTCGTCTTGCCCGAGCCGGATTCGCCGACGATTCCTATGGAGCCGCCGGGAGGCAGGGTGAACGTCACGTTCTCGGCGGCCTGGTGGCGGCCGCCGCCCGGCAGGGGGTAGCTCTTGCTGAGGCCGGAGACTTCCAGCAGGTCTGACGGCATCAGGCGTTCACCTTTCGCTGAACAGAGACGGGGCAGGCCGCTGTCCCCCCGTCCGGGAGCCTCAGTCGCTCCGGAGTCCATGTTTCGCAGCCCGGTTCCGCGTCCTCGCAGCGGGAGACGAAGGGGCAGCCCTCGAACGTGTCCGAGAGGGACGGGGGGCGGCCGGGGATGGGGCGGAGGGTGTGGTGCGTTTCGCCCAGGGTCGGGGAGCAGGAGAGCAGGCCTCGGGTGTACGGGTGCGCCGGGGACTTGAACAGGGCCTCGGCCGAACGCTCTTCGACGACCCGGCCCGCGTACATCACGTACACCCGGTCGCAGTACGCGGCCGCCAGGTGGAGGTCGTGGGTGATGAAGAGGAGGCCCAGGTCGCGGGTCGCGCGCAGCTCGCGGAGGAGGGCGAGGATTTCCGCCTGAGTCGTGACGTCAAGCGCGCTCGTCGCCTCGTCCGCCAGGAGCAGGCTCGGTTCCGCCGCCAGCGCGCCCGCGATGACCACGCGTTGCAGCATGCCGCCGGAGAGTTCGTGCGGGCGCTGGCGTACGCGGCGGGAAGGGTCCGAAAGGCCTACCGCGTCCAGGAGTTCGACCGCCTGTTCGCGGCTCGCGCCCCGCTCCACCAGGAAGTCGCCGATCCTGCGTACGGGGTTCAGCGCGGCCCGCGGGTCCTGGTGGACCATCGCGACCGTCCGCGCGCGGTGGGTGCGCAGGGCCTCGCCGGTGAGGGCGAGGACTTCCGTGCCGTTCACGCGGACCGAGCCCGACGTCACCGCGTCGGCCGGCAGCAGGCCCACCGCCGCCTTCGCCGTGGTCGACTTGCCCGAGCCCGACTCGCCGACCAGGCCGACGACTTCACCGGGCGAGACGGACAGAGACACGGTGTCCAGGAGGGGGCGTGCGGCGGCCGGGACCCGCAGGGTCAGGTCTTCGATTTCGAGCAGTGTCATTTCACTGCCTCCCTAGCCGGTCGGCGGCCCAGACCCCGACCACGTTGAAGGACACGACGACCAGCGCGATGGCCGTGCCGGGGACGAGTGCGGGGAGGAGGGCTCCCTGGACGACCGCCGCCTGGCCCTCCTGCACCATCAAGCCCCAGTCGGAGGACGGGGGTTGGGATCCGAAGCCCAGGTAGGAGAGGGTCGCCAGTGACATCAGCGCCTCGCCGAAGAGGACGACCAGGTAGCCGAGGATCGCTCGGCCCAGGTTCGGGACGATGTGCGCGACGCAGATCCTCGCCCCGCCCATGCCCTGCACCCGGTAGGCGTCGACGTACGGCTTGCGTGCTTCCGAAAGGGCAAGGGAGCGTACGTACTTGGCGATCGTCGGAGTGAAGGCGAGGCCCAGGGCCAGGACCGACGTCGTCATGCCCGCGCCGAACACCGCGATGATCAGGACCGTGAACAGCAGGCCGGGGAACGCGTACATCACGTCCGTGATCCGTGAGACCAGTGCGTCCACCCATCCCCCGCGCCAGGCCGCGAGCACGCCGAGCGTGACGCCGAGTACGGCGGCCACGGCGAGGAGCAGGATCGGGGCGATCAGGCTCGTGCGAGTGCCGTACAGGGCGCGGGAGAGGAGGTCCTGGCCCGAGGAGTCGGTGCCCAGGAGGTGGTCCCCCGAGGTGCCGACCAGCGACGCCGAGAGGTCGATGGCGTCCGGGGCGTAGGGGGCGAGGAGCGGTGCGAACACCGCCGCGAGGACCACGAGGGCGAGCAGACCGGCGGCCACCATCACTCCGACGGGGCGCCTGCGACGTACGACCAAGGGCGTGAGCCCCACAACAGCAGAAGCCATCAGGCCCTCGCCTCCTTGACGCGCGGGTCGAGCAGCGGATGGACGACGTCCACCAGCGTCGTCACCACGATGTAGCCGGTGACCATGAGCAGCAGAACCGCCTGCGCCACCGGGAAGTCATGCGTGTTGATCGCGCCCACCAGGAGCGAGCCGATGCCGCTGATGCCGAAGGCCGTCTCCACGACCACTGTCCCCGCGAGTATTCCGGCCATGACGAGACCGCACATGGTGATGATCGGGCCGAGCGCGTTGCGCAGGACGTGGCGGCGGATGATGTCCCGCTCCGGCATCCCTGACGCCCGTGCCGCCTCCACGTGGTCCGATGCCGCCGCGTCCGCCATCGCCTGCCGGGTGACCCGGCTGATGATGGCGAGCGCGCCGAGCGCCAACGACAGGGCGGGCAGCGTCAGATGGTGGAGCGTTCCGGTGAAGCCCTCGCCCGATCCCGTGACAGGGAACCAGCCGAGTTGCACGCCGAAGAGCGAGACGAGCGCGATCGCCGCCACGAAGGACGGGACCGAGGCCGCGAGTGTCGTGCCGCCGACCACCGCCGAGTCGATCCACGTCGAGCGCTTGACGGCGGCCAGGATTCCGGCGCCCACGCCGAGGACCACGAACAATACCGTTGCGTAGGCGACCAGTTGGAGCGTGGTCGGGAAGCGGGCTGTGATCAGGTCGGCGACCTGGTCGCTGTACTTGAAGGACCGGCCCAGGTCGAAGTGGACGCAGTCCCACAGCCAGCGGCCGTACTGGACGACCAGCGGCTCGTCCAGGTGGTACTGCGAGCGGACCTGCGCGAGCCGCTCGGGTGTCAGCTTGTCGCGGCCGCCCGCGAGGAACACCGCGGGATCACCGGGTGCCGCGTACACGGCGGCGAAGATGACGAACGACGCGGCGAAGAGCGTGGCGACAAGACCGGCCAGGCGCCGCAGCAGTCGAGAGGCGAGCATGGCGCTCCTCACCTAGCCCTTCTTGGCGCTCTTGGCGCCGAGTCCGGCCGCCCACGGGTAGTAGAGGTAGGCCTGTGAGGCGGGCGGTCCCGTCAGCTTGTCGCTGATGACGAGCGTCGACGGCACCTGCGCGACGGGGATCCAGACACCCGCGTCCACGAACCTCTTCTGTACGTCGATGGCGAGCTCGGCCCGCTTGGCGTCGTCCAGCGTGCTGAGCGCCTCGCGCACCTTCTTGTCGTACGTGGCGTCCTTGAAGCCGACCCAGTTGTTGGCGGAGTCGGAGAGGCCGTTGTCGTAGAAGCCCATGGGGTCGGCCTTGGAGATGTACCAGTCGCCGACCAGGACGTCGATGTCCCCGCGCGGGGCCGGATCGCTGTAGAACTCCTCGAACTGGGCGGTCGGGACGGTCTTGATCTGCCCCTTGAGCCCGATGCGCTGGAGCGCGGAGCGCACCGCGTTCGCGACGACCGTGCGGCCCTGGCTGCTGTCCGTGCCGATCACGATGGGGTCGTTCGGCGCGCCTGCCTTCTTCACAAGTTCCTTGGCCTCGGCCAGGTCGTCGGCGGAAGGCGTGGCGGGTGCCGATGCCTCCAACTCCTTCTGTGCGGCGGCGAATTCGGGCTTCTCGTAGCCCCAGGCGCCTGAACCGACCGGAGTGGCCCACGGCTGCACGAGTCCGCCGTAGCCCGACTTGGCGATGCCCGACCGGTCGAGCGCGAGGGACAGCGCCTGCCGGATCTGCGGGTCCTTCAGGCCGCCTCGCGCGGTCGGGATGAGGACGAGGGACGCGGTGGAGGGGCCGTAGTGCTGGTCGAGGCCCTTGGTGGAGCGCAGGGCGGAGGCGGTGTTCGGGGATTCCGCGTACGTTCCGTCGGCGGCGCCCGTCTTCAGCGCGTTGACAAGCGCGCTGTCGGAGGCCCAGCGGAAGACGACCTGCCGGGTCAGCGGCTCGTCGCCCCAGTACTTGCCGTAGCGCTCGATGGTGATGGAGTCGCCGGACTTCCAGCCCTTCAGGGCGTACGGTCCGCTGCACGCGTCGCCCTGCCCCGGCGTGCCGAAGTCCCTTCCGGCGGCGGCCACTTGCTCCTTGTTCCAGACGATGCCCGCGTCACCGGCGAGCGCCTTGGTGAAGAGCGCGTCGGGGGCCTTGAAGCGGACGGTGATCTCGCGATCGCCCGTCTTCTTCATGGACTTGACGTTGCCGAACTCGTCGGCCTGTTCCATGTCCGGGTCCGCGTGCCGCTTCAGCGACCAGAGCACGTCGTCGGCGGTGAGCTGCGAGCCGTCGTGGAAGGTGACACCGTCCCGGACGGTCAGGACGAGGGTCCTGTCGTCGGGGGTGGCGGCCTTCTCGGCGAGGAAGGGCTTCGTCGTCATGTCGGGCTGCAACTGATACAGCCGCTCGCAGACGTTGGTGAGGACGACGCGGCCCGCGCTCGATCCCTGGGTGTCGAGGTCGAGCGAGTCCGGCTCGTCCTCCAGGAGCCAATTGGCCTTGTCCAGCTGCCCCTTGGCGGCCGTGGTGGTCGCGCTCAGCTTCAGCTTCGCCGCGTCGGCGGGCTTCCCGCCGGTGGCGGCGGTGTCGGCGCCGCTGCAGGCCGCGGCGGTGAGGAGGGTGGCCGCGGTGAGGCCCGCGACCAGGGGCCTGCTGATGGTCCGGGTCGTCGTCATCTGCTGTCTCCGTACGGGCCGTCGTAGAGGTTCCAGGGCATGTGCTGGTAGTCGCGGTCACAGGGGGTGCCTGCGGTGACGTGGTAGTCGCCGCTGGTCAGGTCCACGCAGGAGGAGACGAGCGTGGTCCAGTGCTTGACCTCGGGCCTGCGCCGGTCGGGGTGCGTGCACAGCGACTCGGGGTAACCGAGGTGGTCGGACATGGCCTGCTTGATCAGCTTCCGGGACTCGTCGGGTCCTGTGGAGGAGCGCAGGGCCTTCAGGCCGAGCTCGGCGCGCGGGACGCGGACGAGTGAATCGGACGACATGGGGCGGTAGTTGGCGGCGATCGCGGCCGGGACGCCCGCCTGGTAGTGGTTGCCGTGCACGAGCAGCCCGCCCGTCGGATACATCCAGCCGTGCCCGACGGGTGTCGTCTCCAGGTCGACGGCGAAGCCCTCGCGGCAGGTGAGCAGGGCGTTGGACGCGATGTGGGCGCGGGTGCGGCAGAGCACTTCGAGGGCGTCGGTGATGGTGTGCTGGTCAAGGACACTGCGGCGTACGACGGTCTGAGGGAGCCCGATGGCGTCGCTGAAGCGGCCGCCGAGGCCGTTCGCGTTGAGCGCGATGCCCGCCGAGTTGGCGCCCTGGCGGCCGATCTGGCCCGCCTCGACCTGCATGATCAGGGTCGGGCGCGGGGGCTGGACGATACGCAGCATGACGACGGTGTCGGCGACCCCGGCCCGCCAGTCCCAGTTCTGCCCGGCCCAGACGTGACCGTCCCCGCTGGCTTCCCCGTACGCGGCGAAGGAGGTGCAGCCCTCGGCGGGCTCCTCGTCGGCCTGTGTTTGCGCCTCCATATCCGCGAACGAACGGTCGTAGATGACCTCGCCGCGGGCGTTGAGGGCGAGGATGTCGGGGAGGTCGACTCCTGCGCCATCGGCGATGCCGCGCATCTCCTCCACGAGGTGGGGCGCGTAGTCGCGGACCGGCTGGAGCCAGCGGGCGGCGCGGGTGGCGACCTGGTTCCAGGTCAGGCCCGACGACTGGCCGAACGCCTCCTCGTAGTAGGCGAGCGCGGCGTGCAGCTGCGGGCGGACGGCTTCGCCGTACTGGTGGCCGCGTTCGATCGGGGTGCCGGATATCTCGATGAGGGGCAGTGCCATTGTTCTCCTCGCGGCAGAGAGCTGCTGTAACGTTCGTTACGAGCAGCTCTCCTTTTGGAATGCGTTGCCCAGGAGAGTAACGTCCATCACACGAGAGTCAATAGCTGTAATGGAAATTTCAGAGGGTGGGACGGAAGAGACCGGGGCCTCCGGCGGAGCGGGCCTTGCCCGGCTGCGGGCTGCCGTGCGGGACCAGTGGGAGACGCTGTCGACGTCCGAGCGGGCCGTCGCCCAGTACCTGGTCAGCGCCCCCGCGGAGTCGCTCCTTTTCGCCAGCGCGCAGGAGCTGGGCTCGGCGAGCGGCACCAGCAACGCGACGGTCGTGCGCGCCCTGCAGCGCCTCGGCTACGCGGGCCTGCCCGCACTCAAGCGTGAACTGGCGTCGGACTTCACATCGGCGGTGGCTCCGGAGGTGCGCCTGAAGCAGCGCATCGCGCATGTGGGCCGGGACCTTGACGGCATCTGGGGCGAGGTCTTCGACGAGGCGCAGGAGCGCATCGAGCACGCGCGGCGCCTTACGCCGGGCGAGGCGCTGCGGGACGCGGTCGGCGTACTCGCCGAAGCTCCCGAGATCCACTGCTACGGCATCGCGGCGTCCGAACTCGCCGCGCGGCACCTGGCGTTGGCGCTCGGCAGGATCGGCCGCAGGGCGCGCTACTTCGGCGATACGGGCTTCGCGCTGGCCGACCATCTGCTGGCGGTGCGGCAGGGCGACGCGGTGGTGATCTTCCAGCCGGGGCGTGCGCTTGCCGAGCTGACGGTGCTGATAGAGCGGGCGCGGGCGGTCGGGGCGCGGGTCGTCCTGGTCACGGACGAGCTGGCCGAGCTGTACGGGGCGCGGGTGGATGCGGTGCTCACGGCGCCGCATACGCCGACCGGCATCACTACGGAGGCGTTGACGGCGCTGGTCGTGGCCGATGCGTTGCTGCTGGCGCTGGCCACGCTGGATGAGGCCCGGGCGGTGGAGACTTCGCATCAACTGACTGCCCTGCGGGAGCAGTTGCTGGCCCCTAGGCCTCGTAAGGGGTAGCAGGTCGAGTTACGGCTGCAGGAGCGCCCCGAAGGGGCGCGGGGAACTGCGCGATCAGCCACGACGTACCCGCAGGGGATCACTAGCTGTGCTGCATCACCAGCACGAAGGTCGTGCCCCGCTCCAGCGCCTCGTACAGGTGAGGGACGTCTCCTCGGTACGACATGTAGTCCCCGGGCCCCAGCTCCACCGTCTCCCCGCGAGGCCCAGCCAGCAGCCGGCCCGTGGAGACGACCAGGTGCTCCACGGACCCCGGGATATGCGCGTCCGACTCCCGCGCAGCCCCCGGCTCCATAGCCCCATGGTAAATGTCGCGGCGCACCCCGGCCGGACCCGGCGACAGCAACGTGCCCGCGTACGAGGCCTTTTCGGCGTGCATGGTCGGGCCCTCCCCCGCCCGGATCACCGTGACGGCGGGGGCGGGTGACTCCACCAGCACGCTGAACGGCACCCCTAGCGCCACCGCGAGCGCCCACAGCGTCTCGATGCCGGGATTGCCGGTGGCCGCCTCCAGCTGCGAAAGCGTCGACTTCGCGATCCCGGCCCGCTTGGCCAGCTCGGAGAGGGAGATCCCCGCCTTGGCCCGCTCCCTGCGCAGCGCGGCCGCGACCCATTCACGGGGCAGCCGGGATCGGGCGGCGTCGCCCTTGCCGTCAGTCATGCCGTACCGCTCTCTCTCATTCGTTCGCTATAGGGGACCATTCGTTCGGCTTGACGAACAGCACCCGTCCCACCCATCCTACGACGTATGCGTTCGCCACACCGAACAGACAGCCCGCCCGACCGAACGAGCGAGGGGTTCGTCCGGCTCTCCCACCTCCCCCGCGGCGTCCTGCGCGACATCGCCCTCGTCTGGCTCGCCGACGCCGTCGTCGGCGCCTCCTTCGGCGCGATCGCCGTCGCCGGCGGGCTTCCGGTCTGGGTGCCCGTGCTGATGTCGCTGCTCGTGTACGCGGGCTCCGCCCAGTTCAGCGCGGTCGGGATCCTCGCGGCGGGCGGCGGCCCCGTGGCCGCGGCGGCGACCGGCCTGCTGCTCAACTCCCGTACGGCGGCGTTCAGTCTGGCCGTGGCCGACAGCCTGGGGCGGTCCTGGGCGGCGCGGCTCGTGGGCGCGCATCTGATCACCGACGAGACGGCGGCGTTCGTCCTCGCGCAGCCTGACCAGAAGCGACGCAAGGCGGCGTTCTGGATATCCGGGGTCGGCCTGTTCGCCGTATGGAACGTCAGCGTGCTCGGCGGTGCGCTCGCCGGTTCCGCGATCGGCGACACGGCCCGCTTCGGGCTCGACGCGGCGTTCCCGGCCGTCCTCCTCGCCCTGGTCCTTCCCGCACTGCGGGGCGACAGCATGACGCGGCGGGCCGCGGCCGCGGGTGCCGTGATCGCGGTGGTCGCGACGCCGCTGCTGCCCGCCGGGGTGCCGGTGCTGCTCGCCCTGCTCGGCCTGCTCGCCGCCCGGCGCGGGCCGAGCCGCCCCGCCCGTTCCACCAGCCGCCGCACCACTCCGAGGAGCGCCTCGTGAACGCCCAGCTCGCCTGCGTCCTCGTCCTCGCCGCCGGAACGTACGCCTTCCGCCTGGCCGGACCCGCACTCCACGGCCGTATCGAACTCCCCGCCCGCGTACAGGAGTTGCTGACCGTCGGCGCGACGGTCCTGCTCGTGGCGCTGCTCGCCACGGGCGCACTCACCGAGGGCGGCGGCCCCGCCGGGTGGGCCCGCCCGCTCGGTGTCCTGGTCGGCGGCGTACTCGCCTGGCGCAAGGCGCCGTTCGCGGTGGTCGTGATCGGCGCCGCCGCGACTACGGCGCTGCTGCGTCTCGCGGGGGTCGCGTAGCCCCGTCAGGTGCGCCGCTCCCGGAGCCGTACAGCCCTTCCACCACCTCCGCGTACCGCTCGGCCACAGCACGCCTGCGCACCTTCAGGCTCGGCGTGAGCAGTCCGTCCTCCACCGTGAAGTCCTCGTCCAGGAGCGCGAATTCGCGGATGCGGGCCGGGCGCGAGACCTCCGCGTTGGCCGCGTCCACCGCCTCCTGGACCAGGGCGCGGACGCGGGGGTCGCGGGACGGCGGGCCGCTGAACTCCACGCCCTCGCGGGCCGCCCAGCCGCCGATCTCCTCCGCGTCCAGGGTGATCAGGGCCACGGGGTAAGGGCGGTGGTCGCCCACCATCACGGCGCGCGACACGAAACGCGAGCGCTGGACGGCCAGTTCACTCAGCGAGGGCGTGATGTTCTTGCCGCCGGAGGTGATGATCAGGTCCTTCTTGCGGCCGGTGACGGAGAGGAAGCCGTCGGCGTCGACGGCACCCAAGTCCCCTGTGTGCAGCCACCCTTCGCCGTCCAGTGCCTCGTGGGTGGCGTCCGGGTCGGCGTGGTAGCCCGGGAAGACCATCTCGCCCCGGGCGAGTATCTCCCCGTCATCGGCGATGCGGACCTCGCAGCCCTCGACGGGGCGGCCGACGGTTCCGTACCGCACCGCGCCCGGGTGGTTGAGGCTGATGACCCCGGCCGACTCGGTCATCCCGTACCCCTCGAAGACCGCGATACCGCAGGCCCGCAGGAAGTCGATGACATGCGGGGCGATGGGGGCGCCGCCGGTCAGCGCCCACCGGACGCGCCCGCCGAGCGCCTGCCGGACCAGGCCATAGAGGGCCTTGTCGGCCGCTTCGTACGCGTCCTGGAGTTCGGGCGGCAAGGCGGCGTCCGCCGCCAGGACCCCGATGCGCACCGCCTCCTCGAAGCGCTCGCGGCCCCCGGGCTCGGCCTCCGCGAAGGAGAGAACCACGGAGTGCACCTTCTCGAAGAGCCGTGGCACGGACGGAAGATGGGTGGGCCTTGCCTCGGCCAGTTCGGCCACGACGTTCTCGATCCGCCCCCCGAAGAAGCACAGCTCGCCACCCTGGATCAGGGTCGTGAACTCGATGAGCTGGGCGAGGAGGTGCGCGAGCGGGAGATAGAGATATGTGGAGTCGCCCGGGCCGCCCTCGATCAGGGGGAGGGTGGCGGACTGGACGGCGCCGAGGTTGGCGTGGGTGAGGAGGCAGCCCTTCGGCGGTCCTGTCGTGCCGGAGGTGTAGATGATGGTGGCCAGGTCGGCGGGGGTGCGGGCGCGGGCGCGGGCCAACAGGTCGGCGGGATCCGGCGGCTCAGCCCCTGGACCCGCGACCGAACCTGGCCGCTCGGCCCTCACCCCCAGCCCTGCCCCCGACCCCTGCCCCGCCGGTACTTCCGTCATCAGCAGCACGTGCCGCACCCCCGGCAGCCGGTACCGCAGCCGCTCGATCTTCGCCGCCTGCGCCGCGTCCTCGCAGATCACCACCGAGGCGCCGCTGTCGCCCAGGACCCAGACGACCTCCTCGTCCCCCGCGGTCGGGTAGACGGGGACGACCACCGCGCCCGCCGCGAAGGTGCCGAAGTGGGCGTAGGTCCACTCGGGGCGGGTCTCCGCGAGGATCGCCACGCGGTCGTCCGCGCGGACGTCGAGAGCGAGGAGCTGATGCCCGAAGTCCCTTACCCGGGACCGGAGTTGCTTGTAGTCGACTTGATCCCATGCCGCCGCCCCTCCTTCGGCCTTGAAGCGGAGGGCGGGCAGCGTGCCGTGGCGGTCCGCCGCCCACTCGGCGAGGACGGCCAGGGTCTCGGGGCGCTCGGTCGGCTGCATGCGTACGACGCTAGGGACACCGCGGCCTTGTGCGGGATGACGGGAAACGTCAGCGGGGTTGGCCGGGAAGCTCAGCAAGAGGACGGCCGGAAGCTCAGCGGGACCGCCACGACTCCACGGCGCAACTCGCCGCAAGTGCCAAAGGTTTGACCGCAAGGCTCAGAAGATCCTCAAAACTCTTGTTGCCCCGGCGGCCCCGGCACCAGTATCCCTCCCAAGCCCGAGCCCAACGCCCCTGACCAGGGCGTAACCAGCCGGCGCGGGTGCATCGCCACGCGATGAACAAAAAGGGGAACACATATGTCCATATCGAGAACCGTGCTGCGCACCGCCGCGGTATCCGTCTCCGCCGCCCTCGCGCTCGCCGCGGCCGGACCCATCGCCTCCGCCACCGAGGCCGCGAACGCCCGTGCCGAGCAGCACAAGGCCGCCGCCGGTGTGCTGACGGCGGTCGCCGACGACACCGGCGCACCGCAGATCGTCGAAGAGGGTCTGGAGGAGCGACTGGGGGCGCTTCCGCAGAACCCGACGACCCAGCAGCTCGTCGAGGCGATGTACCCGGGCGACGAGGCCGCACAGCAGGCCGCGCTCGCCAAGCTGGAGCCGCAGGGCGTGCAGCTGCGCAGCGGCTGGGACACCGCCTGGAAGGTGACCAAGTGCGTGGGCTCGATCGGCGCGTTCATCGCGGGCAACGCGCTCCTGGTGACCAAGGCCACCAAGTTCGGCGGCGTGCTCAAGGGCGCCAAGCTCATCGTGCAGGCGGGCAACAAGGAGGAGCGCATCAAGCTCCTCGTCGCCATCTTCGGCGAGGTCACCGGCCTGTCGACCGTCGCAACGGCCTGCGGCTGAGTCCGCACGTGACACGCTGCCCTAGATATGTGAGGAGGCCTTGACCATGGAGACCGCCTTCAAGGCATCGTTCATGCTCGCCGTGGCAGCCGAGGTCGTCCTGGTGGCCGTCCTGGTCTTCCAGGTCGCGCGCAAGGAGCGGCACGGCGGCACATCACCCCTGGTGTTCACCGGTGGTGACGCGCTGGCGGCGGCCGCGCTGTTCGGCGGCACGATGACGCTGACCGCGCTGCTTTCGGACGGCTGGAGCGGCCTTTCGACGAGCGACGTCCTGCTGTACGCGGTGACCTTCGGCATCGTCACCGCCGGATTCGCGGCATTCCTGCGCCGGGGAGAGAAGGGGCGGCCCGAGTACGGGCGCATCGCCTTCCTGCTGCCCGTCGGCTTCGGTCTGCTCGCGGGCCTGTCCGGCGTCTGACGCCCTGGACGTGCGGTGGGCGGGGGCGTACACGTCCCCCCGCCCACCGCACTCGACCGGCCGCCGTGCGGCACCTTCGGGTTCGGGCGGCGGCGCGGCGGGGAAGGGACCCTCATGCCCAGGCGGACCATCACCGTGCACCATGTGCGCTCCGTGCTCCGCGGCGCCGAGCGGCGTGGAGTGGACACCGTTCCGCTCCTGCGCACCGCCCAGATTCCCCCGCTCCTGCTCGGCGACGACCGGGCCCGCGTCACCGAGGTCCAGTTCGCCCGGCTCTTCAGGGAGTTGTACCGCGCCACCGGTGACGAGTTCCTCGGCCTCGGCTCGGCCGTCAGCCGGCCGGGGACGTTCGCGATGATGTGCCACGCCTCCCTCGGCTGCCGCGACCTGGGAGCCGCGATAGCGCGAGGCGTCACCTTCTACGGGCTGTTTCCGGGCGGCCCCGACCTCACCCTCGAACACCGCGAGGGCCCCGAAAGCGGCGACGCCGTCTTCGCCGTACGCAACGACCTCGCACACGACTACTTCCTCGCCGAGTGCCTCCTCATCATCTGGCACCGGCTGTGCAGCTGGCTCATCGGCCGCCGCATCCCCCTCCACTGGGCCGAGTTCGGCCACCCGCCGCCCCCGCACAAGGACGAGTACGGGCTCCTCTTCGGCTGCCCCGTCCGCTTCGGCGCGCCGCGTACCGGCGCCGGGTTCGACGCGCACTGGCTGACCGCCCCGCTGATCCGGGACGAGGCGGCGCTGGAGGCGATGCTGAACCGGGCGCCGTTCGACCTCCTCTCCCGTCGCGAGTACGGCACGACGGTCGCCGAGCAGGTACGGCGCACCCTCGCCCGCGCCCTGCGCTCCTCGCCGCGCCTCCCCTCGCTGGGTGAGATCGCCGCCCGCCTTGCGGTGAGCCCCGCGACACTGCGCCGCCGCCTGGCCCAGGAGGCCACCTCCTACCAGCAGTTGAAGGACGCGGTACGACGCGACGCGGCCATCGCGGGCCTGGCGGAGGGCCGCGAGCCGATAGCCGACCTCGCCGCACGGCTCGGCTTCTCCGAGGACACCGCCTTCCACCGGGCCTTCCGGCGGTGGACGGGGACGACGCCGGGTGCCTATCGGATGGCGCATCCCTACGACTGCGACTCGTCCGAGTGATCTGAGCGATGCGATTCCGGCGGGCCTGCCGTCGTCCCCCACCGGTGCGAGTACGCCACATGCGACTGCTCCAGCTGCCCCTGCGCCTTCAGCGCGTCCCCCAGCTCCTCATAGGTGAGGTCCACATCGCGGAGGAACGAGGCACGTCCGGCGGGCTCCGGGAAGTTCAGCAGTTCTCCGGTGATCCGGCGAAGGACGGCCGAGGCCTCGCCCAGGTCCCCCATCGCGACCAGACAGTTCGCGAGGGCGTTCATGGTGGCGGCCAACTCGCCTGGACTTTCGCCTC
Organism: Streptomyces sp. NPDC086554; assembly: GCF_040686095.1. NCBI lineage: Bacteria > Bacillati > Actinomycetota > Actinomycetes > Kitasatosporales > Streptomycetaceae > Streptomyces > Streptomyces sp. NPDC086554. The sequence goes on from NZ_JBFBJK010000005.1 coordinate 329,809, forward strand.
GTTGTCGGTACGAGATGGCCTGGTGGTAGTGCTCGACGGCCTCCTTGAATTCCCCCGCGCGTCGGTAGGTGTCCGCGATGTCGTGCAGGATGCCGCCATAGACGCCCGGAGATTCCTCGGGGCTCGTCAGGCCCCTGGCCTCCTCGAAGCAGGCGAGGGCCTGCGCGTACCAGACGGTGCGCGGACCCATGTGCGGGTGGGCGTGCCGGAATTGCGGGCTTCCGCCGCCGAGGTGCTGCCGGCCCCGGTCCACCAGACCGCCCGCGAGCACCGCGGCGGTGGCCAGCGTCTCGGCGTGGTCGGGGCCGAGTACGCGCCGCAGATCGGCGAGGACCTGCCGGTACGCGATGACCGATCCGGCCGTGTCCCCGGCCACGCCCCAGGCATAGCTGAGGCTCCGGCGCGTGGTGAGGGTGTCGAGGTGGTCGGCGCCGAGTACGCGGTCCATGTCGGGGACGAGCAGCTCGAAGGTGACAAGGGCGGTGGTCACGTCGCCGGAGTCCCGCTGCCAGTGGGCGAGTTCGCGGCGGGTGCCGAGTGTCTCCGCGTGGTCGGGCCCGAGCACGCGCACCCGGTCGGCGAGCAGTTGCCGGTACGCGGCGACGGCTCCGGACTTGTCTCCCTCCTCACCCCGGTAGAGCGCGAGATTGTGGCGGGCCCTGAAGAGATCGGGGTGATCCCGGCCGAGGACGCGCTCGCGGTCGGCGATGAGCTGTTCGAGCGCGGCGATGGCCCCTGCCGTGTCGCCCGCGTCGCCCCACCACAGGGCCAGTGAACCCCGGGTGTCGAGGGTTTCGGGATGGTCGTCGCCGAGCACCCACTGGCGGACCACGAGCACCTGTTCCAGGCTGGCCAACGCGCCCGCCACGTCTCCCACAAGACCGTGTGCGTGGGCCAGTTCGTGCCGGGCGCGCAGGGTGTCGCGGTCGTGCGGACCGAGGACCCGCTCGCAGTCGACCAGCGCCTCCCGGAGTCCGGTCAGCGCCTCGTCCGGGTAGCCCGCCATCCCCCGCAGATCGGCCAGTTGGAGCCGGATGCGCAGGGTGTGACGGTGGTCGGGACCGAGGCGGGTGTGGGCGAGCCGCCCCAGGGTGCGGAAGTAGACGACGGCGGCCGTGACCTGCCCGCTCTCCTGGACACTGTTTCCGGCGAGAAAGAGCACGGGGTGGATGCCGGACCGCCACAGGGCCGGCTCCGCCACCCGTTGTACGACATCGGCGTTGGCCCGCAGGACCTGGGCGAACGCGGTGTCGCGCTCGACGTCGGGCCAGGCCGCGACGAGGGCGTCGGCGGCCGCGACGGCGGTCTCCTCCAAGGTGGTCCGGTCCAGGGATTCGCGGAAGGTGCGCTGGATGAGCTGGTGCACGCGGACGGCCTGATGCGGAACGCCGGGCGTGTAGTCGATGAGGCTCATGCGGTGCAGGGCGCGCAGCGCGCCGACGGCGTCCTCGGCGGTCACGGCGCCTTGGGCACTTTGGGCACTTTGGGTACTTTGGGTGCGGCGCGCCGCGAGATGAGCGAGGGCGGGCGGGCTGACGAGGACGGCCGCGGGGATGCCGTTGGGGTCGAGCAGGGCGATGAGGGCGAGCATGGGCCGGGCGAGACCTCGGGGCCGCATCGCGTCGGCACGCTCGGCGGACAGCGACCAGGTGGCGGTCACGGTGACGGCCTGGGTGTCGGGCAGCATGCCGCGCTCGGGAAAGAGCGGCGCCAGTTCCCGGGAGCGGGCGGAGAGTTGCCGCCGGTACGCGTCGCAGGTCACGTCCCTGGCTTCGAGCAGGTAGGCGGCTGCCTGGGAGAGGGCGAGCGGCAGATCCCCGAGATCGGCGGCGAGTTGGGCCACGCAGCCGGGCGGATCGTGACGGGCGGGGCAGCCGGGCGGGTGCTCGGGGGCGGCCCGGTCACCCGCAGCGCACGCGTCGCCGCCACTCCCGGCGAAACCGGGCCCGGCGCCGACAGGCTGCCCCGCAGCGCCTCGTCCTGCCGCGCCGCCCTCCGGGGTGCCGTATCCGGCGGCAGCACGCGCCACCGGCCCGTCCGCCACTCCCTCGCGCCCCGCGCCTTCTCGCCCCGCCTCTTCCGGCCCCGCTCCCTCGTGCCCCGCCCCTTCTCGCCCCACTCCCTCGCGCCCCGGCCCTTCCGGCCCCGCTCCCTCATGCCCTGCCCCTTCTCGCCCCGCCCCTTCCGGCCCCGCTCCCTCGCGCCCCGCCCCTTCTCGCCCCGGCCCTTCCCGCCCCGCCCCTTCCCACCCCGCTCCCTCATGCCCCGGGGCAAGCACCTGTGTCAGGTAATGGACCGACTCCTCCCGCTCGAACAGCCCCACATCGATGCTCCTTCGGCCGTGCCCCGTCAGTACCGCGTCCCGCCGCCGCGTCGTGATCAGCGTCCGGCCGCGCGGGCTCGCCGGCGGCCACAGGCCGCCGCGGCCCTGGGCCGGGTCCGCGAGGAGGTCGACGGGGTCCGCCAGGTCGTCGAGCACGATCAGCCAGCTGGGGCCGCCGGCCGGCCGGGGTTCGAGCCAGGCGAGGAAGCGGGCCGCCGCCCGCTCGGAGTCGGAGCGGGCAAGGCCCAGCCACTCCTCTGCCGCCTGGGCGTATGCGGTGACGACGGCCTCGCGGTTGACGGCGGTGACCCACAGGAGCAGGTCGATCTCGCCGCTGTCCCGCAGCTCACGCGCATACCGCGCCGCCAGCTGCGTCTTGCCGACACCTCCGGTCCCCGCGAGCACCTGGCCGAGCACGGCCGTCCCCCCGTCGGCCATCTCCCGGGCGAGCCGCCCGCCGACGGCCCGCCCTTGGAAACAGTGCGCTTCCTGGGGCAGCACGCCGACGAGGTGCGGCCACTCCCCAGGGGGTGGGCTTCCCGCAGCCGGTCCGTTCAGCCCTGGGACGGAGCCGGCGGAGTAGGGCCTCCGTGAGGCGCGCCTCCCTGCCCGGGACCTCCCTGCCCGGGACCTCCCGGCCACAACCCTCCATGCACCTCGCCGATGTTGAAGGTGGTGCCATGGTTCTCGTACGACCCCACCACAGACGTCGCACCCGTCCCCGAGACCGAGATCTCTCCGACGCCGGCTGCCGAACGCCCCTCGATCAGTGCCTGCAGCTGCGCCACCGCCTCCCGGCGCCGGGCGTCGTCAAGGGACTCCAGAACCACCTCGAAGCGCGTACGCCACGAGGCCTCTTCCTCGATGCGGGCCCGCAGGGCTCCCTCCCCACCGCCGCCGGCAACGGTCAGCGCCACAGCAGTCCGATCGAGCCGCGCCAGTTCCGCCCGCTCCCGCTCCTCGTTCCCCCGCCCGAACCACCGGGCCACCGCCTGCCGGATCCCGGCCCACGCGTCCGTGCCCGCGGCCCCCGCGACGGCGAGGCCACCCGCCGCGGCCAGTGCTGTCATCGTGCTGTCGAGCATCCCCCACACCTCCATACGCCCGAAGGCTCCCCCTGCGAACGTAGCGCCGGAACGGCGCGAGAGACACAGAGTCAACGAAGCTGAGCGGTCCCGTCAGCGCGAAACCGCCTCGCGCGTCACTACGGTCGACGCCTGCACGACACACGCAAAGGCTGAACACCCATGCCACCACACCAAGTTGGTACCCACTGAGAACAGTTGGGAGAGCCGCATGCACATACGTACCGGCGCGAGAGCCCTCGCCGTAGTGGCCGCGCTCGGCCTGTCGGCCATCACCCCGGTCACGGCCGACGCCACCCCGGCGGACACCGCGTCCCCCGGCGACATCGTCACCTCCGAACCCAGCAGCTTCCACCCCCTCCCCGGCCAGCCCACCAACACCAAGGCGTGGAAGGTGAATTACCGCTCGACAACGGCGAAGGGCGAGCCGAACACGGTCTCCGGCACGGTCATCGTCCCGCAGGACGGCCGCGATGGCCCCCGTCCCCTCATCACGTACGCCGTCGGCACGATCGGCATGGGCGACCACTGCGCGCCCAGCGCGGGCTTCCCGCGCGGCACCACCATGGAAGCCAACCTCATCCAGCAACTCACCCTGCGGGGCTGGGCGGTGGCGGTGACGGACTACGAGGGCCTCGGCACCCCCGGCGACCACACCTACACGGTGGGCCGCGCCGAGGGCCAGGCCATGCTCGACGCCGCCCGCGCCGCGATCCGCCTCCCAGAGGCGGGCCTCTCCTCAGACACCCCGGTCGGCATCATGGGCTACTCCCAGGGCGGCCAGGCCGCTGGCTGGGCGGCCGAACTGCACGGCTCGTACGCGCCAGACCTGAAGGTCAAAGGCACGGCGACCGGCGGCGTCCCCGGCGACCTGATGAAGGTGGCGGACTTCAACGACGGCTCGTACGGCTCGGGCCTGATCTTCATGGCGGCGATCGGCCAGAACGCGGCCTTCCCCGAACTGAACCTGGAGTCGTACCTCAACCCGGCAGGCAAGAAGCTGATCGGCACACTGCGCAACAGCTGTGTGGCGGACGGCGCGGTGCTCGGCGCCTTCAAGAAGATCACCGACGTAACGACGAGAAACCCCCTGGACCAACCGGACTGGCAACAACGCCTGCGCGAGTCGACGGTCGGCACACGGGCGCCGGACGCGCCGGTGTACCAGTACCACGTGATCACCGACGAGCTGATCCCGTACGGCGTCGGCAAGCAGGTCCGCACGGACTGGTGCGCGAAGGGCGCGAACGTCGAGTGGCACACGGTCCCACTGGGCGAACACGTCTCCGGCGTGATCACACAGTCCCCCCTCGCCGCGAACTGGCTGGCGGACCGTTTCGCGGGGAAGCCGCCCCGAGGCAACTGCTAGCCGGGACCCTGACAGCTCGCATACCGTCCCACACCGACGGTGACCGTCAGGGCCGCCCGCTGGACCACCCGGTCAGGTGGGCGCACCCTGGAATCAGCACTTCCGGAGGTGATGACGATGAAGACCGCAGTCGGATGGCACATCGACCTGGAATTCGAGGAGGACGACCACCGAACGCGCGCGGCCGCGCTCGTACGGCTCCCCGACGGCAACGAGGTCCGGGCCCACGGATACGCGAGCCGCCACCCCTCCGACGCGCAACAGGCACGGGTCGGCGAGGAGATAGCGGGAGCGCGCGCCCTGAACGAACTGGCGATGCAGTTGCTGACGAAGGCGCACGACGAGATAGACGAGGCATCGGGAAGGACGTCGCACGCACTGCAGTGACGCCGGCTGCGGTCCGCCCGAGCATCACTGGTCCCTCGGGCGGACCCTCAGCTCTGCCCGAGGTTGGAGTCGGAGGCTATTGAGCTGCACTTCTACGCCAACCAGGGCGTGCCGGGTCTGCTTCAGACGGAGGATTACGCGCGGGCAGTGTTCTCCCACCGGCGACCGCTGCTGGACGAGGAGACTATCGAGAAGCGAGTCGTCGACCGACTCGCTCGCCAGCAGATCTTCGAGCGTTGGCCTTCCCCCTCCTTCAGTTACGTACTGGAGGAGGTCGTACTGCAACGGCCAATCGGTGGACGGGCTGTCCACGAGGGCCAGCTGCGACAGCTGCTGCGTCTCGGCCGGAAGCGGACGGTAGCAATCCAGGTTCTGCCGACCAATCGCGAGGAACACCCCAATATGGACGGCGCGTTCAACCTGGTGACCCCGAAGGGGCATCAGCAGGTGGCGTACACGGAGGTCCAGGGGTACCCCCGCCTGATCACCGATCCGGAAGAGGTCCGGCTCATCGTCGACCGCTATGGGATCATGCGCGCACTGGCTCTCAATCCACGGGAGTCCGCCCTGATCGAGAAGATTCTGGGGGAGCGATGAACACCGAGGCACTCGCTTGGTTCAAGTCCAGCTACAGCGGTGGCGCGGGCGGCGAATGCCTCGAAGTCGCCTACACCTGGCGCAAGTCCAGCCACAGCGGAGGCGAAGGAGGCTCATGCGTCGAGGTATCCCCCTCCCCCAACGCCATCCACGTACGCGACTCCAAGAACCCCGAAGGCCCCACCTTCACAGTCGCCCCCGCCACCTGGACCGCCTTCATCACGCAGACGGGATCCCATGACCGACGTCACCAAGGCTGAACTCGACGAACTGATGCGCACGTTCCTCGGTGCGTTCACCAACACCGGTGGCAGCAAGGCGAACCTCGGCGCGGTCCGTGACGTATTCATCCCGCAAGGAATGATCATCAGCAACGTCGGCGACGGCGCACCCGTGGTGTACGACATCGAGGGCTTCATCGCGCCCCGCGAGGAGATGCTGAGCGACGGCGGGAAGCTGACCGAGTTCTCCGAGTGGGAAGTCGCCGAACGGACCGAGATCTTCGGGTCCATCGCGCACCGGTTCAGCAAGTACCGGAAGTCGGGTTACCTCGACGGCGAGTGGTTCGAGGGAGTCGGCCACAAGACCACCCAGTACGTCCGTACGCCCGACGGCTGGCGGATGAGTTCGATGGCCTGGGACGACGAGTAGCGCAGCTTCGGGGACCCGGCGGTTCATTGGCGCCGGGGCCGCCCGGTTGTCCCGAGATTGGCGGTTCCGGGCCGGGAGTCAAGGGCGCTCCGCTGCGCTACGCGTCGGCTTCGCCGATTCCGCTGCGCTCCACCCTTGACACCCACCCCTCCACCGCGAGAAGCGAATTGACCGGGCGGCCCTGGAAGCGGGGCTCACGGGGACCACCCGGCGGGCCATCCGGCTTCGCGGCCGGGTGCGGACTAGTTCGTTACAGCGCACCGGGTGAGAGGTGCGCGCGGTCCGCTCGGGGATGGGTCCCGGCTTCGTCAAGCGTCCGCCGACCGGATCTTCCGGGGCGGGCGCAGGGTGTCAGGTGTGTAACTCACCGAAGCTGATGGCCAGTTGACCCCCGGGGCTGGCTGGCGAGGGGGGGTGGGGGACCTACTTTGGCAAAGTTGCGTTTCGAATCCCGCGCGCCCCCCTTGTGCCAGAACACAACTTTCCCAAAGTAGGTCCCCCACCCCCAGCCCACACCCGCGCCGACCCCGCCCGATCGAGCCCGACCCCGCCGGACTGCCAGTCGCCGCACGGGCACGGCTCCCCGCGAACCCGAACCCGAACCACACCCACACCCACACCCACACCCACAAGGGCCGGTCCGCACCCGCTTGACGAAACCTGGACCCATCCCCGAGCGGCCGCGCACCCCTCCAGCCGGACGGACGGCACGTGAAACGAACTAGTCCGCACCCGGCGCCCAAGCCGGATGACCCAACCCCGCAACCCCGTGAGCCCCGCTTCGTGGCCGCCCGGTCATCACGCTTCTCGCGGTGGAGGGGTGGGTGTCAAGGGTGGAGCGCAGCGGAATCGGCGCAGCCGACGCGCAGCGCAGCGGAGCGCCCTTTACGCCCAGCCCGGAACCGCCATCCTCCGGACAACCGGGCGGCCCCGGCACCAATCAAGCACCGAGTGACCAAAACCTCCGCCCCACCCCGGTCAGCGCTCTACGAGGTGACCCGCGCCGCCTCCGAGCACCACTGCAAATCCGACGAGGTCACGCACATCTTGATCTTGTACGTACGGTTCTCCGGCACGTTCTTCGTCACACACTTGCGGAACGGAGCATTGTGCCCCTGAGACTTCACCTTGTGCTTGCCGGTGCTGGCCCAGCCGGTCACGTTCTGCCCGTCGGACACCTTGTCCCCGACGCACAGCGTGTCGCCCTTGTAACCATCGTTGTCATCCTTGCGCCAGCCGGTGTAGGCGATCATCTTGCTTCCGCTGTAGGCGGTGATCTCCACCCCGTTGCCGTACCTCTCCGTCTTGAAGGTGACTCCGGCCGCTGCGGAAGCAGGGGTGGACGTCAGACCGGCACCGGCCGAGGCGAGAAGAGCGCAGCTCAGAACGGTTGCTGCCCGGCGGGATATGCGCATGGGTGATTCCTTCTGTGGTCGAGATGCGTAGCAGGAAGGATCTTCACCGGACCGCCCAACAATTGCCCAACGCACTGCCAATACAGATCAGTTGGCGACCAGCATCTGCAGACCTAGCCCCGCGGCTTCCCGTACCACCGCCACGACGTACGTCGCTCCTGTCCCGGCAGCTCCCCCCGCCCCGTCGCCCACAACAGAGTCGGCCAGGGGTCCGAATCCTGCGGGACGTCGGGGAACAGGCGGTGGAGGACCCGGGCGCACACCTCCGCCGGCGGGGTCCACTTCAGCCCCAGTCCCTCGGCCAAGTCGTACGTGTGGACCACCGTCTCCACGATGCCCATCGCGGCGAAGCCCTCCGGGTCCGAAACCCCGAAGCCGTGAAACGAGCGGAGTTCCGGCGGCGCCGTACGCACCATGGCGGTGAGCATCGCGCCCGTCGCCTCCAGGACCTGGAGGAGGCCCTCCGGACCCGAATCGCGGTCCGCGTGGATAGCGTTCCACGGGCCCTCCGTCTGACGCGGCTCCCAGATGAAGGGGACAGGGCCGTCCAAGGACGGGTCTCGCGGGCCCAGTTGGGCGGCGTACGCGAAATAGTCGTCGCTCAGGTGCTCGACCGTCTCCCAGCAGGTCCACCGCAGCGTGCCCGCCTTGCTGTGCCAGGCCTCCTCGGGAGCCTCGCGGAGGGTGGCGAGGGCCAGTTGGATGGACTGGTCGAGGTCGTCGGCGGTGACGGGTCCAGGCGTTGCGGCATCTTGTTCGGCTTCTCGGCGCATGCGGGGCACGCTAGTCGCGGGTGCCCCGGAACCCCACCGACTTTCAGCGCCCAGCCTCAGTCCTCCTCGTCCGCCCCGCAAGAACTCCCGCTCCTCGGCATCTCCCCGTACAGCAGGAACCCGTCCACCTTCTCCCGCACGCACTTGGACCCCGCGTAACCGGTGTGCCCTTCCCCCTTGTTGTCCAGGACGATGGCATGCGAGCCGAGCCGCTCGGCCGTCTCCTCGGTCCAGCGGTACGGGGTCGCCGGGTCGCCGCGCGTGCCGACGAGCAGGAAGTCGGGGCTCTTCACATCACGTACCTCGTCACGGATGTAGTCCGTACCTGCGGGCCGCCCGAAGCAGAAGAGCACCGGCATCAGCATCTGCTTCCCGAAGATGGCGGAGGTCGACGCGAACTCCTTCTGGAGCTTGCCGACTTCCTTCTCGATGCTGTCCGCGTCCGGCCGGTCGGGGTCGTCCGCGCAGTTCACGGCCATGAGCGCGGCAGCCATGTTGTCGGCGGGAACGTCCTCCGTCAGGTCTTTCGGGCCCGGCTTCAGGCCCCGCGTCTGATGGGCCATCGACCCGCTCATCCGCAGCAGCGCCCGGGGGTCCCCGTCGGCCATCAGCGCGCCGAGCGCCTGCGAAAGGGCGGGCCACGCCTGCCTGCTGTAGAGCGCCTGTCCCAGTACGTCGACGACGTCCTGGCCGGTGAACTCCGCGCCGTCCGTGGACTGCAGCGGATACTTGTCGAGCCCCCGGATCAGCTCGGCCATGTGCTCGCGCGCGGCCCGCGCATCCGTGCCGAAGACACAACCCGCGTTGTCCGTGCACCACTTGAGGAAGTTGTCGAGTGCGGTCTGCCGGCCCTCCGCGCTCACCAGGGCCTGCTCGGCGACCGGTTCGGTCAGGGTGTCCACGCCGTCGAGGACCATCCGGCCGACCTTCTTGGGGAACTGGGTGGCGTAGACGGCGCCGAGCCGCGTCCCGTAGGAGAAGCCCAGATAGTTGAGCTTCTTGTCGCCGAGCGCCTGCCGCATGACGTCCATGTCGCGCGAGACGTTGACGGTCCCGACGTACGGGAGAACGGGCCCGGACTCCTTGGCGCACCTGTCGGAGATCTTCTTGATCTCGTCGAGCACGGCGCCGGGGTCGCCATCGGCCTCCTCGGCCGGCGCCGTCGGATCTTCGGCGTCGACGTCACCGCAGGTCACGGGCGAACTCCGGCCCACCCCGCGCGGATCGAAGGAGACGACGTCGTACCCCTTGCCGAGATACGCGAACTCCTTCTGCGACGAGAGCAGTCCGGAGACCCCCGCACCGCCGGGACCCCCGAAGTTGAGCAGCAGCGAACCGCGCTTCTCGCCACTGGACTTGACGCGGACCATGGCGAGGTCGACCTTGCCGCGCTTGGGCTGTGCGTAGTCGAGCGGAACGGTTATCTTGCCGCACTGCACGTCGTCGTCCTCGGGAGCCGGAGTGGCGGGGCTCTCGGTGACCAGACCCGCCGCCCCTTCCTCCTCACAGGCGCCCCACTTGATCTTCTGCGTGTAGTACCGGGAGAGATCGGGCCGCTGATCGGGCGACGGGGAGTCCTGCAAGGCGGAGGCCTGCGACGCGGACAGCTCGGCAGCGAAAGCAGCGGTCGCTGCCGCTCCGATGCCCGGCAGTCCGAGACCTGTCCCCATGACGGCCAGCGCGGTGACGCCGGCGAGCGCAACAGCTCTGCGCACGGCAACCTCCCAGGGTCTGCCCCTCGATCACCCTAAGCGCGCAGGTCCGGCCCCGCCCGTCCAGCTAACAGCCAGTGACGACCACTACCGACCGTGTCCGTTTCCGTGTCCGTACAGTCCTTCGATCTCCTCGGCGAAGTCACGCTCGACGGCTGCCCGCCGCAGCTTCAGGGACGGCGTGAGATGACCGCTCTCCTCCGTGAAATCCACGGGCAGAACGGTGAACTGCCGGATGGATTCGGCACGCGACACGAGCTTGTTCGCCTCGTCGACCGCACGCTGCAGCGTCTCCCGCAACTCGACGTCATCGACAAGATCGGCCACCGCGCTCGACTGCTTCTTCTTCATACGGCACCAGTGCGCGATGCCGTCCGCCTCAAGGGTGATCAGGGCGGTGATGTACGGCCGGGCGTCACCCAGGACCATGCACTGGCCGACCAGCGGATGGGCGCGCAGCCAGTCCTCCAGCGGGGCGGGGGCGACATTCTTGCCGCCGGTCGTGATGAGCAGGTCCTTCTTCCTCCCGGTGATCGAGAGATACCCCTCGGCGTCGAGCTCCCCGACGTCCCCGGTGGCGAACCACTCCCGCTGGGCAGGCACCGCACGCCCCGTACGCCCGTCCCAGTACCCCGCGAAGACCTGCCCGCCGGCGAGCAGCACCTCCCCGTCGTCCGCGATCCGCACCTTCGTGCCGGGCAGCGGCCAGCCGACCGTCCCCAGGCGCGGCTTCAGCGGCGGCGTCACGGTCGCGGCCGCGGTGGTCTCGGTCAGCCCGTACCCCTCGAAGATCTCGATGCCCGCGCCCGCGTAGAAGGCGGCGAGGCGGCGCCCGAGCGGTGAGCCGCCGCAGATCGCGTACCGCACTTTGCCGCCGAGAGCCGCGCGGATCCGCCGGTAGACCAGCGGGTCGTACAGCGCACGGGCCGCCCGCAGCCCGAACGCCGGCCCGGGGCCTGTGCCGTGCTGCGCCGCCTCGACGGCCTCCCCGTACCGCACGGCGATCCGCGCCGCACGGTCGAAGGACGAAGCACGCCCCATCTTCTCGGCGGTGGCGTGCCCGGTATTGAAGACCTTCTCGAGTACGTAGGGAATGGCGAGGAGGAAGGTCGGCCGGAAACTCGCCAGGTCCCGCAGCAGATCCTCGGTCTGAATGCTCGGCGCGTGCCCGAGCCGCACGCGGGCGCGCAGACAGCCGACGGCGACCATGCGCCCGAAGACGTGGGAGAGCGGCAGGAAGAGCAGCGTGGAGGCGGGCTCCTTGCTGACCGACTTGAAGACGGGATGGAGCAGCTCGATGGCGTTGTCCACCTCGGCGAAGAAGTTGCCGTGGGTGAGGACGCAGCCCTTGGGGCGGCCGGTGGTGCCGGAGGTGTAGATGAGGGTGGCGATGTCGTTCGGGCTCAACTCGGCTCTGCGCGCGTGGACTTCGTCGTCGGTGAGCGCGCTCCCCCTTCCGAGTTCGGCGAGGCGCCGGATGTCGCCCTTCTCGAAGGACCAGAGGTGCTCCAGGTCGGGCATCCGGTCGCGCTCCGGGCCGAGCGAGGAGGCGAGTTCGGCGGTCTCGGCGGCGAGGGCGACGGCTCCGGAGTCCTGGACGATCCACCGGGTCTGATAGGCGGACGAGGTCGGATACACGGGGACGGTGACGAGTCCGGCCGCCCAGGCCGCGAAGTCGAGGAGCGTCCACTCGTACGTCGTACGCGCCATGATGGCGAGGCGGTCGCCCGGGGCGAGGCCCTCGGCGATGAGCCCCTTCGCCACGGCGAGTACCTCCTCGGCGAAGTCACCGGCACTGACGTCCTGCCAGCGTCCGTCGCTTCCCTTGCGGGAGAGGACGGCTTCGGTGGGGGCCTCGCGGGCGTTGTCGAAGGGGATGTCGGCGAGGGAGCCGGTGGCTACGGGGGCGGCGAGAGGGGGAGTGGCGCATTCGCGTACGACTCCGTCGATGGGGCGTATGTGGGGTTCTACGAGGGCGGGTTGGGGAGTGTCAGGGCTGGGTGACATGGGTGGCGGCTCCTATGTCCGGGGGGGCGGGGGGGGGAGAGGTGGACGGGGTTGGGGAAGCCCCGCAGGGACAGCTAGGGCCGCTCGAGAACGGCCGTCACCCCCTGCCCACCCGCCGCGCAGATGGAGATCAACCCCCGCCCAGGAGCCCCCCGTTCAGCAAGCAGCTTCGCCAGCGTGGCGACAATCCGCGCCCCGGTAGCAGCAAAGGGATGCCCCGTGGCCAGCGACGACCCGGCGACGTTGAGCCGCTCCCGGTCCACCGCGCCAAGCCCCTGCTTCTCCCACGCGGCCAGAGTCGCAAGCACCTGCGAGGCGAACGCCTCGTGGATCTCGACGAAGTCGAAGTCGGAGAGACCGAGACCCACCCGCTCCAGCATCCGGGGAACAGCATGGGCGGGCGCCATCAGCAGCCCGTCCTCACCCCCGACGACATCACCACCGACGAAGTCCACGGCGGCCGTCTCATGGGCGGTCAGATACGCCAGCGGCTCAAGCCCCCGCTCCCCCGCCCACTCCTCACTCGCAAGCAGCGCAACGGCCGCCCCATCCGTCAAGGGAGTCGAATTCCCGGCGGTCATCGTCGGGTTGGGCCGCTTCCCCCCGAAGACCGGCTTCAAAGCGCCCAGCTTCTCCACGCTCGAAGCCGGGCGCAGGTTCTGGTCGATCTCCAGCCCCCGGAAGGGAACGACGAGACCCTTCAGGAAGCCCCGCTCGTACGCCGCGGCGAGCCGCCGATGACTCGCGGCGGCCAGTTCGTCCTGGGCGGCCCGTGAGATGCCCCAGGCCTCCGCCGTGACGGCGGCGTGCTCTCCCATCGAAAGGCCGGTACGGGGCTCGGCGTTGCGGGGGATGTCCGGCACGAGATGCCCGGGGCGGATCCCGGCGAGCACCTTCACCCGCGCGCCCGCGGACTTCGCCCGCCGCGCGGCCAGGAGGATCTTCCGCAGGGAGTCGTTGACGCCGAGCGGCGCGTCGCTCGCCGTGTCGGCACCGCCCGCCACCGCGGACTCCGTCTGCCCGAGCGTGATCTTGTTGGCGGCGGCGATGACGGCCTGCAGCCCGGTGCCGCAGGCCTGCTGGATGTCGTACGCGGGAGTGGTCGGCGCGAGCCGCGAGCCGAGGACGGTCTCGCGGGCGAGGTTGAAGTCGCGGCTGTGCTTGAGCACGGCACCGGCGACGAACTCCCCCACGGCGCCCGGCTCTTCAAGGCCGAACCGCTCGACGAGCCCGTCGAGCGCGGCGGTCAGCATCTCCTGGTTGGAGGCGGTCGCGTACGGGCCGTCGGAGCGCGCGAAGGGGATGCGGCTGCCGCCGATGACCGCCACGCGGCGGGTGGTGGGCAGATTCATGTCTCGACCAGCTCCTGACCCTTGAGTAACCTTACTCTGAAGTAAATTTACGACCGAGCTGGGAGTTGGACAATGGCCGACCGCTATCTGAACTTCACGGGCACCGCACCCGGCCGCTTCCTCACCCGCAGGCTCGGCCTCCCCCAGCCGGCGCCACTGCGCCGCTGGTCAGCCGAACACCCCACGCTGGAGGGCGAGTTGCTGCACCTGACGGCAGGGGATTCCATCCACACCCCGGCCCTGGCGGAGATCCTGGCCCGTACCGGCCTGAAGGAAGTCACCGCGACCGACGCCCGGCGCCCCGCGGCGGTCGTTCTCGACGCGACGGCCCTTTCGGACACTCCGGGCCTGGCCCAGGTCCACGCGGCGCTGCACCCCGTCGTGCGCCAGGTGGCGGACAACGGCCGCATCGTCGTCATCGGAGCGCCGGTCTCGCCCTCCGACCACCACCAGGCGGCAGCGCAACAAGCGTTGGAGGGCTTTGTACGGTCGCTGGGCAAGGAACTGGGGAAGGGCCGCACCGCGACCCTCATCCGTATCCGCTCGGCGTCGGCGGCGGAGTCGCCCCTCCGTTTCCTTCTCTCGCCGCGGTCGGCGTATGTCAGCGGGCAGGTGATCGAGATCGGGGACGCGGAGCCCGCCCCCTGCGACTGGGACCGCCCGCTGGCCGGGCGTACGGCGCTGGTCACGGGTGCGGCGCGGGGTATCGGCGAGGCGGTGGCGGAGGTCCTCGCCAGGGACGGGGCGCATGTCGTCGTACTCGATGTGCCGTCCGCGCAAGGGGAGTTGGTGCGGGTGGCGGACCGGCTCGGCGGGACTGCGCTGCCGCTGGACATCACGAAGGACGACGCGGGCGAACGCATCGCGGCGGCGGTGTCCGCCGGGGGCGGCCTTGACGTACTGATCCACAACGCGGGCATCACGCGGGACCGGAAGCTGGCGAACATGGCGGCGGACCGCTGGGATCCGGTCCTCGACGTCAACCTCACGAGTGTGCTGCGCACGACGGACGCGCTGCTGTCTTCAGGGACGCTGAAGCGGGGCGGGAGCGTAGTCGCCACGGCGTCGATCGCCGGGATCGCGGGGAACGTGGGGCAGACGAATTACGCCGCCAGCAAGGCGGGGATCATCGGCCTGGTGCGCGCCTTGGCCCCGCGGGCTTTTGCGGAGTACGGCGTGACGGTGAACGCGGTGGCACCCGGGTTCATCGAGACGAAGATGACGGCGGCGGTTCCTCTCCTCATCCGGGAGGCGGGGCGCCGCATGAACTCCCTTGCGCAGGGGGGTCTTCCGGTGGACGTGGCGGAGACGACGGCGTGGCTGTGCGGGGGCGCCTCCGGCGGGGTGAACGGCCAGGTGATCCGGGTCTGCGGGCAGTCCCTGCTGGGTGCGTGAACAAGCATTTCCCACCCACCCGCCCACCCGCCCGTTAACCAGCAGACAAGGACCCCCATGCTCGCCCCCCAACTACTACGCGGCGCCCTCCTCTCCCCCCTCAAGCGCCCCCGCCCCGACGCACCCCTCGACACCACCCCCCGAACCCTCCCCGCAGCCCGCCCCGACCCCCGCCACCTCACCCGCTACTCGGAGCTCTGCGGGTACGGCGACGCCCATAACGCCGCGCTCCCCCTCACGTATCCGCACATCCTCGGCTTTCCCCCCGCCATGAGGATCATGACCGCCCGGGACTTCCCGCTTCCCGTGCTCGGCCTCGTCCACACCTCCATCGAGATCACACAGGAGCGGCCCCTCAGCCCCACCGAGGAGCTCGAAATCGGCGTACACGCGGCCAAGTTGAGCCCCCACCGCCGCGGCACCGAAGCCACTGTCGTCACCGAGGCGCGCGCCTCGGACGGGGCGGTCGTCTGGACGTCAAGCAGCACCTACCTCGCCCGGCACAAGACCAACCGGCACAAGACCAGCAGCACGCCGAGCACGGTCCGGCCCCCGGCCGACACCCCGCCCCTCCCCGCGCGAGCCGAATGGCAGCTCCCCCCAGACCTCGGCCGCCGCTACGGCGCCGCCACGGGCGACCGCAACCCCATCCACCTGTACGCGCTGACCGCCCGCGCCCTCGGCTTCCCCCGAGCCATCGCCCACGGCATGTGGACGGTCGCCCGCTGCCTCGCCGAGCGGCGGGAGCACGACACCCCGGGCCCGGTCCACGTACGCGCCGAGTTCAAGGCCCCCGTACTTCTCCCCGGCACCGTCGTCTACGCCGCCGAAGGCCCCGCCTTCGAACTACGCTCCCCCGCCGGGGCCGTCCACCTCACCGGCACGGCGCTACCCCCCGGCTGACCACCGGCGCCCCTCCATCAGATCCCCGAGCCCCGCCCAGGCAAAGTTCATCAGCGTCGCCGCGGCCTCCTTCGCGGAGACGGAGGCGTCTTCGTTGGCCCAGCCGGCCAGCGACTCCGCCGCGCCCACCAACGCCTGGGCGAGCCCCGCCACTTCGCGCTCGGCCAGGGCAGGATTCCTGTGCGCCTCCCGCGCCGCCTCCGCGATCAGGGACGTCACGAACGCCAGGATCTCCTCGCGCATGACGGCGACTTCGGCCGCGAACGGCTCCCCCTGCGTCCGCGCCTGGTTGTGCAGGACCACCCACGCGTCGGGCCGCTCGGCGGTGTGCGTGAAGAAGGCATGCAGCCCGGACCACAGCTGCCGGTCGGCGGGCCCGCCGCCGCTCACCCCGCGCCGCACGGCGGCGACAAGCGCCGCCGCCTCCCGCCGGATGCACGCCGTGAACAGCTCTTCCTTGGAGTTCAGATAGAGATAGACGAGCGGCTTCGAGACCCCGGCGACCTCCGCGATCTCGTCCATGGACGCGGCACGGTAGCCACGCTGCCCGAAGATCCGCACGGCGGCGTCCAGCATCTGCTGCTCACGCACCGCCCGCGGCATCCGCTTCTGCCGCTTCCCGGCCGTCGCTCCGGGAACGCTGTCCCCTCCGGCCACCCCGGCCTTCACTTCGCCCACCCCCGGCCGCCCGCCTTCCACACAACTTGTGCACAGACGGCCCAGCCTACGGTCAGCCCCCGACGACCACCGCGCCCCGCCCCCGGAAAGATCCGGGAACGGGGCGCGGCAGAGGGAACGAGCCGGGGAAGATCAGGCGGCGGCGGGAACCGCCCGCGGCTCGTCGGCCCCGTCGAACGAGTCGAGCGGCGATGCCGACGCGTTCTCGTAGGCCTCGCGGTCGAGGATCTTCTCGCGGGCGGCGACGATCACCGGCACGACGGCCTGACCGGCCACGTTGGTGGCGGTGCGCATCATGTCGAGGACCGGGTCGATGGCGAGCAGCAGACCGACGCCCTCCATCGGGAGGCCCAGCGTCGACAGGGTCAGGGTCAGCATGACCGTGGCGCCCGTCAGACCGGCGGTGGCGGCGGAGCCGACGACCGACACGAAGGCGATGAGCAGGTACTCCTTGATGCCCATGTTCACGTCGAAGATCTGCGCGACGAAGATCGCGGCGATCGCCGGGTAGATCGCGGCGCAGCCGTCCATCTTGGTCGTGGCGCCGAAGGGTACGGCGAAGGAGGTGTACTCCTTCGGGACGCCGAGGCGCTCGGTGACCTTCTGGGTGACCGGCATGGTGCCGACCGAGGAGCGGGAGACGAAGGCCAGCTGGATCGCGGGCCAGGCGCCCTTGAAGAACTGCAGCGGGTTGACCTTGGCGACGAACGCGAGCAGCAGCGGGTAGACGCCGAACATCACCAGGGCGCAGCCGATGTAGATGTCGGCGGTGAACGTCGCGTACTTGGAGATCAGGTCCCAGCCGTAGTCGGCGATGGCGAAGCCGATGAGGCCGATGGTGCCGATCGGGGAGAGCTTGATGACCCACCACAGGGCCTTCTGGAGGAGGGCGAGCACGGACTCACTCAGGTCCAGGATGGGCTGCGCCTTGTCACCGATCTTCAGTACGGCGATACCGGCGACGGCGGCCATGAAGACGATCTGCAGGACGTTGAGGTCGGTGAACGGCGTGACGACGTCCGTCGGGATGATCCCGGTCAGGAAGTCGATCCAGGAACCCGCTTCGTCCGGCTTGGCGCCGTCCTTCGGGGTGAGTCCGGTGCCGGCGCCGGGGTTCGTGATGAGGCCGATCGCGAGGCCGATGACGACCGCGATCAGCGAGGTGATCATGAACCAGACCAGCGTCTGCGAGGCGAGCCGCGCCGCGTTGTTGACCTTACGCAGGTTGGTGATCGAGACCAGGATGGCGAAGAAGACGAGCGGGGCGACCGCGAGCTTCAGCAGCCCGATGAAGGTGCCGCCCACCTTGTCCAGGGTGGTGACCAGCCAGGAGACGTCCTGGCTGCGGGCGAGCCAGCCGAGCAGGACGCCGATGACCAGACCGCCGAGGATCTGGGCCCAGAAGGGCACCTTGAGGAACTTGGGTATCCGGAAGCCGGACTTGGGCTTCGCGTCCGGCTGGTCGCCGGTCGATACGGGGGAGTTCGCGGACACGGACACACTCCGGGTAATGGCAGGGGACGTGAGGGAGCGGCGACCGCGAGGGGTCAGACGGAACGGCCGTAACGGCGCCGCTGCAATGCAGATGTCACTTGGTGCTTGTCGCTCGCGCTGTTCTCGCTCGCGCTGTTCAACGACGGCAACGACAGGCCGCGGACATGCAGCGGCAGAGATCGACATGCAGGCGCGCCACGAGCGGAACGCTCATGGGGACGTGGGGCGCGGCTGCTGTCTTCATGTCGAACACGCTAACACTCAAACTTTGGGAACATCAAAGGTCTTGTTTGAGGTAAAGGCGGCCAATCAGAGGCTGACCGGCCCCCAAAACGCACAAAACCCCGGTACTGGAGCGGATCGCTCCGGTACCGGGGCCGAGATCTGTGTGACGAACCTTACGGGGGCCTTACGCGGTCTTACGAGGCCTCACGACTGCGCGCGGGCCGCGTCGTCGGCGAGGTCCTCCTGCGTGCGGTTCGCCTCGAGGTTGGCCTTGGTCCGCTCCACGCGCTCGACGACCTGGATCGAGGCCCGGTCACGCTCCTTGCGCAGCACCACGAAGCTGATGGGCGCGGAGACGACGAGGGCGAGCAGCAGCACCCAGAGGAGGTTGGAGTCCCCGAGACCCTTGGGCAGGACCCCGGCAAAGACAAGTCCCCAGACCGCGAAAAAGCAGCCCACGAAGATCCCGAGGCGCATCAGCGTGTAGCGGAGCATGTCAATCCACTCTTCCGTTCCGAAATGGGCCCGAGTAGGACGAGCCCCTCCAGTGAAGCACGGGAGGGGTCGCGCCCGGCAAGGGGGTGAGCCCTCAGCCGAGCGGCAGCAGCATCGTGATGTCGTCGCGGTCGTCGCCGGGGGCGACCCGGATGGCGCCGGGCACCCGCCCGACCTCCTTGTATCCGCAGGACTCGTAGAAGCGGTCGACTCCGGTGCCGCCCCGGCAGGTCAGCCGGATCGCATCGATGCCGTCGATCCCCCGGGCGGCGTCGGCCGCGGCGGCCATCAGATCCCGCCCGTAGCCCTTGCCCTGATGCTTGGGGTGCACCATCACCACGTACAGCCAGATCCAGTGCTTCATCAGGCGGTGCGTGTTGTAGGCGAGGAACGCGGTCGCGGCGACGGCGCCGTCCTCGTCGTACCCGACGAGCAGCCGGGTCTCCCCCTGACTCAGCTGGGCCAGGCGCTTGAGCCACTCGGGGCGTATGTCCTCGACCGTCACGGGCGGTACGAAACCGACCGCGCCGCCGGCGTTGGACACATCGGCCCAGAGCGCGAGCACGCCGTCGCGGAGGGCGGGGTCGATCTCCGGGTCCAGACGGAAGGTAAGAGTCATAGGGCGAGAGTAACCATTACCACCACCTCGCCTCAACCACATTCCGCATCCCGGACGGACACAGCCCGGACGACGCATCCCGGACGACGCAGCGAGCCCCGGCCTTGGAGGCCGGGGCTCGCGCACGGTGCACTGCGGCGGGGTCAGACCCGCATCGCCTGCGGGGTCTCACGGAGCGACAGGTCGGGCCCCTCGTACTCACGGATCGCCTCGTAGCGCGTGTTGCGCTCCACGGGGCGGAAGCCCGCCTCGCGGATGAGGTCGAGGAGGTCCTCGCGCGTCAGCTTGTTCGGGGTGCCGAAGTCGTCCGCGTCATGCGTGATCTTGTACTCGACGACCGAGCCGTCCATGTCGTCCGCGCCGTGCTGCAGGGCGAGTTGCGTGGTGTGCAGCCCGTGCATGACCCAGAAGACCTTGACGTGCGGGACGTTGTCGAAGAGCAGCCGCGAGACCGCGAAGGTCTTCAGGGCCTCGGCGCCGGACGCCATGGTGGTCCGCGCCTGGAGGCGGTTGCGGACCTTGCCGTCCTTCATGTCCACGAAGTCGTGCTGATAGCGCAGCGGGATGAAGACCTGGAAGCCGTTCGTCTCGTCCTGGAGTTCACGCAGCCGCAGCACGTGGTCGACGCGGTGGCGGGGCTCCTCGATGTGGCCGTACAGCATCGTGCACGGGGTCTTCAGACCCTTCTCGTGCGCGAGGCGGTGGATGCGCGACCAGTCCTCCCAGTGGGTGCGGTGGTCGACGATGTGCTGGCGGACCTCCCAGTCGAAGATCTCCGCGCCGCCGCCGGTGAGCGACTCAAGGCCCGCCTCGATCAGCTCGTCCAGGATGTCGGAGGCCGACATGCCGGAGATCGTCTCGAAGTGGTGGATCTCCGTGGCCGTGAAGGCCTTCAGGGAGACGCTCGGGAGCGCCTTCTTGAGCTCGCTCAGCGAACGCGGGTAGTACCGCCACGGCAGGTTCGGGTGCAGGCCGTTGACGATGTGCAGCTCGGTGAGGTTCTCGCCCTCCATCGCCTTGGCGAGGCGGACGGCCTCCTCG
Organism: Streptomyces sp. NPDC086554; assembly: GCF_040686095.1. NCBI lineage: Bacteria > Bacillati > Actinomycetota > Actinomycetes > Kitasatosporales > Streptomycetaceae > Streptomyces > Streptomyces sp. NPDC086554. The sequence continues at coordinate 350,330 of NZ_JBFBJK010000005.1, forward strand.
ATGCGCATCGTGTACGCGTCCTTCTCGCCCGGCTTGCGCTGGAACGAGCAGTAGGCGCAGGAAGCGGTGCACACGTTCGTCATGTTGAGGTGACGGTTGACGTTGAAGTGCACGACGTCGCCGTTCTTGCGCGTGCGCACCTCGTGGGCGAGACCGCCGAGCCAGGCCAGATCGTCCGACTCGTAAAGCGCGATGCCGTCCTCGCGGGACAGCCGCTCACCCGCCCGGACCTTCTCCTCGAGCTCGCGCTTGAGTCCCGCGTCCATACCTCTGGCCGCCTCTCCGATGTCTACGTAAATCAGGCCTCGCCCACGGTACGCCTAGACCTCTTCGGGCAGCTCCCCGACCCGGTTCTCCCACTTCGTGGAGAGCACGATCGTCGTACGCGTCCTGGAGACGCCCTTCGTGCCGCTCAGCCTGCGGATCGTCTTCTCCAGGCCGTCCACGTCACTGGCCCTGACCTTGAGCATGTACGAGTCGTCGCCCGCGATGAACCAGCAGTCCTCGATCTCGTGCAGGTCCTTCAGGCGGCGCGCCACGTCCTCGTGGTCGGCGGCGTCCGAGAGCGAGATGCCGATGAGGGCGATGACGCCGAGGCCCAGCGATGCCGAGTCGACGGTCGCGCGGTAACCGGTGATGACACCAGCCGCCTCCAGGCGGTTGATCCGGTCCGTGACGCTGGGGCCGGAGAGACCGACGAGGCGGCCGAGTTCGGCGTACGAAGCCCTGCCGTTCTCCCGCAGTGCCTGGATGAGCTGCCTGTCCACGGCGTCCATAGGTGCGATGCCTTTCATTATTCAGCGATACCGCGAGTCTATGTGTTGAATCTAAGGCGTAACAGGGTCAACACCCTGTGAATCTTTCTCAAGAAGCCGCAGGCAGCTAAGAAGCGGTAGCACGGGAAGCGCCTCCTAGCTCCCCTTCCCACCGGCGGTACAGCGTGTGCGGCACTCCCGCCGCATCAAGCACCCGCCCGGCGACGAAGTCCACCAGGTCCTGGATGTGCGTCGCCCCCGCGTAGAACGCCGGAGAGGCGGGCAGCACGACCGCGCCCGCCTCGTCCAGGCTCACCAAGTGCTTCAGCGTCGGCCCGTTCAGCGGCGTCTCGCGTACGCAGACGACCAGCTGCCGCCCTTCCTTGAGCGTCACGCTCGCCGACCGCTGCAGCAGGTCCTTCGAGAGGCCGAGCGCCACCCCCGCCACGCACGCCGTGGACGCGGGCACGATCAGCATTCCCTTGGTCGCGTACGACCCCGACGAGGGGCCCGCCGCGAGATCACCGGGCGCCCAGTACCGCACGTCGTCCACCGGCACGTCGAACGTCCCCGGCTTCCCTTCGGCGCCACGGCCCAGCCACTCGTGCAGATCGTCACGCCAGTGCGCGTCCCGGAAGGCGATGCCCGTCTCGTCGAGCAGCGTCAGGCGCGAGGCCCGCGAGACGACGAGGTCCACGCTCTCCCCGGCCGCAAGGAGCGCGCGCAGCACGGCTGCGGCATACGGGGTCCCCGAGGCGCCGGACACCCCCACGATCCAAGGCTTACGCTGCGTATCTCCTGGGTTCACACTGTGAGCCTAGACGGTGAGACCACGCACCAGCAGATCGAGCAGCGCGCAGAGGAACAGCGCGATGCCGATGAAGCCGTTGACCTGGAAGAAGGCGCGGTTGAGCCGGGACAGGTCATGAGGCTTCACGATGGAATGCTCGTAGACGAACGCGCCGGCGACGACCGCGAGCCCCAGCCAGAAGAACGTCCCCGCGTCGGTGGACGCCGCGTACCAGACGAGCAGGACCGTGGTCACCAGATGGCAGCCGCGCGCACCCCAGATGGCGGCCGGGATGCCGAAGCGCGCGGGCACCGAGAGCACGCCCACCTCGCGGTCCGTCTCCACGTCCTGGCAGGCGTAGATCAGGTCGAAGCCGCCGATCCACACGCCGACCGCGAGCCCGAGGATCACCGCCTGCCCCGACCACTCCCCCGTGACCGCGATCCAGGCGCCGACCGGGCCCATCGCCTGCGCGAAGCCGAGGATCGCCTGCGGGAAGTTCGTGAACCGCTTGCCGTACGGATAGACCACCATCGGGATCACCGCGATCGGCGCGAGCGCCAGGCACAGCGGGTTGAGCAGCGCAGCCGAGCCGAGGAACACGACGAGCGCTATCAGTGCGCCGGTCCACGCGGACTTCACCGACACCGCGCCCGTGACGAGTTCACGGTGGGCGGTGCGCGGATTGCGGGCGTCGATCTCGCGGTCGATGATCCGGTTCGCCGCCATGGCGAACGTCCGCAGGCCGACCATGCAGATGGTCACCAGGAGCAGCCGCCCCCAGTGGATGTTCTCGTCCCACTGGTACATCGCGGTCAGGGACGCGATGTACGCGAAGGGCAGCGCGAAGACCGAGTGCTCGATCATGACGAGGCGCAGGAAGGCCTTGACCTTGCCGGGCGGCGCGGGCTCCGGGCCGAAGAGATCCGGGGTTGCTGAATCAGCACTCATCTAGAGCCCGTACTCCTTCCAGCGGCGGTCGACCTTCGACGCCGTCTCCGGGTCGGACTCGACCATGTTGGGCCAGCCCCCGTCCCGTACGTATCCCTCTTCGGGCAGCTTCTTCGTCGCGTCGATGCCCGCCTTGCCGCCCCAGAACTGCTGGTAGGAGGCGTGGTCGAGATGGTCGACGGGACCTTCGGCCACCGTCAGGTCGCGCGCGTAATCGGTGTTGCCGAGCGCGCGCCAGGACACTTCGTGCAGGTCATGGACGTCGCAATCCTTGTCCACGACCACGATCAGCTTGGTCAGCGACATCATGTGCGCACCCCAGATGGCGTGCATGACCTTCTGCGCGTGCTTCGGGTACTTCTTGTCGATCGAGACGATCGCGCAGTTGTGGAAGCCGCCGGACTCGGGCAGGTGGTAGTCCACGATGTCCGGGACGATCACCTTGAGGAGGGGAAGGAAGAACCTCTCCGTCGCGCGGCCGAGCGGGCCGTCCTCCGTCGGCGGGCGGCCGACCACGATCGACTGGAGCAGCGGACGCTTCCGCATCGTCACGCAGTCGATCTTCAGGGCGGGGAAGTCCTCCTGCGGCGTGTAGAACCCGGTGTGGTCGCCGAAGGGACCTTCCGGGAGCATCTCGCCGGGCTCCAGCCAGCCCTCGATGACGACCTCGGCGTTCGCGGGCACCTGGAGCGGGACCGTCTTGCAGTCGACCATCTCGACACGCTTGCCCTGGATGAACCCGGCCAGCATGTACTCGTCCATGTCACCGGGCAGCGGCGCGGTCGACGCGTACGTGACAGCCGGCGGGCAGCCGAAGGCGATCGCGACCGGCAGCTTCTCGCCCCTGCGGGCGGCCACCTGGTAGTGGTTGCGGCTGTCCTTGTGGATCTGCCAGTGCATGCCGATGGTGCGCTTGTCGTGGCGCTGCAGGCGGTACAGACCGAGGTTGCGTATGCCGGTGTCCGGGTCCTTGGTGTGGGTCAGGCCCAGGTTGAAGAAGGAGCCGCCGTCCTCGGGCCAGGTGAAGAGCGCGGGCAGCTGCTCCAGGTCGACGTCGTCGCCGGTGAGGACCACTTCCTGTACGGGAGCGTCCTTCACCTTCTTCGGCGGTACGTGCGTCATGGCGCCGAGCTTCCCGAACGCCTCCCGGATTCCGACGAACCCGTGCGGCAGCTCCGGCTTGAGCAGGCCGCCGATCTTGTCGCTGATCTCGCTGTACGACTTCAGGCCGAGCGCCTTCAGGAGGCGGCGGTCCGTCCCGTACACGTTCATGGCCAGGGGCATCGCCGAGCCCTTGACGTTCTCGAAGAGAAGCGCGGGGCCGCCGGACTTCTGCACCCGGTCGGTGATCTCGCCGACCTCCAGATACGGGTCGACCTCGGCCTTGATGCGCTTGAGATCGCCCTCGCGCTCCAGAGCCCGGAGCAGGGAGCGAAGATCGTCATAAGCCATGCGTTCCAGTATCGGTCACCGGCTACCCTGGCCCCGTCACCGGGGCCCTGACACCGCCCTACCTTCGTCCCTTGGGGAATCGCGCAACCATGCTCAGGTATCTGCCGTTCCTGCTGGTCCTCGCGGTGTGGATCTACGCCTTCATCGATGTCCTGAACACTCCGGAGAAGGAGGTCAGGCATCTGCCGAAGGTGGTGTGGGTCATCATCGTGCTGCTCTTCGGCGAGGTGCTCCTCGGGCCGATCGCCTGGTTCGTCACCGGCAAGGTGCGCAACGCTCCGGGCGGCGGCGGTTCCGTACGCGGCGGGCGCGGCGGGCAGTGGGTGGCGCCGGACGACAACCCCGAGTTCCTGAAGTCCCTGCGGGACGAGGACCCGGACGAGAAGAAGAAGGACTAGGGGCAGCGAGGGCTGATGGAACTGCGGCTGCTGATCACCTTCGAGAAAGTCGCGACCGTCCTGAGCTTCACGCAGGCCGCCGCCGAGCTGAAGTACGCCCAGTCCAGCGTCACCAGCCAGATCCGCTCCCTGGAGTCCTCGCTCGGCGCCGAGCTCTTCGACCGGCTCGGCAGCCGGATCCGCCTCACGGCCGCGGGCGAACGCCTTCTGCCGTACGCGCGGCAGATCATCGAGCTGGCGGACGAGGCGCGGGCGGCGGTCGTCGACGCCGGTGAGCCGAGCGGCGCGATCGCAGTCGGCACGATGGAGTCGCTGACCTCCTACCGGCTTCCGCCGCTCCTTGAGCTCTTCCACCACCGCTACCCGAAGGTGCAGCTCTCGCTGCGCCCCACCCTCGGCGACGAGACGCGGCAGGCGCTGCGGCAGGGAACGTACGACGTCGGATTCCTGATGGAGCGGGAGACCACGCACCAGGGCCTGGAGACCGAGGTGCTCGCTCAGGAGCCGCTGGTGCTCGTCTGCTCGCCGACGCATCCGCTGGCCGCGCACGGGGCGGACTCGCTCGCCACGGGCGACCTGGCGGCGGTCCAGTTGGTCGGCACGGAGCCCGGCTGTCCGTACCGCGACCTCTTCGAGGACGAGCTGCGCGAGCGGAACGGCGCGCCGCCGCCCTTCATGGAGTTCGGCACGATCGAGGCCACCAAGCGGGGTGTCGCCGGTGGCCTCGGGGTGGCGCTGCTTCCGCGGATGGCGGTGCGGGACGAGCTGGCCTCGGGGGTGCTCGTCGCACTGCCGTGGGAGCCGCCGTTCGTCCTGCACACGCAGTTGGCGTGGCGGTCGGGGAAGCGGCTCCCCGCCCACGTGCGACTCTTCATCGAGCAGTCGGTGCGGCTGGTGCGGGAGCAGGCCGCTGAGCCGGTGAACTGACCACGGTCCTCGACGACTTGGCGCGGTTGATCTGCAGGCTCGCGAGCACGATCAGCGGGACGCCGAGCGCCTGGACGAGCCCGATGTGGTGCCCGTAGACGGCCCAGTCGGCGACCATCGCGACCGCCGGGTAGGTGAACGCGAGCACCGCGATCTTGGCGGTGGGGAGCTTGGCGTACGCCGCGTACATCAGGACGTACATCAGACCGGTGTGGATGACGCCGAGCCCGACGAGCCAGCCCCATCCGGCGCCCGTGCCGCTCATCGCGCCGAAGTCGGCGAAGGGCAGCAACAGCGGGATGCCCACGAGGACTTGGACGAGGGCGATGAGGTGGGGGCGGACGCCGGTGATGCGCTTGGTGACGAGCGTGGAAAGGCCGTAGAGAAGGGCCGCGAGGAGCGCGAAGCCGATGCCTGCGAGCGAGCCGAGATCGCCGGGGCGTACGCCGGAGACGAGCACGAGGCCCGCGAACGCGGCTCCCAGCCAGCCTAGTTGATGCTTCGTCAGGCGCTCGCGGAAGATGAGGGCGCTCATGAGCACCAGCAGGAACGGCTGTGTGTGATAGACGACGGTGGCCAGGGAGATCGAGGTGGCCTCGTACGCCTTGAACAGGAACACCCAGTTGAAGACGATGAACGCCCCGCCGAGCGCGGCGAGTCCGAGCTTCTTCGGGGTGAGGCCGTGGTTCTTGAAGTAGCCGCGGGCGGCTGCGTACGCCCCGAGGGCGAGGGCGCCGAAGAGGACGCGGAAGAAGACGACGTTGAAGGCCGAAGCGCCGGACTCGACGACGAAGATCCCGAGGGTGCCGGAGAGCACCATCGCGGCGGTGAGCTGGGCCGTGCCCTTGTTCTCTGAGGTCATGCCCATGAAGCTACGAGCGGGCGTAGGTGCTGGTCCACGCGCCAGTGGGGCGTCCTGCCGATGGGGCCATCGGCGGGGACGATGGGTCCCGATGAAAGGTGTGCACATGGACCAGGCCCCGATGGACAAGGCGCAGGCCCGCGCATGGCTCGCGACCGCCGTCGAGGAGGCCCGGCAGGGGCTCGCGGAGGGCGGCATCCCGATCGGCGCCGCGCTCTACGGCGCCGACGGCACGCTGCTCGGGCGCGGGCACAATCGGCGCGTCCAGGACGGCGATCCGTCCATGCACGCGGAGACGTCGGCGTTCCGCGATGCCGGACGGCAGCGTACGTATCGAGGCACGACGATGGTGACCACCCTCTCGCCCTGCTGGTACTGCAGCGGTCTGGTGCGGCAGTTCGGGATCTCGCGGGTCGTGGTGGGCGAGGCGGAGACGTTCCACGGCGGGCACGACTGGCTGGCCGAGCACGGCGTGGAGATCGTCGTCCTCGACGATCCGGAGTGCGCGACGATGATGAAGGAGTTCATCGCGGCGCGTCCACAGTTGTGGAACGAGGACATCGGCGAGTAGCGGTCGTGTACGGAGCGCAGCCGACGACTACCCGCGGGTAACTTGACGTACGGTGAAGCTGCACTCAGCCCAGGCAACAGATAGGACCGTCCTCATGGCCGCCCCCCGCCGCCTTCGCTCCGTACTGCTACCGCTGGCCCTGGTCGTCTCCGCGGCCACCCTGGGCACCGGAGCCGCCATGGCCGCACCGGAGGGCGAGCCGTCGCAGGCCGCGCCGAGCACCGCCGAGCAGCGCCCCACCTGGGCCATCGCCCACCGGGTGCTGACCACGGGCGGAGTGACCACGGCGCTCGGGAACGGGGCCAACGCGCTGGAGATCGACGCCACGGCCTGGAAGCAGGGTTGGTGGGCGGACCACGACGGCACCCTCACCAGCGCCGGGGACACCATGTCGGACATGTTCGACCAGGTGGCCAAGGAGCACGACGCCGGGCGGCACGTCTCCTTCGTCTGGCTGGACATGAAGAACCCCGACTGGTGCGACAGCGCCGACCCCGAGTGGCGCCACTGCTCCGTGGCCGCGCTGCGGGACATGGCGCGCGAGAAGCTGGAGAGCAGGGGCATCCGGGTGCTGTACGGCTTCTACGGCAAGGAGGGCGGCAGCGGCTGGAAGAACGCCCTCGGCGCCCTGAACTCCAAGGAAGCGGTCAGCTACAGCGGCGCCTACGCCGACGTCCGTGACGGCTTCGCCGAGCACGGGCCGAACGTCCCCGGCAACCAGCGCGTGATGGACAACGGCCTGTTCAACATGGCCCTGAAGTTCGGCACCATCCGCCAGGAGCTGGAGGCCGCGAGGAAGCCCCGGGACGCCGGAGAGCTCGCGCAGACCGTCGGCTGGACGGTGGGCAAGGGCGACGGGGAGCGCGCCGCCACCCTGCTCGACGCGTCCGACGGGAGCGCCGCCGTCGACAGCCTGATCTACGGCAACCGGATGTCGTGCTACCCGGACGGCGTCAGCGGTCTGAAGGGCTGCGGCACCGACGACAGCGGGGTGCGGGAGTCACTGTCGTACATCACGGACTACGTGAAGGCCCACCCCGACACCCGCCGCATGGCAGGACCGGAGGACATCCCCTTCGGCAGCTGACCCTCCGGACGCCGCCACCGGAGGAGAGTGGTCACCATGACGACCTCCTCCGGAGAACCCGCCAGGGACGAGCCCCGTATCCCCACCATCGATCTGCGGCCGTGGCTCACGGGCGACCCGGCGGCCCGCGCCGCCGTCGCGCGGACCGTCGACCGCGCGCTGCAGACGGCCGGGTTCCTGCTGGTCACCGGCCACGGCGTGGACCCGTCGCTGTGTACCCGGATCCGCGCGGCGGCCCGCGCGTTCTTCGTGCTGCCCGCTTCGGCCAAGAAGCCCTACGCCGCGAAGGTCGGCGGCCGCGGCTGGCTCGGCCCCGGCGCCGAGGCCAACGCCTACTCGGAGGGCACCGAGACGCCGCCCGACCTGAAGGAGTCCCTGACCTTCGCGACCGACCGCCCCTTCGACGACCCGGCCATCAACGCCGAGTGGTACGAGCCGAACGTCTGGCCCGCGGAGGCCGGCGAGCTCAAGACGCTGTGCGCGGACTACCTGGCCCGGATGGAGGAGCTGACCAACCGGCTCCTGACCCTGCTCGGTGAGGCGCTCGGTGAGGAACCCGACTTCTTCACCCGGCACATGAGCCACCCCACGTACGGCTTCAACATCAACTGGTATCCGGGCACGCACGTCGTCGGCACGGTCACCATCCTCGACCGGCAGTCGGGCAACGGCGGCCTTCAGGTCTTCACCGACGAGGGCGGCTGGGAGGACGCGCCGTACGACCCGGACGCCTTCACCATCAACATCGGGGATCTGATGGCCCGTTGGACCGGCGACCGCTGGCGCTCAGGCCGCCACCGGGTCCTGCCGCCCCCGGCCGACGCACCGGCGGGCGAAGCTGGACTCGATCACGGTGGACTGATCACTGGCTGTCGCCGTGTGCTGATCACTCGCTTTCGCGGTACATCTCCCGCAGCTCGCGCCAGCGGTCCAGGCTCCACGTCGACCAGTCCTTCGGGTGCCCGTCGAGCGCGTCGACGAGGAACTCGAAGTGGTTGTGCCAGCCGGCCAGGCAGTCGAGGCGCAGCTCGTCGTCGCCGGTGAACTCGTTGGTGAAGCGGACGGTCGTGCCGGTCTTCCCGTCGGCGGGCTCCAGGTGGAAGCGGCAGCGTCCGTGCAGGTCGATCGTGTACTCCGCGACGTGTTCGAGGTCCCAGGCGGTGATGTGCCCGGAGTGGCTCGCCGCCTCGCCCCCGTTGAGCCAGCGCAGCGTGACCGCGCCGCCGAGCCGGGGTTCAAGCACGTCGGCGGCGGCCAGCCACCCCGGAAGTCCCTCCGGCGTCGCGACCGCCGCCCAGACCTCCTCCACAGGGTGGGGAAGGTGGATCTCGAAGTGCAGGTGCTGGGTCGGCCCCCCGGCACCTGTGGAGCCCTCCGTCCGGCTTGTGCCCTGCCCGATCGTCGCGTTCATGGCACAAGCCTGGCCCGGTACGTCCCGTTCCGCACCCCCTGCGACTGCTTACGGGACCACTGACGGGACTGCTTACGGGCGCTGGCCCGCCTTGTCGACGACCGTGCGCTCCAGGACCGCGTTGCGGCCGATCACGTCACCCTTCTTCGCGTACGGCAGATCCTCGACCGCGACCTGCCGCTCCCCGAGGAACTGCTTCGTCTCCTTGTCGAAGATCAGCTCCTGACGCTCCCCCTGGTCCTCGCGGGCGATGGCGATGCCGTGCCGCCCCTCGGCGTCCACCGCGTCGTCGAGCAGCTTGACGCCGGGGATCTTCGAAGCCGCGAGGTAGAGCGCGGCCGCCTGCTTGGGCGGCATCAGCGACTCGTACGAGAGGTCGCCGACGAGCACGAAGGTGGCCTGGTCCTCGCTGGAGCTGCCGTCGCTCTCCTTGTGGAGCCAGTCCAGCATGTTGACGGGGTCGGTCGGCAACTTCTCCAGGTTGCGGTAGTTGGTGTCGGACGGCATGGGCGGCCCCTCCGCCTTCAGGACCTCGTGGTTGAAGCCGTTGGCGGGCTCGTGCAGCAGGTCGTCGTGCTTGCCGTCCACCGAGAGCCAGAACTCACGCGGGTGCACGGGATCGAGCTTGGCGGGCTTGCCCTCCTCCACCTCCGAGTAGCCTCCCTTGCTCTTGATGTACACGTACTGGTCGTCGCGGATGTCCTTGGGCACGGGCTGCTTCTTCGCCGCCGCGGCAATGTCCTCCAACATCTGCACGGTCTCCTCCGACGGCGCGGCCTGCGCCGACTGGCCGCCGAACGGCGAGGCGACGAGCAGGCCCGCCGCGACGGACGCGACGACCGCTCCCGCGACGAGCGCGGGGCGGAACCAGCGCTTGGAGGTCTTCTTCGGCGAAACCGCGGACGCGGCCTCGCTCTGCCGGATCTCGGTCAACAGGTGCTCCCTGAGCAGGTGATGACGGCCCGGCGGAAGGTCGCGCTCGGGAAATTCACTCATCGGTTTCCCTCCCTGATGGGCCTGACCACGGTGGTGCGGTCACCTCTCATCTGTCCGCGCCCGGAAGGCGGTTCCATATGTTTCGCGAGTTTTGTACGGGCCCTGGAGAGCCGGGAGCGCACGGTACCGACCGGGATGCCGAGCGCATCGGCGGCCGCGGCGTAGCCGAGCCCCGACCACACGCACAGGGCGAGCACCTCACGCTCGGGACGGCGCAGGGCGTTCAGCGCCTTGCGTACGAGGGCGAGCTGCTCCTTGTCGTCGATGCGCTCGGCGACCTCGTCGGCGAAGTCCGCGACGGTCTCGTCGCGCGGCAGCCGTGCGACGGCCGCCGCGTGCCGCCGGGTCGCGCGCCGCGCGTTGCGCGTCACGTTCGTCGCGACGCCCAGTAACCAGGGCCGCAGCGAACCGCCGTCCTCGTCGACCCTGCCGCGCAGCCGCCACGCCTCCAGGAAGGTCAGCGATACGGCGTCCTCGGCCGCCGACCAGTCGCCGGTCAGCCGGTAGGCGTGGTTGTAGACGGAGCGCGCGTACGCGTCGAAGAGCTCACCGAAGGCGTCCGCGTCACCGTCCCTGATGCGGACGCGCAAGGCTCTCCGGTGTGCCTGAGGTTCCCCCTGATTCATCTCCACGCCCCTTATCTGTCCGTACGACAGAGGCCGGTTCCCGTGACCTGGGTCACGGGAACCGGCCTCTGGAGGCAGCAGCGGTACGGGGTTCAGACCCCGGCGTACGAGTGCTTGCCGGTGACGAAGATGTTCACGCCGTAGTAGTTGAACAGCCAGCAGCCGAAGGCGATCAGGGCCAGGTAGGCAGCCTTGCGGCCCTTCCATCCGGCCGTCGCGCGGGCGTGCAGGTAGCAGGCGTAGGCGACCCAGGTGATGAAGGACCAGACCTCCTTGGGGTCCCAGCCCCAGTAGCGGCCCCACGCGTCGCCCGCCCAGATCGCGCCCGCGATGATCGTGAACGTCCACAGCGGGAAGACGGCGGCGTTCACGCGGTAGGAGAACTTGTCGAGGCTGGCCGCGGCGGGCAGCCGCTCCAGGACGGAGGTCGCGAAGCGGCCGGGCCGACCGCCGTTCGCGAGCTTGTTCTCGTAGGAGTCGCGGAAGAGGTAAAGGATCGTCCCGACGCCCGCCAGGTAGAACGTCGCGCCGCAGAAGATCGCGGTGGAGACGTGGATCCACAGCCAGTACGAGTGAAGGGCGGGAACCAACTGGTCGCTGGCGGTGTACAAGACAGTGACGGCGAGACCGAGATCGAGGAGGACCGTGGTGATCAGCGGAAGCCCGAGCCAGCCCACGTTCTTCTTCAGGGCGAGCAGTGCGAGGTACACACCGACGGCCATGGTGGAGAAGGTGATGTTGAACTCGTACATGTTGCCCCAGGGGGCCCGCTGCACCGACAGCGCGCGGGTGAGCACACCGCCGAACTCCACGAGGAAGGCGAGCACGGTCAGGGACACGGCGATACGGCCGTAGAGATCACCCTTCTCGTCACCGGCCGCCGCACCGGGACCGTCCGGCACATCGCGCGATCCGCTCACGGACCGGGTGACGACCTTGGGGGCCGTCTTCGGCCGCTCCAGGACGGCGGTGCCGCCCGTGGCCTTGACGGTGACCGCGGGCGCCGTGGCGGCGGCGTCGGTCTCGGCGGTCAGCGCGGCGGCCGTGCGGCCGACCTTGCTGCGGCTGCCGAAGATCCACTCTGCCATGTGCGCGAAGAAGGCAAGGAGGTAGACGGCCATCGCGGAGTAGATCAGCACATTGCTGATGTTCGCGAGGTTCTCATTCGGTTCGGCGGCGAGGGTGGTGGCGAGATTCACTTCTCGGCCCCTTCTGCGGGAACAACATCGGGGGTGGGGTCGGCCGGGTCAGGTGCGCTGGGCGCCTTCTCATGAAGGTGTGCGGCGAGGTCGGCCAGCTCTTCGGGCAGCTTCGCGGACTCGCTGCGGCCGAGCCCGGCCATCTCGACGACGGTGACACCGTCGGCACCCCGCACGGCCCGCACCCACACGCGGCGGCGCTGGATGAACAGCGACATGGCGAGCCCGACGATGGCGGAGACCGCCCCGACGAGCGCCCACATGCTGCCGGGCTGCTGGGAGATCTGGAAGGTGGCCCAGTGCTTGATGTCCTTCTCGAAGGTGATCGAGCCCGCGCCGTTCGGGAGCTTCATCGTCTCGCCGGGCCTGATCCGCTGCTTGAGCAGCTCGCCCTTGGAGTCCTCGAACTTCGTCATCTTGCTGGTGTCCAGCTGGTACACGTTCTGCGGCAGACCCGAGTCGACGCCGAGGCTTCCGTGGTACGCGGACAGCGCGAGCACGGGATAGTCGAGCGCGGGGAACTGGGAGAACATGTTGCCCTGGCCGGAGCCCGCGAACGTCGGCACGAAGAAGGCGTTGAAGCCGAGCTGCTCCTTCTTGCCGTTCTTGTCGCGGTAGCCGTCGAGCACCTTGATGGCGCCGGTGGCGGTGCCGTTCGAGTCGATGGGAAGCAGCGGCACGGACGCCTTGTAGACGACCTTGCCCTTGCCGTCGCGGACGGTGACGGTCGGCGCGTAGCCCTGGCCGATGAGGTAGACCTTCGAGCCGTCGACCTCGAGCGGCTTGTTGACCTCGATCGCCTGCTTCTTCTCCGGACCGTCGGCGCCCTCGGTGTAGGTGACGTTCGCCCGGTAGGTGCGGGCGGTGCCGCGCTCGGGGCCCGACCGCTCGAACGACGACTCGAAGCTGTCCAGCTTGAAGCTGAACGGCGCGAGCTCGTCGGTGTCGAAGAGGCTGCCGGACTTGAAGTTGTCGTACTGGGTGAGGGTGTTGGAGAACCCGTCGCCCTGGACGACGAGCTTGCCGCCCTCGGACTTGAACAGCGCGCCGACGGCGAAGGCGACCAGGAGCACGATCAGCGAGATGTGGAAGAAGAGGTTGCCGGCCTCGCGCAGATAGCCCTTCTCCGCGGCGACGGAAGCACCGGCGGCACCCTGCCCGCCCGTGGTGTGCGCGCGGAAGCGGCGCCCCTTGAGGAGCGTCAGGGCGGCCTCGTGCACCTGCTCGGGCTCGGCATCGGTGCGCCAGGTGGTGAACGCGGGCAGCCGGTCGAGACGCTTGGGGGCGCCCGGCGGGCGGCCGCGCAGCTGGCCGATGAACTGCCAGGTGCGGGGCACGATGCAGCCGATGAGGGAGACGAAGAGCAGGATGTAGATCGCCGAGAACCACACGGAGCTGTAGACGTCGAACAGCTGGAACTTCTCGTAGATCGGCGCGAGCGTGGTGTGCGCCTTCTTGAAGTCCTGGACCTTCAGCTCGTCGATGCTGGTCTGCGGGATCAGCGAGCCGGGGATCGCGCCGAGCGAGAGCAGCAGGAGCAGAAGGAGCGCGACCCGCATGGAGGTCAGCTGCCGCCACATCCAGCGCACCCAGCCGACGACTTCGCGGCCCGCCCAGGCCAGCCAGCCGGCGGCGCCGGGCGCCCGTTTCCCGCCGAAGGAGCCGGGGATCACCCGGTCCACGGGGGCGGTGGACAGCTGGGCGCCCGCGGCTCCCAGGTCCTGCGAGCTGTCGTCCGTGGCCTTGCCGTCGTCGGTGGCCTCGGTGTTCGTCTTGGTGTCGCTCATGGATCAGATCCCCACCGTGTAGCCGTTCGACCAGACCTGCATCTGCTGCACGATGCCGTCCCACACGCCGGTGAGGAGGAGCAGTCCGGTCGCGATCATCATGATGCCGCCGATGCGCATCACCCAGACGTAATGCTTCTTCACCCAGCTGAACGCGCCGAGCGCCTTGCGGAAGGCGATGGCGGCGAGGATGAACGGGACGCCGAGCCCCAGGCAGTACGCGACGCTCAGTATGGCCCCGCGGCCCGCGCTCGCCTGGTCCAGGGCCAGGGTGTTGACGGAGGTGAGGGTCGGCCCGACGCAGGGCGCCCAGCCGACGGCGAACAGCGCGCCCAGTATCGGGGCGCCCGCGAGCCCGGCGGCGGGCTTCTTGTGGAAGCGGAACTCGCGCTGGGACAGCCAGGGCATGAGCCCCATGAAGAAGATGCCGAGGACGATCATCAGGGCGCCGAGCACCTTGGTGATGACGTCCTGGTAGTCCTGCAGATTCTGTCCCGCGTAGCCGAAGAGCGCGCCGGTGGAGACGAAGACGGCGGTGAAGCCGAGCACGAAGAGACCGGCCCCGGCGGCCATCCGCCCCCGCTTGGCCTCCGCGAGATCGGTGCCGCCGACCCCGGTGACGTACGAGAGATAGCCCGGCACGAGCGGCAGTACGCACGGCGAGAAGAAGGAGACAAGACCCCCGAGGAGGGCGACGGGCAGCGCAAGGAGGAGCGCCCCGTTCATCACGGTCTGGTTGGGTTCGCCGACGGCGGCGGCAAGATGAGACATCACGAGGACATCACTTCTCCGCGATCAGCGGGTCGATCATCTTGCGCAGCTTCTTCTCGTTCAGCGGCTGCTGCGAGCGCGCCGCGACCTGCCCGTCCCGGTCGATGACGATCGTGGAGGGAATGTAGTTCGGGTTGAGCGTGCCCTTGGGGAAGCGGAGCATCAGCTTGCCCATCGGGTCGTGCAGGCTCGGGTAGGGGACCTTGTAGTCCTTCTCGAAGGCGAGCGCGGGGCCTTTGTCGTTGTCGCGGGTGTTGATCCCGACGAACTGCACGCCCTCGTCCTCGGTGTCCTTGGCGACCTTCACGAAGTTCGGCGCCTCGGCCCGGCAGGGCGGGCACCAAGAACCCCAGACGTTGAGGACGACGACCTTGCCCTTGTAGTCGTCGAGGCTCAGCTTCTCGCCTTCCAGGGTCTTGCCCTCGATCTTCGGGCCGTCCTGGCGCTCCCGCTTGTCGAGGGTGGCGATGCCGTCGGAGCCGGCCACGAAGTTGGTGTTGCCCGAGCCTCCCGACGTACCGCCGGAGCCGCAGGCCGACAGGGTCAGCGCGGCGACCGCGGCCCCAGCGCCCAGAAGGGCGGCGCGGCTGCGGCTACGACTGCGGTTCGTGCTGTGGGGGGCGCGGCAGGCGGCACTCATGTGAAAAGTTTCGCATGTCTGTTTCGGGGATCTTCCGCACCCCCCGCGGTAGCGGAAAGTCCCATTTCAGGCGGCCTTTCCGAGCCCCTTCCAGCCGCCGCCGGGACGCTGTCCGACGTCGAGGCCCTGGAGTTCGGCGAGCACCTTGGGGTCCTGGACGTCGAGCCAGTCGACGAACTGCCGGAAGGAGACGAGGCGTACGTCCTTCTTCCCGGCGATGTGCTTGAGGGCTTCCTCGACGGCATCCATGTAGATGCCGCCGTTCCACTCCTCGAAGTGGTTGCCGATGAAGAACGGCGCGCGGTTCGTCTCGTAGGCCCGCTTGAAACCGGCTATATAGGCCTCGGTCGCCTGCTTGCGCCAGCCCGGGTAGTTGTGGGGCGGCGCCTTCGTGGAGTTCTGCGACTGGTTGGCGAGGATGTTGTAGTCCATCGAGAGGACCTCGAAGGAGTGCCCGGGGAACGGCACGGCCTGCAGCGGCAGATCCCAGATTCCCAGCTTCTTCTCGGGCCAGCGCTGACGGCCGCCCGGCGATGAGGCGTCATAGCGCCAGCCGAGCTTCTTCGCCGTCGGCAGCAGATTGTCCTGGCCGAGGAGGCAGGGCGTACGGCCGCCGATGAGTTCCTTGTCGTAGTCGAAAGGCAGCGACGGCAGATCGGTCCAGCCGGTATTGGTCC
This sequence comes from Streptomyces sp. NPDC086554, assembly GCF_040686095.1. Taxonomy (NCBI): domain Bacteria; kingdom Bacillati; phylum Actinomycetota; class Actinomycetes; order Kitasatosporales; family Streptomycetaceae; genus Streptomyces; species Streptomyces sp. NPDC086554. Next base: position 366,230 of record NZ_JBFBJK010000005.1, read on the forward strand.
GCCATTCCTTGACGAAGGACGTGGCCTGGTCGATCTCGTCCTGCCATTGCGCGGGCGTCCAGTTGCCGACGCTGCCGGTGCCTGCGCAGAAATGCCCGTTGAAGTGCGTGCCGATCTCATGGCCCTCGATCCAGGCCTGGCGGACGTACTTGAGGGTCTCCTTGATGTGACCGTCGGTGAGATAGCCGATGTCGGATGCGCCCACGCCATTGTTCGGCGGCCGGTAGAGACGCTTCTTCGATTCGGGCAGCAGATAGAGCCCGGACAGGAAGAACGTCATCCGCGCGTCGTGGTCCTCGGCCAGCTTCAGGAAACGCGGGAAGAGACCGTTGCCGACCTCGCCCGCACCGTCCCAGGAAAAGACCACGAACTGCGGGGGCGTCTGCCCCGGCTCCAGCGGAACGGGCTTGGCGGGCTGCCGGGGCTGCTGCCCCGTATACGCCGTCGAACCGTCCCCGATCGGCTTCGCCGAAGGCTTGTCGCCGCCGCCATTCCCGCCCTTGGCCGGCCCTGCCGAATGACTGTCGCTGCCGCCGCCTGTTCCACAGCCCGCGAGTCCCAAAGCGGCTGCGGCGCCGGCCCCGAGGCCCAGCATTCCCCTGCGACTGATGTCGCGCATTCCATTCCCCTGTTCGTCGCGCCCTCGGCCCGTCCCTGCAGGTCACACAGGACGGACGCCTCGTTAGAGGGCACGACGAACACAGGGGTTCCGGTAACTAGGCATATATTTAGTGCCTTTTACCAAGAACGGACATACAGTCGCGAGCCGATTACCCGGCGTGGGTAACACCGCCCCGTTAGGGGCGCGGGGCTGTTACATATGCAGCTCCGCCGCGCGGGCGCGACAAGCCACGACGGGGCCGCAGACAAACGACGGCCCCGAACGGCAATTCCAGCGAAGCGTTACGCCCCGAAGGCCTTGCCCTTCCCCTTGACCGGCTTGGCCCCGGCCAGCAGATGGGCCGGGACCAGATCCCGCGCAGGCTCCGTGTACCCCACCGAAACAATCTTGTCGCCGCGGTAAGTGAACGTCGTCAGCGAAGCGAGCGTGCACTGCCGCTTGCGCGGGTCGTGCCAGAGCCGCCGCTTCTCCACGAAGCTGCGCACGACCCAGATCGGCAGCTGATGACTGACGCACACGGCCTCATGACCACGCGCCGCGTCCTTCGCGGCGTCAAGCGCGCCCATCATCCGCACGACCTGCTCGATGTACGGCTCGCCCCAGGACGGCTTGAAGGGGTTGATCAGATGCTTCCAGTTCTCCGGCTTCTTCAGCGCGCCGTCGCCGACGCCGAAGGTCTTGCCCTGGAAGACATTGCCCGCCTCGATGAGCCGGACGTCCGTCGCCAGGTCCAGGCCGTGCACCTTGGCGATCGGCATGGCCGTCTCCTGGGCGCGGTCCAGCGGGGAGGAGACGACATGCGTGATGTCGCGGGACGCGAGATGCTCGGCGACCCGGTCGGCCATCTGCCGGCCGAGCTCGGAGAGGTGGTAGTCGGGAAGGCGTCCGTAGAGGATCCCCTCCGGGTTGTGCACCTCGCCGTGGCGCATCACGTGGACGACGGTGAGCTCGTCGCCCGCTGCCGTACCGCTCATGCGGTGACCTCCGTAGCTTCCGCGGCCGCGCGCGCGGCACCCGGCAGGGCGGCGGCGATCCGCTCGATCGCCCGCTCGTCGTGGGCGGTGGACACAAACCAGGACTCGAACGCCGACGGCGGCAGATACACGCCCTGCGACAACATCGAGTGGAAGAAGGCGGTGAAGCGGAACGACTCCTGCGCCTTCGCGTCGTCGTAGTTCCGCACTTCACGCTCGGTGAAGAAGACGGAGAACATGTTCGACGCGTTCTGCAGCCGGTGTGCCACGCCCTCCTTGGTGAGCGCCTGCGTCACGAGTCCGCGCAGCTGCTCGGACACCGCGTCGACCTTCACGTACGCCGCGTCGTCGAGGAGCCGCAGCTGCGCCAGGCCCGCGGCCGTCGCGATCGGGTTCCCGGACAGGGTGCCCGCCTGGTAGACCGGCCCGACGGGCGCGAGGTGCGCCATGACATCGGCGCGGCCACCGAAAGCGGCGGCCGGGAAGCCGCCGCCCATGACCTTGCCGAAGGTCATCAGGTCAGGGCGTACGCCGTCGACCCCGTACCAACCCGCCTTCGACGTGCGGAAGCCGGTCATCACCTCGTCGGAGATGTAGAGGGCGCCGTTCTTGGCGCACGCGGCCTTGAGGCCTTCGTTGAAGCCCGGCCGCGGCGGCACCACGCCCATGTTGCCCGGCGACGCCTCGGTGATCACGCACGCGATCTCGCCGGGGTACCGGTGGAAGACCTCGTGCACCGCTTCGAGGTCGTTGTACGGGACGACGATGGTGTCGCCCGCCTGGGCGCCGGTGACGCCGGGGGTGTCCGGAAGACCGAGGGTCGCGACACCGGAACCGGCGGCGGCGAGCAGGGCGTCGACATGGCCGTGGTAGCACCCGGCGAACTTGATGATCTTGGCGCGGCCGGTGAACCCGCGCGCGAGCCGGATGGCCGACATCGTGGCCTCCGTACCGCTGGAGACGAGGCGCACCTGCTCGACGGGCTCGATACGGGCGACGATCTCCTCGGCGAGCGCGACCTCGCCCTCGCCCGGCGTACCGAAGGACGTGCCGCGCGAGACGGCCTCCTGGACGGCGGCGATCACATCGGGGTGGGAGTGGCCGAGGATCATCGGCCCCCACGAGCAGACGAGGTCGACGTACTCACGGCCGTCGGCGTCCGTCAGGTACGGACCGGTACCGGACACCATGAAGCGGGGCGTACCACCCACAGCGCGGAACGCGCGCACGGGAGAGTTCACACCGCCGGGCGTCACGGCCGCCGCACGGTCGAAGAGAGTCTGCGAAACTGGGGCGCTATACGGGAAGCTCACATGAACCATGGTGTCAGAGGCTCCGGGCATCGTGTTCGGGCCCTGGTCCGGTCTCGCTCCGGGCCCGGGGCGCGGGCATCCTGCGGACAGGTGTTTCACCCCACGTTTTAGCGGGTGACCGTGGGGGAGGTCACTGACACGATGATCGGGTTGCGTGGCGGGGGCCGCGAGGCCTAGAAAAGCAGGGGCGGGGCGCCCTGGAAAAGCAGTCGGGTGGAGATATGCATCGCGGTGGCGGACTGGGCGAGGGGACCGACGGCCTGGGTCCCCGGCGTGCCCGGCGGATCGGCAAGCACCGGCGCGAGGCGGAAGCGGCCGAGACGGAGACACCACGGACGTCGGCACGGGGCGAGACGGAGCATGACCGGGCGGCAACCAGGAGTGGCCGGGTGGGCGGGGTGACGTACAAATACTTCGGAGCCCCGGACGGCGCGACCGCCGCCCGTGTGCCCATTTCGATGCGCCCCGAGGAGCTCGGCGGCGATGAGCTCGGCATGGGCGGCATGTTCACGAAGATCAAGCCGGAGACGGTGGCCGCGATGGTCCTGACCGGCATCGAGGGCATACCCCTGCACAAGGTCCCCCCGCTCGAACTGGTCGTCCTGCACCCCGACTACGCCGTGGTGAAGCTCCCCATGACGGTCGTCGACCCGCTGCGCGGCATCGGCGAGGAGTCGGTCGGCGCCGCGGCGTTCATCTGGTCCACGGTCCCCGACCGCGGCGGCCCGCGCGACGCGTTCAATGTGTACCAACTCCTGCACGAGTGGCAGGACTTCTCGCATCGGTTGCATGATGCGGGGCATCAAGCTTACTGCCTGGTGTGGCCCTGACCTGGCCCTTTGGGGGATGCCAGCAGGGTTCTCCACCGGTCCGACGAGGCACCCACGAAGGCGACCGTCAAGCCGCCAGGGCACATTGAGGGCACACCGCGTGAGGTCGTGCCTCGTCGGCGCTTTGGGTGGCGTCGGCCTCTCCAGCCTCCCCGTCCTTGTCCTCGGCGAAGACCGCGTCGATGGCCTTGCGCGTACGGGTCTCGCTGTTCGGCATCAGGTGCGTGTAAGTGCGCAGCGTGAAGCCGGGGTCGGAGTGGCCGAGGTACTCGGAGAGCGCCTTGATGCTCTCCCCCGCGTCGAGGAGCACCGAGGCGTAGGCGTGCCGCAGGGCGTGCATGCCGTCTTCCGGAGCCGCCCGCAGGTACTTCGCACCACGCTCGCGGGGCGGAATGACGCCAGCAGCGGCCAGCGCGAGCTTCCACACACCCTGGTTGAAGACGCTGCGGTTGTACGCCCGCCCCTTCCCGTCGGCGAAGAGCAGGCCGAAGGTCTTCGACTCTGCGTCCGGCTTGCCCCAGGGCAAGGTGACCTCAACCGGCGGGAACTCCCGCATGTGCGCCTTGAGGGCGGCTGCGAGCTGAGCGGGCAGCGGCACTGACCGGATCTTGTTGCCCTTGGGCAACGCGAAGACGGGCTTGGTTCCCACCAGCCGCACCTGGCGCCTGATGTGCACCCAGCCGCCGTCGAAGTCAATGTCTTCCTCGGCGAACCCGAACACCTCTCCCTGGCGCAGACCGCAACCGAAGGCGAGCCTGCCACCGCCTTGGAAGCGCGTCGGGAGTCCCGCGACGACGGCACGGACTCGTTCCATCGGCCAGGGGACGATCTTCTTCTTGATCGCCGTCGGCAGCTTGATCGAGGCCGCCTTGCAGGGGTTCTTGGGCATCAGCCCGTCGTCGACAGCCGCGTTGAGGATGCTGGAGAGGATGTCGAAGGTCCCCTCGACCGTCGAGGCTCCGAGGCCGCCGTCCTGCAGCTTGCGTATCCAACCCTGGATGGTGGAGGGCTGGTTGAGCGAGCGCAGCTCACGCCTGCCGAGGTGGGAGACGATGTGGTTCCGGACTGCGGCCTCGTACCGCAAGGCGGTGGTGGGGCCCGCGGAGTTCGCGTCGAGCCACTCCTGCGCGTAGCTGCCGAGCGTCTGCTTGGTCGCGCTCGGCACCAGGTAAGTGCCGCGCCGCAGTTCGACATCGACCTCGGCGGCGCGGTTGTCGGCGTCCGCCTTGGTCGCGAAGTTCTCCTTGCGCTGATGCCCGTCAAGGTCGCGGTAACGGACCTGCCAGCGCTTGCCGGTGCCGTGGTCGCCGGTGGGGACCGTGCGCCGCGTACGGCTCTTGTGCTCGCCGCAGTCGGCCTCGTCGGGCTTGGGGTGCGACTTGTGCCAGCGGTCGTAGACGTCAGCCATGCAGGACCCCCTGGATGCGGGTGAGGGCCTGGGCCGCGAAGTGGGAGGCGACGCTGTGCGAAGTCCACTGGGGAAGCAGCGCCGTTGGGGGAACCCCGAGTGAGGCCGCGATGGCGACGAGGTCGTCGACGTCGCAGCGGCGGCGGGCGCGTTCGGTGCGGCTGAGGGTGGTGTTGGTCATCGGCCGTCCCAGAGCGGCGCAGCGCTCCGCGAGCTGTCGCTGGGAGAGGCCGCGCACGAGGCGCTGGCGCTCGATATTGCACGCGGTTTGGATTCCGGCGGGGCCTATTTCAATTGGTCGGGTAGCCATGACGGATAGCTGTAACTCGAAAAGACTGGCCATGGCAAGGGTTTACTCAAGAACTTCAGAAAACTCGCTGGCGCCGGGCTATTCGGGCGGTTCGGTGAAGCCGGATTTCCGTGCTATGGTCCCGCGCCGCGGAATCGAGGGCGAATCCGACAGTGACCGCCCGAGGGGGCCTTGATGGCTCTGGCCTGGAGCTTCAACGCGGGCTGGAGCATCCCGCAAGGCGGGGGCAATCCGGAAAGAAGCCGGACAGATTCACCTCATTTTCCGGAATGATTTCGGCAACCGGGGATTTGGGTTTACGGTTTTGACTCCACTCGGCGAACCGCCGTTTGGTGCGGCCGTGGAATTTCCACACGATGCCGCTGGACGCGGCAGACAACCTGTGGCTGTCTTGTCCACCCCACCATTCCCGTGAAGGAGCCCCATGCCCCGAACCCCCCGCCCCACAGCCGATGCCGGTGGTGCTGGCCGTGCGCCGCTGGCCACGCCGGAGGAGGTCGCCGACTACCTCGGCGTGCCCGTGAAGACGCTCTACCAGTGGCGGCACCGCCGTACCGGCCCGAACGTCCGCAAGGTCGGCCGTCATCTGCGCTACCGCTGGCAGGAGGTGGACGCGTGGCTGGACGCCCAGACCTCGTACGACCTCACCGCCTGACCGGCGGACTCATGACGAAGCCCCCGGCGCGCCAACGCCGAGGGCCCCAGATTCCCCAACAGATTGCCCATCCCTGAACGAACGAGCTGGTGAGGGGCGGGACCTTGCCCGTCCTGCCTCTCACCGGAGAGGAACGTCTATGGAGGACTCTACGTCCCCCACCACCACGAACACATCCCCGACCGTCTGGCCCACCACCGCCGTCCCCGGTGAGGGCATCCCCTGGCACCGTGGGGACCAGGCGGACGCCGACACGGCGGCTGGGGACCGTCCCCACGAGGAACCCGATCCCCGGTCCCCGCAGGCTGCGGTCCCGATACCCACAGTCGGTCTAAACGTGCAGGCCAGTGGCATGTCAACGGGGACCGGTCCCCAAGCTGCGGACGTTACACCAGGGGACCGCAATGGGGACCGTGATCATGGTCCCCGACCGTTGCCGGGAGCCGACGGTCCCCAACAGGACGGGGCCGGTCCCGTCGACCCACAAGGGCCGGGAGGCCATACGGAGCGGACTTCCGGAGAAGGCGCCATGCTGCTGGATGAGTTGCGGGCGGCGATCGGGAAGTACGTGGTGCTGCCGAGCGAGGAGGCGCTGACCGCGGTCACGCTGTGGGTGGCGGCCACGCACATCCAGACCGTGCTGCAGCACGCACCGCGCCTGGCGGTGATGAGCCCGACCAAGGGGTGCGGCAAGTCCCGTGTCCTGGACGTGCTCCACGAGACCGTCTACAAGCCGATGATGACGGTGAACATGTCCACGGCGGTGCTCTTCCGGTCCATCGGCCAGGACCCGCCCACGCTGCTGGTGGACGAGGCCGACACCATCTTCGGCCCCAACGCGCGTGGCGACAACGAGGAGCTGCGCGGCCTGCTGAACGCCGGGCACCAGCGCAACCGCCCGGCCTGGCGCATCGTCGGACCGGAGCACAAGCCCACCCCGTTCCCCACCTTCGCCATGGCCGCCATCGCCGGGATCGGCGATCTGCCGGACACGATCACGGACCGGGCGGTCGTGCTGCGGATGCAGAAGCGCAAGCCGGGCGAGAAGGTCGCCCCGTTCCGCTCGCGGTACGCCGTGCCCGAACTCAATGCGCTGCGTGACCGGTTGGCCGCCTGGCTGGGCCCGTTGCGCGGCACGGCTGCCCGCATGGTGCCCGGCATGCCGGTGGAGGACCGGGCGGCGGACACCTGGGAGCCGCTGGTCATCGTCGCCGACCTGGCCGGCGGCCACTGGCCCGCGAGCGCGCGGGCGGCGTGCGTGACGATGACCCGGCACGAGGCGGTCCAGGACGTGCAGAGCAGCCTGAAGACGCGGCTGCTGCGCGACATCCACCGCATCTTCGAGCGGGAGAACAACCCCGAGGCACTGTCCACCCAGGACCTGGTCGCGGCCCTGATCCAGGACGCCGATGCGCCGTGGGCGGAGTACGGCACCAAGGGGCTGAACGCCTACCACCTGGGCAACCTGCTGCGGGACTTCGGTATCGGCTCGGCCAACTACCGGTTCGCGGGCGGCAGGCAGGCCAAGGCATATCAGCGCAACCGGTTCCTGGATGCCTGGGCGCGCAACTGCCCCGACCTCGTCGAGGCAGCGCCCGAGCCCGCACCCGGCGTTGCGCCTGCCCGCCCGGCCCAGGGCAAGCCGCCCGCCGCCCCGACCGGGGCGCTGCCCATCGGCCCGCCCGGCGGGGTCGCCGGGCCCAAGCGGACTCTCTGATCCCACCAGGGGCGTAGTCCGTATCTCTGCGTCGCGTCCGTCCCCGCGCAGGTCAGCGCGGGGACGGACTTTCTCGCCGGGACGCACTTCTCCGTACCTGCCCGGATGTCCGTACCTGTGCTGACCAGCCATGCGACGCATGCGACGCACGTGACACCGCCCCAGCCCATCGCCACCGGAGCACCACCATGCACACTGACAACGACAGCAACCCCGCTTCCTCCCGCCGCCGGGGATGGTTCGGCCTGGGACGACGAACAGCAGCAAGCTGGAGCGTTCGAGCCCCTAACGGGGCTTCGTCCGCGCTTGCCCCCGCCCCTGCGGGGGCGGAGGAGGAGGCCGGGCGCCAGCGGGCACCCGAGCAGGGGGAGGTGACGACCGAGCCCAGCACCACGTCCGTCACCAACACCTCCGCCACGCACGACGAACTGCCCGCCGACACCGCTGCTCCACAGCCCGAGCCACCTGCCCAGACTCCGCTACCCGTCGAGCAGCCCTCCAGGCGTGAGCCCGATGCCCCCACGCTGCCCGCGCGGAGGAACCGCAAGCGCACCACCGAGAACCGCGACCAGGAGAAGAAGATCCGCTTCACCCCGACCGCGGTCCGCATCATCGACGAGGCAGCCAAGCGGCGTGATCTGACATTCGCCGGGTTCGTCGGCGACGCAGCCCTCGCGGTCGCGCTCGGCAAAGCGAACATGGTCGGCAGCCCGGAGGACGATCCCATCCGCCCGCTGGTGGAAGCCGTCGAGGCACACACCAAGGCGCTGAACCGGATCGGCACCAACCTCAACCAGATCACCACGGCCATCCACAGCGGCACCATCCCCGACCAGGCCGAGGCCGTCCTGGACCACGTCGACCAGGCCGTCCAGCGCAGCTACGAGGTGATGGACGAGGTCGTGGCGGAAGGCGGCAGCCATGGTTCCTGACGTCTCCACCGGCTCCGACACCCTCGGCCTGATCAACTACCTCTTCGGCAAGGGCCGTCGGGATGAGCACACCGACCCGCACATCGTCGCCGCCTGGGACATGGCCGACGCCCCCGACCCCGGCCGCAACCCCAACGCCACCTACACCCACCTCGCCCGCCGCCTGGACCACCACGTCGACCTGCGCACCCGCGAGCTGGGCGGGAAGAAGCCGCCCAAGCACGTGTGGCACTGCCCGGTACGCACCGCGCCGGGCGACCGCTACCTGACCGATACGGAATGGGCCGAGGTGGCCCGCCGGATCGTGGCTGCCACCGGCATCGCGCCCGAGGGCGATGACCAGGCGTGCCGGTGGATCGCGGTGCGCCACGCAGACGACCACATCCACATCCTGGCCACCACAGTCCGCGCCGACGGCCGCCGCCCGCGCACCAACCGCGACGGCTGGCGGGCCCAGAAGGAATGCCGAAGGATCGAGGCCGAGTTCGGGCTGCGGCAGCTCAAGTCCGGCGACCTGACCGCTCCCAAGACGCCCACCGGGGCCGAGCGAGCCAAAGCCGAGCGCCTGGGCCAGGAGCAGGTCGCGCGGGAGTGGCTGCGCGAGCGCGCGTACGAGGTCGCCGCTGCCGTGCGCGGCATCGACGACTACTTCACCGTGCTCAGCTCGCTGGGCATCCAGGTCAAGCCGCGTATCAGCGCCGAGACCGGCGAGGTGGACGGCTACAGCCTGGCCGCCCCCGGCGACACCATCTTCTTCGGCGGCTCCAAACTCGCCCCCGACCTGTCCTACACCCGCCTGTGCGAGCGCCTCCCCACCCAGGACGTGCCCGACCGGCCCCAGCAGGTGACCGACCCGGCCGAGCCGTGGCGGCGTACCGAAACCGCCCTGCGCACGGCCCGCACCGTCCTCGACTCGGGCGACGATGCCGTGGCCCAGGGCCAGCTGGACGCCTTCGCGGACACCCTGCACAACCTGGCCCGCAAGACCCCCGGCCCCCACCAGGCCGAACTGCAAGTAGCAGCAAGGGCGTTCAACCGGACACGCCGCTCGGCGATCTGGGCCGACCGCCAGGCCGCCACCGAACTCAGCCAAGCCGCCAGGGAACTCACCTACTCCGCCAACATTCCCGGCGGCCTTGCCATCGCCCTCATCTTCACCGCCCTGCACCTGGCCCGAGCCGCCGCCCACTGGCACGCCCAACGCGGCCACGAACAGCAGGCCGCCGCGGCCGAGGAAGCCTTCCCCCACCTGAAGGAGACCTACCGCCAAACCGCCGAACCCCACCTGGCAGACCTCACCCAGCGCGCGCCCCGCCCCCAGACCGTCCAAGGCTTCGAGGCCGCCGTACGCCAAGCCGTCCCCGACCACGCCGACCGCATCCTCACCGACCCCGCCTGGCCCGCCCTGGCCACCACCCTCGCCATGGCGGAATCCGCCGGCCACAACGCCCAACGCCTCCTCGCCGAGGTGGCCGCCAGCCGAGAACTCGACACCGCCGAACGCCCCGCCGAAGTTCTCACCTGGCGCATCACCGCCCAGCCGAACAAGCGGGCGCAGGCAGCACGCCGCCGAAGCACCCGCAGCACCGCACCGGTCACACCCACACGGCAGCCCACGCATACAACAGCGTCGGAGCAGATCACAGAGCGGCGCCGACGTCGCTAACGGCGCCCGCTGACGGTCGGACGCGCATGCGAGGCTCCGGCGGCCAGCACGATCCCCGCCAGCACGGCTGCGGAGGCCGCCGATGCCGCTGCCGTCACCCGAACCCCCTGCGGTACGTCCTCCACCGCTCTGCGCTCCCCGTCCTCCATGACACACACGGTGCGCAGGGTGAGGAATTGGACGTCATAGTCCACCGCCCCCTTCAACTGCTCCCTGCATGGGTGGTTGTAGGGGAACGGGGCTGAGTCTGCCCCACCGTCCTGCGCCACGGCCACGGTCGACATCAGAGCCATAGCCCCCAACGAGTACGCGGCCGTGGCCACGGCCGCGCAGGCAAAGGCGGCGGCGACGACCACACGGCGCCATCCAGACCAGCGCCGCTCCCCAGGTAAGGCAACGCCCAGGGACCGGAACAGGAAGAACAAGACCAAAGCGACGGCGGCGAGAAACACCACCGGTATGAGGAGGATCAAGACGTCGGCTCTTCGCCCATGGCGGTACGCAGCCAGTCGAGGGAGTCCATGCCGAGCAGTTCGTCGGCGAGGCGGTTCGCGGTCTCGGTGGTGAGGCGGGCGCGGCTGTTGTCGATCCAGCGCTGGGCGTTCTGGTAGCCCTGGGCCTTGTACTCGATGCCCTGCAGCAGGCATTCGAGTTTGTCGGCGTCGCGGGCACAGAGGGTCTCGGCGGACTCCTTGGCCTCGTACTCCGCGACCAGCTCCCGGATGGTGGAGGCGAGCAGCTCCGGCATGCCCTTGGTCTGGTCGGCGGTGACGGCCTCCGGGTCGGCTCCTTCGGCGTACTTCTTGCCAAGGTGGTTCACGTCGCCGGTGCGGGTTTCCTGGGAGTCGTGCCAGACGGCGAGGAACGCGGCCCGCGCGGGGTCCGCGCCTTCCAGCTTGGCGATGACCGAGGCGATCAGCGAGGTGCGCCAGGAGTGTTCGGCCACGCTCTCGGGGTCGCGGACACCGGCCATCCACCAGCCGGTGCGCCTGGCCTGCTTGAGCGTTCCCGCCTCGTACAGGAATCGGGCCACCGCGGTCAGGTCGTCTGCCACCGTCCGTCTCCTCTCACGCCTCTGCGAGGCGGATCGCGTACCGGATGCTCTCCAGCTCGTGGCGTGCACGCGCCGACAGCTCCTGGCTATCCAACATCATCGGAAGTCGGTCGTGCAGGGTGCGGGACACCGCACCGGAACGCAGCAGGTTGGGGCGGATGGTGAGCAGGGCCCACAGGCTGTGGATGTTCAGGTCGAGATAGCCGTGCTGAGGCGCGAGGCCGTGTGCGAGGTGGGCCAGGAGCTTGTGGCCGGGCCACGGGCCGGGCGTGCGTGAGGCGATGAAGTCGTCGGACAGTTCGAGATGCGGGGTCTCGCCGATCCAGTAGGCCCAGTAGTTGAGGTTGGCGGCCTCGCCCGCGTCGTCGTCCGCGAGGGCGGAGTCGATGAAGTGGCTCATCCGGTCCAGGTCGCCTTGGCGGGCCGCGACGGCGGCGACGGAGCGGGCGTTGAGCCACTGCGTCAGCCAGTCGTTCGGCCGCTCGGTGCCCTGTTGGTGGGCGAGCCAGTCCGAGGTGTCGTCCTGGTCGTCGTAGCCCGACAGGTACAGGGCCTGGCGACGCAGGAGGAACTGACTCTCCTCGCGGGCCTGTTCGGCCGCGCCGCGCATGCGCGTGAAGAACCGCCGACGGTCTTCGGACGACAGCTCCGGGGCCGAGGGAACCGGCCCGCGCCGTGGCCGGGGCGGTGCGGGAAGATCGCGGACCGGCTGCGGCGGTACGCCGGTGAGGGGCCAGGACAGCACTTCGACCAAGTCGCGCTGCAAGACCCACGCACCGAGCGGGCTCTCCTCGACCGGCGCCGCGTCGTCCAGGGAACTGGCCAGAAGGACATCGGCCTCCATGGCTCGTTCGAGAGCCTTCAGCAGGGCCGGAGCGGTGCCCAGCTGCAGGAGCCGGTGACGGTGCACGAGCATCTGCCCGACGGGCACGGCAGTGAGCGGGCGCCGACCGGATTCCCAGCCCGCGATCGTGTCGGCGGCCACCCATAACCGCTCTGCCACCGACTCCTGCGTCTGCCCCAACTGCTCACGGAGGACCCGGAATACGTAGCCGGAGATGATCCCCGTGCGGGGGCGGGAGGTCGTTCCCTGACTGCCGGTCAGGGTTGGCCGGGAACTTGACGGCATGACACCCCCATTCCCCTGTGGGCCGCGGCTGACCACCCGTACTGGTGGTCACTTCAAGCGGAGATCACCGCTGCCTACCGTCGTACCCATCGACCACTGAGCGTAATAGGGAGAGAGCCGGTATGGACGCCGTTACGAATGTGGGTGCGCGGTGATGCCGCAGGAGCCGACGGACAGGATGATCTCCGAATGGCTCGCACAGGCTCATCCGATGCCAGGCCGGGCGCTGTCGGAGTGGTCGACATGGACGGTGGCGCTGCTGCCGCTGGGCCGTCTGTTCGCCGCGGTGCGGATCGAGGAGAGGCTGGTGCACGCCGCCGCCGGGAGCGTCGAACCCGAGTCGGTGGCCGACTACTTGGCCGGACGGCTCCAGCTCGGCCCGGTGATCCACGACAGCGGAAACCGCCACTACTACGCCCTCGTCCCCCCGGATGCCGGACCGGACGTTGAACAACCCGGCGTACAGCACCTGGGAGTCGACACCTGGCTGGGGGTTCCCCGCCCCGATCGCACCCAGCCGCCCGGCACGTACTGGTCCGTCGCACCGCGGTCACCGGCCTGCCTGTGCCACCTGGCAGACGTCGCCGACGTAGCGGACACCGGCCGAGCTCGCCTTGCCGCCTTGACGGCGGTCAGGGGAACGGAGGCCGCGGGATGAACGCGGGCACCGTCTACCGATTCGCCGACTGGACCATCGGGCGGGACCGCACACCGGGCGCTCGGCGCCGATCCGGGAGATCGAGTGCACCACGTGCCTGGAACGCTCGGAGCCGAGCACCGGCCAACTCCAGCCGGACAGATGGGCTCTGGCGCATGCGGGGACCACCGGGCACACAGGCTTCCGGGAGATCGTGACCGCCTTCCTGCGCGTCACCCCGGCACCGGGCAACCCGCTGCACCGAGCGACACCAGCGTGACTCGCGGCAGGCGGCCACCTGCGCGAGCCACGCCTTCACCCGCGCGCACCGGCCCATCGGGCCGCTTACCCGCCGGCGCGCGCCACCCCCTGACGCCAGGAGGCACTGTGCAGGCTACGCGCGACGACCTGACCGCAGAACTGTGCGGCCGAACCGTACTGGTAACCGGTGGAGGCGGGCTGATCGGCAGCCGTATCGCGGCTCACCTGCGCGAGGTGGGAGCGCGGCCAGTGAGCCTGTGCCGTCTGGACGCCTACCCGCCAGCGGTGTACCGGGAGTTGTTCGGCGTCGATGAGGACGACGCGGACTTCGCCATCGGCGATGTCACCGACGCCAAGCTGGTACGGAGTCTGGTCGCCGACTGTGACTACGTCATCCACGCCGCCGCACTCGCCGACGTGGCCGCCTGCACCCGCCACCCGATGAACGCGATCACCACCAACGTGATCGGCACCCAGACCGTGCTGGACGCCGTGGCCGCCTGCGAGCGGGTGCGCCGCTTTTGCTACGTCTCCTCGGCCAGCGTCTATGGCAATGGCAACCGCGACGAGCGCCCCGCCTGTGCGGAGACCCGCTCGATGCGCCAACTCCTTGAGGCGGTCTACGGACACATGCCGCCCTGCTTCGGTGAGAGCACCGTGCTGCAGCCGCTGTCCGTGTATGCCAACACCAAGCTGTGGGGCGAGTTCCAGACCGCGCTCCACCTGGCCCAGGTCGGCACCTCGTACGCGATCGTGCGCTACTTCTCCGTGTACGGAGAGCCGCAGACCGTCAAACGCGGCTCCCACTCCTGGGTGGTCGCCTGGTTCGCCGCCCGCGCTGCCCTCGGACTGCCGCTGCACCTCAACGGCGGCGGGCACCAGGTCCGCGACCTGATCCACGTCGACGACGTCGCCGCGGGAACGGTGCGGGCGCTGGTCGCGCCGCGAGCGCACAACGAGACGATCAACTTGGGCACCGGGCACGCCACGACGATCCGCCAGGTGGCCGAGCAGGTCCAACACCACTATCCGCAGGCGCAGTTCATGGAGACCCCGATGCCGCCGGGCGACCCACAGGGAGGCTATGCGGCCACAGGCCGGATGCTGCACCTGCTGGACTGGCAGCCCGCGATCACAGTCGAGGACGGGATCGCCCGCTACGCCGCGTGGCTTCAGCGCACCCCGCAGGCGATCCCCGACTGGCTGCGCCAGACAGCACCCGCGTGACAGGATCCGGGCCGTTCAGATCGCAGGTGGGCGGCCGAGCCGGGCCATTCGCCCCACCGTGCGCCAGCGCATCGGTCGCCGTTCGCCGCACGGAGTGCGCCAGCCTTCGAGGAAGCCGCCCGCCCAGGCCCGCAGCCCGCCCCGCGATCGCGTACGCAGCAGGGTGATCAGCGTCCAGACGCCCAAGTGCACGGGGACCAGGGGTAGCGGCAGGCGACGCCGGGTCAGCCAGACCCGGTTGCGGGCGGTGAAGCGGTAGTAGACGGCATGGCGGGCCGGGGAGGTCTTGGGGTGCTGCAGCAACAGGTCAGGCTCGTAAAGGATCTTCCAGTCCGCGTCCAGGGCCCGCCAGGCCAGGTCGGTCTCCTCGTGGGTGAAGAAGAACTCCGCCGGCCAGTCGCCAATCTCGTTCAGCATGCGCATCGAGAACGCGTGCCCGCCACCGAGGAATCCGGTCACCAGACCCCGTCGCATCGGATCGCGCCCGCCGGGGCGCGGGACATGCCGCGGCTGCGTCTCGCCGCGCTCGTCGGCGACGCGAAAGCCCACGATGCCGAGGCGGGGATCGGCAGCGAACAGGCGCCGCACCTGGTCGAACACCTCGGTCTGGACGAGCAGTCCGTCGTCGTCGAGTTCGATCACGGCGTCGATGTCACCGAAGGCACGCAGTCGGGCGATGCCGACGTTCCGGCCGCCTGGGCAGCCCAGGTTCTCCTCCAGCTCCAAGACCGTGACCTCGCCGGGCAGACCGGGGAAGTCGGGCAACGGCGTGCCATTTCCGACGATCACGATCCGCTCGGGTGGCGCGTCCTGCTTGGCCACCGAAGCGAGAAGCGCCTCGACCTCGGCAGGCCGGTTGCCCATGGTCACCACGACCACACCCACACGCGGATCAGACACAGCGGCCACTCCCAGCTTGCTCGGCGGCGGTGCCCGCGATCGTAGCCCTTCACCCGTCCATCCCTCGCCCGTCACCACTCGTTCAAGGGAGGCCCCGCTATGCCGACGATCAAGCTGGGCGACTACCTCACCACCCGCGCCGACCACGACCTGCACCACACCCCCTACAGCCACCTCGCGGAGTACGAGCTCGCCGACTTCCTCACCGACTGGGACGACCTGCACCACCAGGCGCTCGCTCACCTCCCGCATCGCATCCACCCCACCGCCCAGATCCACCGCACGGCGATCATCGGCGACGACGTGATCATCGGGCCCCGCGTCCAGGTCTGGGAGTTCTCCACCGTCCGAGCTGGCTCCGTGCTCTGCGCCGATGTCTCGATCGGCTTCAACTGCGAGGTCACCAAAGCGTTCATCGGCCACGGCTCCGTCCTCGGCCACCGCATCGGCGTCAACCGCACGCTCGTCGGCGCCGACGTCCACCTCTCCGCCGGCGTCACTGTCGCCGCCATCAGCATGTGGAGCCCCGACATGCGCCGCCCGGAACGCGACATCATCCTGCGCACCCCCGAGGGCCTGTACCGCTGCGGCACGCCCCAGTTCGGTGCCCTCATCGGCGACCGCGTGCAGACCGGCAACAACATCAGCCTCGGTCCGGGCATCGCAGTCGGCCGCTACTGCCGCATTGCCAGCGGCGTCACCGTCGCCGCCCGCGCCATCCCAGCTCACCACACTGTCAGCGCCCCGCACACCGCGGACGTCCACGTCAGACGCCAACGACCATGACCTCCGCCATCACCACCGCCACCGCGCGCAAGGCTCAGGTCTCCATCCCCAGCGGGCACAACCAGGGCACAACGCACCGGAAAACACCACGGACCAGTGAGAACTACCAAGCGTAGTTTTCCCTGGTCCGCAGTGGTTTCGCAGCGAAGCCGCAGGTCACCCCACCGCCCCCACCAGTTCCTGCACGAATGGCAGGACTTCAGCCACCGGCTGCACGACGCGGGGCATCAGGCGTACTGCCTGGTGTGGCCCTGAGGCTGAACTCTAGGTCCCGGCCTCCGTCATGAGCGGAAGCGCTCAACGAAACGCTTGACCGTGCCGGTACCGGTGACGCGTTTCCTTGAAACGTTGCCCGCCATCAGCGGCATGCGCCAGAATCGTCGAGCGCTTGAGAAGGCCGCGTCCCGCAGGTGCCCCGCAGGAAACCCTGAGCTCTTCGGAGCGTGCTCGACGGCTTGGGCCTCGGCGAGAGCGTGCCACTGTGGGAAGGACATCGCTGTGGAGAGCGCCGCTGTAAGCGCGGACTCGGGAGCCTTACGAGCGTCGGCCAAGGCTGCCGTACCCCTGTTGCCTGACGACCGCGTCCCCTTTCTCGCGCGGCTCCCGGAGGCGACCTCGGCGGCTCTCACAGCAGCTGGCGTCGAACTTGCGTATCCGTCCCGTGCGATGGTGCTCAGGAAGGGCGAGCCGTCCTCCCACGTCCTCCTGATCCGCGAGGGCTGGCTGAAGGTGACAGACGACTCCCCCACCGGACATGAGGCGATGCTGGCCCTGCGTGGACCGGGAGACGTCATCGGAGAGAGTGCGGCGCTGCACGGCACGTCGCGGTCCGCCTATGTGACGGCGTTGGAGCCGGTCAAGGCCGTGGTCATCGCGGCGGACCGATTCACCGCTTTCCTGGACGAACATCCGGTAGCGGCACGCCAACTCATGGCCGTGATCACGGACCGGATGCGTGCCGGAGACCGCAAACGGTTGGAACTCGCCGTCTGCAGCGTCAAGGAGAGACTGGCCCGACTCCTGCTCGAACTGGCGGAACATCATGGCAAACGGGTTCCCGAGGGCGTTCTCATCCACGTGCCACTCACACAGCAGGAGCTCGCGGGGGCTGTGGGTTCATCGCGTGAGTCCGTCACCCGGCTCCTGCGCGAACTGCGGGAACGTGGTTGCGTGACCACACGCCGTCAGGCCTTGGTCGTACTCCGGCCAGAAATACTGCGGCGCATCGGCGGATCTGCGTAATCCGTCACATCGGCCGTGCGGCAACGGTCCTCCCGGAACACACCGAGCTGCTGAACCCTGGGTGACGGTGAAGACAAGGCCGGCAGGGTCACGAACCCTTCCGCTCCGTCCCCTTCATTCTTTGACACTGACGCGATGGTCCGCGCACACCCGAGGAGACGCCCACATGGCGGAACCCAGCAACAAGACGATCCTGCTCATGGATATGGAGGGATCCGGGCGACGTCGAGACACCGAACAGGCCGTCATCCACCGCATGTTGTACGCGGTCCTCCACGAGAGTCTGTCAGCCGCCTCGATCGAACCGACCCAGTACCACTGTGAGGACAGGGGCGACGGCGTCCTGGTCCTCATCGACCCGTCCGTGCCCAAACCTGCGCTCCTCAGAGCTCTGCTGACCACCACCCGGGAGCGGCTCGTCAGCAACAACCGACTGGCCGCCGAGGGTGCCCGGATCAGGCTGCGGATCGTCGTTCACACAGGCGAGGTGGCACTCGACGACTTCGGGGCAGTCGGCGCCGAACTCATCCACGCCTTCCGGCTGTTGGACGCCCCGGCGTTGAAGGAGGCACTGCGCACTACATCTGAGCCGAGTGTCCTGTGTGTGTCCAAAGCCGTCCACCGGGGCGTGGTGGACCACGCATACCCAGGGGTCAGGCCCGAACACTTCCACCAAATGACCGTCGACACCAAGGAAGACGTCACGCTGACGGCCTGGTACCACGACAGCGGATCCGTCACGCGTGCCGACAAAGCCGGGCGGGAGAAATCCGCCGCACAACCGGCCGTTTCCCCGGCGCCGGCTTCACAGCCAGTACGGGAACCAGAACGCGAGCCGTCAGGCGGCGCGGGCCCCACGCCCGTGTTGCACACGAGCACGGGCAATTTCTTCTTCGGGACCACGCGCGTCGCCGGAGACGCCGTGGCGGGTGACAAACATGTCGAAGCCGGCCCGGCCGAGCAGGCGCGGAACCGGACTGAGGGAAGGACGGAGCGTTGAACCAGCAGGCGAACGCCTCGCCCCCTGACGACGCCACCGAGGGCGGACACGGTGTGGAGGAAGAGCCCTCTTCACAGGGCACCGACGACGAGGGCGCACGGCCGACGGCCGAGGAGGCCCCCGCCCCAGAGGCGTGGGAGGCCATCGAGCAGCTCTTCGCGCTCGTACCCCACCTGCGTTCAGGCCGGGCCAATGTCATGGGGGACACCGAGGTGTCCGGCGATGTCGTCGCCGGGGACAAGCACATCGGCGTACACCTGCACAGCGAGCCCTCGCCCCGGCTGCGCACCGTCGGTCCGCTGCCTGCCTCGGAACTGCTGGACCTGTCCGAGACGTTCGCGCCGAACCAGCGGTACGGCGACCTGTGCGCGGAACTCGCCGACCGACGCCTCATCGTCCTGCGAGGGCGGCCCAACACCGGTCGCAGGGCCGCGGCGTTGCGCATGCTCGTTCAGATCGGCTCCAAGGACGGTGAGGTGATCGCGTTGGACCCGGGGATCGAGCCCGCCGACTTCGCCGACCACATCAAGCCGGACCGGGCCCACCTCGTGCTGGACCCGGTCACCGATGAGGACGGACCGCTGCGGGACATCCACCTCAATGCCGTCCGTCGGCGCTTGGGCAAGCACGGGCTCTTCATTCTCGTAACGACCCATCGCACCGCCACTGTCGATGTAGAAGCCTGCGACTGGGTGCCGCCATCGCCCGCCGATGTCGTACGAGCACATCTGTCCCACGCGATCCGCCGCTCCGCAGCGGACGGACCATCCTGGGGACCGGATGAGATCGACACGGTCCAGCGGCTACTGGAACTGGAGGTGACCGTTGGGTACTTGAGCGCAGGTCCGTCGCCTCGGGAAGCCGCTGGGTTCGCTCAGCTGCTTTTCGAATACGACGCAGGCCACTGCGACGAGACGGCTCTGTCCGGATACGGCCGTCTGTCGACCGAGCTGACCGCGAGCGGATGGTTCGGCAAAGGCAGCGCTTCAGAGGGCGAAGTCACCTTGCGCGACAAGGCGTTCCTGATCTCACTCGCCGTGTTCGACGGTTCGCCCTATTCGCTGATAGCCGATCTCGGGGACCAGCTCTACAGGCGGTTGCTCGCCGTGCAGGAACCCGGTCGCCCCGCGGGGTACGAGGTCTTCGGCGCGTCTCCGGCAGACCGCCTGGCCCTTGCCAGGGCCAGAGAATACGAGGACGAGACCGACACTCCGTGGGGCCGACTGCCCGAGTGGGTCGTCGCGTTCGAGAACAGCTCGCTATGGAGCACCGTGTTGCGGCACGTCTGGACCAGCCATCCGGCGGTCAGGATCCCTCTGCTGGACTGGCTCCACGACCTGGTGTCGGACCGGCGGTCCGTCGTACGGCTGCGGGCGGCGGTGACGGCGGGAGTGCTGGCAGCCGCGGACTTCGGGTACGCCTTCGACAGGTACCTGAACCGTTGGGGTTCTTCGCCTAGGCCTATGGAGCGGCAGCTCGCCGCGTGGGCTCTGTACACGTCCGCCCAACACGACATGGGCACAGCGGTCCGGCGCCTGCTCGGTGACTGGAGCAAGCGGCACGACCTCGCACGGCGGTGGACGGTGGCACGCACCTACGCCCTCCTGGGGGGCGCCACAGTGATGACCGCGCTTCGGGACATCGAGCTGATGGCCACGACAGGACCGGAGCCGGACGCCCCACTCCACTCCGCGCTGGAACAGACCCTGGAATCGCTGCTGCAGGGACCAGCTGCCCCGGTTGTCCTGGAGCAGCTGGTGCACTGGCACAGAAACCGCGGCGCGCTGGGCGAGCTGGCAACGACGGGTTTCTTGCGGGGTGCGCGCAGGAATCACTGCGAGCCGGGTACCGCGACCGCCTGGCCGCGGCTGCTGTGGCTGGCGGACCATGACCGTCGTGCCCAGCAGCAGGTCATCGCGATGTGGCGGGAGCTGCTGGGGGACCGAGCCGCCCGCAACGACGCCCAGAACGGCCTGAAACGCTGGGTTCGCGTGGCAGAGCGGGCCTCCGCGCGGGCTGCTCAGGCCCACGCGTTCGAGGGCATGCCGCTGTCCGAAGGGATGGAGCTGCCGGAGGCGGTGTCGGACGTCGAGTCGGCGCTGGCCCGGCTGCTGCCAAGGCTGGTCGAGACCCCCAACGACTGGGACCGGCTGGACTACCTCCTGCGACGGCTCAACGACCACGGCCGAACCCCGAGCCGCACCGCCGTTCGTCTGCGGGCCGTTCTCCACGACGAGCCCCCGGCACTGCCCGGCACCGTCTGACGGCCCGAACGGCCACCACTCCTCCCCCGAGGACCAAGGCTCTTCCCGGCTCCTCACCCTCACGCATCCCACCGTGCGCCGTGCGGTGTACCCGAAAGCAGGAGAACGACATGGCATCGATCGTCAATGACCCAGTACGCCAGGTGCGCAACCTGGGCCGCTTCGAATACGTGCGCCACCGGCCACCGACCTACGCGGAACGCGCACTGGTCTTCCTCACGTCTGGAGGGCGGCCACAGACATACCTCCCCCATCAGCAGCCCACCCGCGGTGAGCTCGTGACCAGCAACTTCCGGACTCTGTACGAGGTGGAGATGGGCATACAGCACATGTCCCTGGAGCACCGCCTGCCAAGCGACGGGGATGCGTCGTTCTTCTCCGCGGAGGTCGATCTGACCTGGCGGGTCACCGACCCTGCCAAGATCGTGGAGAAGCAGGTCCGTGACATCCGCGCGCTGGTCGAGCCGCGCCTGCTGACTCGGATGCGTCGCGAGAGCCGCCAGTACTCCATCGAGGAGAGCGCGCCTGCAGAGATCGCGGTGATGGACGCCCTCGCGGCCGAACCTCTCGCGGACGCGGAGGGGCTGGAGATCCACTGTGAGGTCAGGCTCAGCCTCGATCAGGAGGCAATGAGCCAGCTCGCCTCACTGCGTTCCCTCACCTACACCAAGGAGCGGACCCGTAGCGAGCACGAGCTGACACGGTTGCGCACGCACAACAAGCAGGAGGTCATGGAAGAAGACAGCACCTTCTACACCCGCCTGCTCGCCCAGGGCGACATGGGACGCTGGGGCGCCCACTTGGCGCAGAACCCGGGTGACATCCCGCTCGCGATCGCGTCCATCCGGGACGACGAGCGCGAGGCCAGCGCCAACCAGATCCGCTTCATCGAACGGATCCTCGACTCCGGCGCGGTCGAGGACCACATGGTGGAGGACGCCGCGCGCATGGCTCTGGAAGGCGTGAAGGAGCGACTCTCCGACGCCGGCCAGGGCCGCACCCGCAAACAGCCCATCTACCGCGAACAGCTGGAGCGTGGACACGTCGAGCGGCCAGACGAGGCGGAGGACGAGCGGTGAGCACGCAACAGGACGTACTGCGGGACTTCGTTCCCGCTCTCCTGCTGGGTGCCGCCTGCTACGTACTGCTGCGGTGGGCGGCCACGTCCCTGCTGACCCACCTGGAGACGGGCGTCGAGTACGCGGTGAACGTCGTCGTCGTCGGCTTGCTGTTCCCCGAGTACTGCTGGACGAAGGCCCAGCGACGGCTCTCCGGGCATGCCGCGCCCTTCGCCTACACATACGGAGACGCGGTGTGCACGCTCGCGAGCGCCGGGCACCGCCTCGTGGGGACTCTGCTTTCGGCGTTGCGCGAGGCGATCGGCCGGCTCGGCCACCGCGGTGCGCTGTGGGGCGCCTTGCTGGGCTCGGGTGCCCTGTTGTTGTTCCGCTGGTAGCGACCACTCAGCGGTGGTACGAGAGCCAGATCCCAAACGAATGGTGAGGAGTACCGGACATGACGGATACGACACCTACCACCACCTCTCTTGGGCGCACTCCCTTCCCACCGTCCGAGACGGCGGGCGGAATCCGTACGGCAGAACAACTGCTGGCCGACCTGCGGGCGGAGATCAGCCGGGCCGACACCAAGGCGTCCGTGCTCATCGGTGCCGTCGGCGTCTGCGCGGGAGCCGTCGTGAGCAGGTTCTGGGATGCCCTGCCGGCCGACGGTGCCGGTCATTTCCTCGGCGTGGCAGGCGGCATGACCTGGGCTCTCGCGTTCGGCTTCCTGCTCTTCGCTACGGCCCCCCGCTACCGGGCCAGCCGGTGGCGGGCAGGTCGTCCCTTGACGTACTTCCTCGACATCCGCCTCGCCGCCAGTTCCGGGTTACTCACCGAGGCACTGCACGGCACCGAGGAGGACCGGCTGACCGGCCTGGTGATCGCCCTCGGCGACACGAGTCACATCGTCGCGGCCAAGCACCGGTGGATCAGGGTGGGACTTGCCTGCTTCCTTCTCGGCACGCTCGCGCTCGGAGGGAGCGCGCTGGCGGGAGCCTGAGCCACGGGCTTTCAACCAGGCCCTGTCGGGACGTGACGGCGTCTACGACCGATCTACTCCGCCCGCAACGCCGCGAGCTGCCTCTCGAAGGGGATCAGCTCTTCTTCCTGGACCGGCGCGGGCCGCATGATTCCGGCCAGTTCTCCGGCCGCCCGCTCGATGCGCTCGTCGAGCCCGTCCGCACCCCAGTCCTCGGACGCCGCGTACACGGCCGTCGGGACGACCACCGCCCGCAGATGGGCGAACAGCGGACGCAGCGCGTGATCCAGGACCAGCGAATGGCGCGGGGTGCCGCCGGTCGCCGCGATCAGGACCGGCGTACCGGCGATCGCGTCCTTGTCGAGGACGGTCAGTACGTCGAAGAAGGACTTGAACAGGCCGCTGTAGGAGGCGGAGAAGACCGGCGTGACGGCGATCAGGCCGTCCGCGCCCTTGACCGCTTCCACCGCCGCGCTCAGCTGCGGGCCGGGGAATCCGGTGACGTAGTTGTGCGCGATCTCCACGGCCAGGTCGCGCAGTTCGACGACCTGGATCTCCACGTCGGTGTGGCGTCCGGTGGCCGCTGCCAGACGGTCGGCGAGCAGGCGGGTCGAGGACGGGACGCTCAGCCCCGCGGAGACGACGACGAGCTTCATGCGGTGACCTCCTCGGTCTGGTCCCCGGCCTGAGACGCCGCCACGCGTGCAGCGTGCGTCGGCGCGTCCGGGACATTCGCCGGGCGGTTCTTGGCGAACTCCTCGCGCAGGACGGGAACGACCTCCTCGCCGAGGATGTCCAGCTGCTCAAGGACGGTCTTCAGCGGCAGGCCCGCGTGGTCCATCAGGAAGAGCTGGCGCTGGTAGTCGCCGACGGTGTCGCGGAACGACAGCGTCCGCTCGATGACCTCCTGCGGGGAGCCGACGGTCAGCGGCGTCTGGGAGGTGAACTCCTCCAGGGAAGGACCGTGTCCGTAGACGGGTGCGTTGTCGAAGTACGGCCGGAACTCCCGCACCGCGTCCTGGGAGTTCTTCCGCATGAAGACCTGCCCGCCGAGCCCGACGATCGCCTGCTCCTCGGTGCCGTGTCCGTAGTGCGCGAACCGGCGGCGGTAGAGATCGACCATCTTCTTGGTGTGCTCCTGCGGCCAGAAAATGTTGTTGTGGAAGAACCCGTCTCCGTAGTACGCGGCCTGCTCGGCGATCTCGGGGGAGCGGATGGAGCCGTGCCAGACGAAGGGCGCGACACCGTCCAGGGGGCGGGGCGTGGACGTGAACGACTGCAGGGGCGTACGGAACTTGCCCTCCCAGGTCACGACGTCCTCGCGCCACAGGCGGTGCAGGAGCGCGTAGTTCTCGACGGCGAGATTGATGCCTTCCCGGATGTCCTTGCCGAACCACGGGTACACCGGGCCGGTGTTGCCGCGCCCCATCATCAGATCCACCCGCCCGTCGGCGAGGTGCTGGAGCATCGCGAAGTCCTCGGCGATCTTCACCGGGTCGTTCGTGGTGATGAGGGTGGTGGAGGTGGAGAGGATCAGGTTCTCGGTGCGGGCGGCGATGTAGCCGAGCATCGTGGTGGGTGACGAGGGCACGAACGGCGGGTTGTGATGCTCGCCGGTCGCGAAGACGTCGAGCCCGACCTCCTCCGCCTTGAGCGCGATCGCGACCATGGCCTTGATCCGCTCGCGCTCGGTGGGGGTGCGGCAGCCCCGGCTACGCCGCCGCAGCGACCCAGCGCGGGTCACGCCCCGTATCGGCCAGCAGCTTCTCCAGCTCAGGGGCGTCGCCGGGCACCACGACCGGCTCCCCGAGGACGCCCATCTTCCGAGCGGTGGGCGCAAGGTCCGCCACCGTCTCGCGCAGCGTCTTCAGTACGCCGCTGCCCTCCGGGGCGGGTTCGTACGTCTGCCCCGTGGCGCGTGCCAGGTCCCAGGCGTGCACGGTCAGGTCGAGCAGCACCATGGAGCCGACGGTCCGCGCGGGCATGTTCATCGCGCCCGTGGTGCCTTCCTCGGCGCCGGGCACGGACCAGGCGGCGATCAGCTTTCCGGTCTCGTCGACGAAACGCTCGCGCCAGTCGGGGCCCTGCGCGACGTAATCGACGCTCTGATCGAAGTCGGAGTCCCGCTTGGCGGCGAGCGCCTGGAACTGGACGATCACCTGGAGGAGGTGGTTGACCAGGTCCTTCACGTCGTACTTGGCACACGGCGTGGGCGCGGCCAGACGGTCGTCCGGGATCGCGCGGACCACGGGGACGGCCCGCTCGACGGCCACGCTCAGCAGATCACCGAGCTTGTTCACCGGGGCCTTGTTCGCGGAGGTGTCAGTCATGCTCCGACCGTACGAGCGACCGGCCCGCCCGGGCTTGAAGAAACGCGACGGATGCGCCGGGACCCCGCCATACGACGCCGGGCCCCGTCATACGATCCAGCCATGGCCGACGCCGCCCCCTCCCCGCACGGCACCCCGCACAGCAGCCCCCGCACCGACACCAAGGGCATCGTCGACGCCGCCGGGCTCCTCGCCCGCACGCGATTCCGCCGCCACCTGGCGGCGCCCGCACTGCGCCCGTACGTGGAGCAGTACTGGCTGATCGACTGGGACCTGACCCAGCCCTACGCCTCGCACGTCGTGCCGCACCCGTCCGTGAATGTCGTCTTCCAGGACCTCCCAGGGCAGGAGCCCTTCGCCGAGGTGGCGGGCATCGGGCTCGACCTCTTCACTCAGAAGCTGGAGGGCCGCGGCCGGGTGTGCGGGGTGAAATTCCGCCCCGGCGGCTTCCGCCCGTTCGCGCCGTCGACCCCGGTGTCCGCGTGGACGGGGCGCCGGCTGCTTCCCCTGACGGAGGTCTTCGGCCCCGGCGACTGGGACGACTGGGTGGAAGCGGTCCTGTCCCCCGACGACGAGCACGCGCGCGTGGCGGCACTCGACGCCTTCCTGCTGAGCCTCGGCCCCACCGCCGACCCCCAGGCGGACCACGCGACCGCCCTCGCCGAACGCATCCGCACGGACCGCACGATCCGCCGCGTCGGCGACTTCGCACACGCCGAGGGCATGTCGGTACGGGCACTGCAGCGGCTCTTCGCGGCGTACGTGGGGGTCGGGCCCAAGTGGCTGATCCTGCGACACCGGATCCACGAGGCCCTGGAACAAGCGGAGTTGGAGACGGATGTGGACTGGGCCGACCTGGCCGCCACGCTCGGCTACGCCGACCAGGCCCACCTGATCAGGGACTTCACCGCGACGGTGGGGGTACCGCCGACGGCGTACGGAAATTCCGGCCCGTAGCCAAGGAATCCCGGCCGTAACGGAACCGCCTTGACAGCACCGGCCCTCCTCCCGCACATTTATCTGCGTCACGCAGCTTCTGCACAGCGCCGCGTAAATCTGCCCCTGCCCCGCTGTGGCCGCGTACCCAAAACCTCTCGCATCGCAGATGTAAGGACCCACCGTGCACACGGACTCCGCCACGCCCACCAGCGAGGCCCCCACCAAAGACCACCCCCCGACGACCCCGAGGCGAGCATGGGCCGTCCTCGCCGTGATCCTCGCCGCCGACGTCCTCGACCTCGTCGACGCCACCATCACCAACGTCGCCGCCCCCACCATCGCCAAGGACCTCGACGGCGGCCCCGCCCTCGTCCAGTGGCTCGGCGCCTCCTACGCGCTCGCCCTCGGCGTACTCCTCGTCGTGGGCGGCCGCCTCGGCGACAAGTACGGCAGGCGACGCCTCTTCCTCCTCGGCCTCGCCGGATTCACCGCCGCGTCCGTCGCCTGCGGCCTCGCCTTCAGCCCCGAATCGATCGTCGTCGCCCGGCTCGCCCAGGGCGCCTTCGGCGCGCTCGTCATCCCGCAGGGCTTCGGCATCCTCGGCGCGGTCTGGCCCCGCGAGGAGATCGGCAAGGCGTTCAGCCTCTTCGGGCCCGTCATGGGGCTCTCCGCCGTCGGCGGCCCGATCCTCGCCGGATTCCTCATCGACGCCGACATCGCGGGCCTCGGCTGGCGCCCCATGTTCCTGATCAACCTCGTCCTCGGCGGCGCCGCCCTCATCGCCGCCGCCCGGCTGCTCCCCAAGGACACCGGCGACAGCGCCACCTCCGTCGACGGCATCGGCTCCGGGCTGCTCGGCGCCACCATGCTCGGCGTGCTCTCCGGCCTGATCGAGGGCTCCACCAACGGCTGGTCCACCACCCCGATCGCCCTGACCGGCGCCGGACTCGTCTTCTTCGCGCTCTTCTGCCACCGCCAGCGCACCGCCGCGAGCCCGCTGATCCGGCCATCGCTGCTGCGCAACCGGGGCTTCACCTCGGGCCTCGTCCTCGGCGTCGTCTTCTTCGCCGCCGTATCGGGCCTGCTCTACGTCATCTCGCTCTTCCTGCAGACCGGCCTCGACCGCTCGCCATCCGGCGCCGCGCTGAACCTGATGCCGCTCTCCGCGGGCATCGTCATCGCATCCATCGCCTGCTACCGGCTCATCGGCAGATTCGGCCGCACGCTCATCCTCGCCGGCCTCCTGATCACCCTGGCCGGCACCGGCTCGCTGCTCGCGCTGGTCGCCATCTCCGGTACGGGGGTCGGCAGTTGGGCCCTCGTACTGCCCATGCTGGTCATCGGCATCGGCATGGGCACCTGCTTCGGCACCGTCTACGACGTCACCATCGGCGACATCGCCCCCGAGGAATCGGGCAGCGCAAGCGGCTCACTGAGCGCGGTGCAGCAGCTGGCCAACGCGATCGGCGCGGCGACCGTCACCACGGTCTTCTTCAAGACCGTCCACGACGGCCCCGCGCACGCCATGACCGTCAGCCTCGCCGTGGTCGCGGGCATCACGCTGCTGTGCTGCCCCCTCGTACGACTGCTTCCACGCAAGGCGCAGGAGGAGCAGCATCACTAGCCGCCGACGGCCGGGGCATCCAACTCCCCGCCCCGCAACCGCGCCACCTGCGCCGCACTGAACTCCACGGTGCGGCGCATATGGCCGATCAGCAGGGCCAGTTCATCGTCGTCGTACCGCTCGAAGAGCGCGAACCAGCCGCCGCCGAGCCGGTCCCACATCCGCCCGAACTCCGCCACCTTCTCCGGCACGGTCGAGACCAGGACCCGCCGCCGGTCGGCGGCGTCCCGCTCGCGCACGACATAGCCCGCCTTCTCAAGACGGTCGACGAGCCGCGTCGCCGAGCCGGTCGTCAGACCGGTCAGCTCGGCGATACGGCCCGTGGTGACGGGCTCGGCCTCCAGGCTGAGCAGGTTCACGCACTGCAGATCGGTGGGGTGCAGCTTCAGATGATCAGCGACTGCCTGATTGAAGAGGGCGTACGAGGCCGTGTAGCGCCGCGACTCGACGGACAACTCGTCCACCAGAGCCGCACGCCGCCCACCGGTCTTCTTGCTGGCCACGACGGACCACCCTCCTCCACCCATCAGACATCTACATCAGACATCCATCAGACATCTGCGTCAGACAGAAATCGTACGGCGCAGAGAACTGAGGCGGGAGGCCCCAGGACGGCACATGCCACGATCTCCCCATGCTCATCGCACGCTCCGCCGCCCTCTTCGCCGTCGCCGCCCTCTTCGAGATCGGCGGCGCCTGGCTCGTCTGGCAGGGCGTGCGCGAGCACAAGGGCTGGGCCTGGATCGGCGCCGGCGTCATCGCGCTCGGCGTGTACGGCTTCGTCGCCACTCTCCAGCCGGACGCCGAGTTCGGCCGCATCCTCGCCGCGTACGGCGGCATCTTCGTCGCGGGTTCGATCGCCTGGGGCATGGTCGCCGACGGCTACCGGCCCGGCCGCTGGGACGTGACAGGCGCGCTGATCTGCCTCGCGGGCATGGCAGTGATCATGTACGCCCCGAGAGGCCGCTGAGAACATCGATGGCCCCGCCTATCCTTGGCGAAGGACAGGACAGGAACGTACGTACGCATCAGGACGCACAAGGAGCAGCCATGACCGCCGCCGCGAACGCCGCGCCCGCATCCCGCATCGCGATCGTCACGGGCGCGAGCAGCGGCATCGGCGCCGCCACCGCACGGCAACTCGCTGCCGCCGGCTACCGCGTCGTCCTCACCGCCCGCCGCAAGGACCGCATCGAGGCACTCGCCGCCGAGCTCACGGCCGCGGGCCACGACGCGATGGCGTACGCGCTCGACATCACCGACCGCACGGCCGTGGACGAGTTCGCGACCGCCTTCCGCAAGGTCGCGGTCCTGGTCAACAACGCGGGCGGCGCACTCGGCGCCGACACGATCGCCGCGGGCGACCCCGCCGACTGGCGCCAGATGTACGAGACGAACGTCATCGGCACCCTGAACGTCACCCAGGCCCTGCTCCCCGCCCTCACCGCGAGCAACGACGGCACGATCGTGGTCCTCTCCTCCACCGCAGGCCACGGCACCTATGAGGGCGGCGGCGGCTACGTGGCCGCCAAGCACGCCGAACACGTCCTCGCCGAGACCCTCCGCCTGGAGATCGTCGGCACCCCGGTCCGCGTGATCGAGGTCGCCCCCGGCATGGTCAAGACGGAGGAGTTCGCCACGACCCGCTTCGGCGGCGACACGGAGAAGGCCGCGAAGGTCTACGCGGGCGTGGCCGCCCCGCTCACGGCGGACGACGTGGCGGACACGATCACCTGGGCGGTCACCCGCCCGCCCCACGTCAACATCGACCTCCTGGTGGTCCGCCCCCGCGCCCAGGCCTCGAACACAAAGGTCCACAGGGAACTGTGATGCCGACCCCCGAAGAGGCGCCGACACCGGGCCCTGAGCCGACCGCCGAACAGAAACGCCTCACCCAGGAGACGAAGAACGAGAAACTGATGTGGTGGTACCTGGCGTACTTCCTCTTCGGCATCCACATCATCGCGTTCGTCATGATCTTCGCCATCAAGAACGCGAAATGACTCCGACCACGAAACTGGAACTCCCCTCCAGCCACGCGACTTGACGCCCGCCGTCAGAGCCCTTTGACCTCACGGCTCAGCCCTTCACGCAGACGACCTGCTTCAGCTTCGCCACGACCTCGACAAGGTCACGCTGGTGCTCCATGACCTGCTCGATCGGCTTGTACGCGCCCGGAATCTCATCCACAACGCCCGAGTCCTTGCGGCACTCGACGCCCCGCGTCTGCTCCTCCAGGTCCTGCGTCGAGAAGCGCTTCTTCGCGGCGTTGCGGCTCATCCGCCGACCCGCGCCGTGCGAGGCCGAGTTGAAGGACTTCTCGTTGCCGAGACCCTTCACGATGTACGAACCCGTGCCCATGGACCCCGGGATGATTCCGAAGTCACCGCTGCCGGCGCGGATCGCGCCCTTCCGCGTGACCAGCAGATCCATCCCGTCGTACCGCTCTTCACTGACGTAGTTGTGGTGACAGGAGATCACCGGCTCGAAGGTCACCTTCGCCTTCTTGAACTCCTTGCGGACCACGTCCTGGAAGAGCCCCATCATGATCGAGCGGTTGTACTTCGCGTACTCCTGGGCCCAGAAGAGGTCGTTCCGGTACGCCGCCATCTGCGGGGTGTCCGCGACGAAGACCGCCAGGTCACGGTCGACAAGGCCCTGGTTGTGCGGCAGCTTCTGAGCCACGCCGATGTGGTGGTCGGCGAGTTCCTTGCCGATGTTCCGGGATCCGGAGTGCAGCATCAGCCAGACCGAACCCGACTCGTCGAGGCAGAACTCGATGAAGTGGTTTCCGGACCCGAGCGTTCCCATCTGCTTGGTGGCCCGTTCCTGACGGAACTTGACCGCATCGGCAACACCGTCGAACCGCCCCCAGAAGTCCTCCCACCCCGAAGTGGCGAACCCGTGCAGCCGCCCCGGATCCACGGCGTCGTCATGCATCCCACGCCCCACCGGAATCGCCTGCTCGATCTTCGACCGCAGCCGCGACAGATCCCCCGGCAGGTCGTTAGCCGTCAGGGACGTCTTGACCGCGGACATCCCGCAGCCGATGTCCACCCCCACCGCCGCCGGGCACACCGCGCCCTGCATCGCGATCACCGAGCCGACCGTCGCGCCCTTGCCGAAGTGGACGTCCGGCATGACCGCCAGGCCCTTGATCCAGGGCAACGTCGCGACGTTCTGCAGCTGCTGCAGCGCCACGTCCTCGACCGAGGCCGGGTCCGTCCACATCCGGATCGGTACCTTTGCCCCGGGAACCTCCACGTACGACATAACGTCCTCATTCCCCCGGTACTTGAATCAAAGTCTTGAAAGTCTCGATACGCAAATACCGGCGCCAAGGTCAACGAATCGGATGACGGACCGGCGTCCACGGCTGTGCGTGCGATACACATTGTGTCCACCGGTCGCCCACCAGCGGCAACCGAATATCCCCTGACATCCCCGGCGAGAAGGAGCCCATACGGTGCAGCGGAAGGCCTACGTACCAGGCATCGCGGCTCTCCTCGCGGTGCTGCTCGCCGGCTGCACCGGCGGTGGCGGCCTCGGCGGGGAAGCCGACGACTCGAAGCCCGGTGAGCCCGGCAGCTCCACCGCGCCCGCCGAGCCCGGTAAGTACCGCACGCTCCCCGAGCCCTGCGGCGAGGTCGACCGCGACACGCTCGACGCGATGCTGCCGGGCATCGCGGAGATGCCGGACGAGGAGCAGCAGGAGAAGGCGTACGAGGGCGAGCCCACCGTCACGTACGACACCGACCGGCATGTGGGCTGCCGGTGGAAGGTGGAGTCCTCGGACGCCACGCACCACCTCTCGGTCGACTTCGAGCGGGTCGTGTCGTACGACACCGCTGTCAGTGACGACACCCGCGCCACCGAGGTCTACGCGTCGAAGGTGCAGAAGGCGGATCTTCCTGAGCCTTCGGGCAGTGCGTCGACCGGCGCGGATGCGGATGCGGATGCCGACGCGGATGCCGAGCCTTCGGATGGCGCGAGCAGCGCGAAGGCGAGCGAATCTGACAAATCGGGTGGCGCGGAAAAGGGCAAGGACAGGGACAGGGACAAGGACAAGGGCAAGGACGACGGCAAGAGCGAGGAGAGCAGCAGCGCCTCCAGCGGTTCGCCCGAGGACGCCGCCACCCCCGCCGGTCTCGAGCCCCGCGTTCTCGACGAGTTCGGCGACGAGGCCTTCCTCGACGACGCCCTCACCACCTCCGCCTCCGCCACCCGGCACCGCACGGTGACTGTGGTGTTCCGCACGTCGAACGTCATTGTGACCATCGAGTACGACGAGCAGCCGGGGCGTCGTACCGACATCCCTGACAGCAAGGAAATGCAGGACAAGGCGCAGGAACTGGCCGGGAGCCTGGCCGACGGGTTCGCCGAGTAGCGGCGGTCCGGAGCGGCGACCGGCTCGCGGGAAGCGGAGTCGTCCGCCGCGAGCACGGCGTACCGTGGCCCATCGAACCGATGACGTAGCCGTCCTGAGTGACTTGAGTGAAGGAACCATGCACCGACCAGCACAGCGACTCACCCGCATACTCACCTGCGCAGCCGCCGTACCGGTGATCCTCGTTGCCTCCGGCTGCTCCTCCGACTCCGACTCGGGCTCGGACGGGGCCAAGAAGGACTCGGGCTCGAAGGCCTCTTCCCCGGCCAAGGCGGGCGACAAGCCCGCGGCGGTGGAGAAGGCCGCGTTCAGCAAGCTGCCCGAGCCGTGCGAGGTCCTCTCGAAGAAGACGCTCGAGGACCTGGTCCCGAAGGCGAAGGACAAGTCGGGCAAGGCCGGCGACTCCGACGACACCTCGACGCGCGGCACCTGCACGTGGGACAGCCTGGAGAACAACGGCGTCGACGGCTCGCAGTTCCGCTGGCTCCGTGTCTCGCTGATGCGTTTCGACTCGGACGCGTCGCTGGGCAGCGGCGAGAAGCGCGCGCAGGAGAGCTTCGCCAACCAGGTCGCGGACGCGCAGAAGACGAAGGACGCGAAGGACGTCAAGACCGAGCCGGTTCCGGGCGTGGGCGACCAGACGACGACCGTTCGGTACGACCTGAAGAAGGACAAGGAAAGCTTCAAGCAGCAGACGGTCGTGACGCGCGTGGAGAACGCGGTCATCACGATCGACTACAACGGCGCGGGCCTGGCGGGCGACAAGTCGCCGAGCGCGTCGGATCTGACGAAGGACGCGCAGAAGGCCGCGAAGGAGGCCGCCGCGGCGGTCGTCTCGGCGAACAAGTCGGCCGGTTCGGGCTCCGGTTCGGGCTCGGGCAGCGGCTCGGGTTCGACCGCGGGCTCCGGCTCCGACTCGGGTTCGGGTTCCGGCTCCGGTGACGCGTCGGGCAGCGACTCGGACGACTCGTCAAGCCCGAAGAAGCGCAAGAGCTAGCGAGAACTGGTGCCCGCAGCCCGCGCCCTGCGGGCAACTCACGGCGCAGTCAAGGCAGTTGTGGAGCCCGGCCCCCTGGTGGCCGGGCTCCTGCCGTACCGGCACACGGTCTTCCGCATACGTGTGCCAGGCTGTCGCTCGCAACAAACCGAACAGGGAGGGGTTCGCGGGTGGCCGCGATGCAGCTGACACGCACGCACCGAATACTCATCGGCGTGGTCGTCGCCGGTGCGGTCGTCATCGCCGGTATCGGTTTCGCGGGGTCGTACGCGGCCGTGCGCGAGCTGGCCGAGAAGAAGGGCTTCGGCGGCTTCTCGGTGGTCTTCCCGATCGGCATCGACGCGGGCATCTGCGTCCTGCTGGCGCTCGACCTCCTCCTGACGTGGATCCGTATCCCCTTCCCGCTGCTTCGTCAGACGGCGTGGCTCCTGACGGCGGCGACGATCGCCTTCAACGGCGCGGCGGCCTGGCCCGACCCGCTGGGCGTGGGCATGCACGCCGTCATCCCGATCCTGTTCGTGGTGGCCGTGGAGGCGGCGCGGCACGCGGTGGGCCGGATCGCGGACATCACCGCCGACAAGCACATGGAGGGCGTACGCCTCACGCGCTGGCTCCTCTCCCCCGTCCCCACCTTCAAGCTGTGGCGCCGCATGAAGCTGTGGGAGATTCGCTCGTACGAGCAGGTCATCCAGCTGGAGCAGGACCGCCTGATCTACCAGGCCCGCCTCCAGGCCCGCTTCGGCCGCTCCTGGCGCCGCAAGGCTCCGGTGGAGGCGCTGATGCCGCTGCGGCTCGCGCGGTTCGGGGTGCCACTGTCGGAGACGGGGCCCGCGGGGCTTGCGGCGGCGGGGATTGAGCCTGCGTTGCTGCCACCGGCGCCGGTGTCGCCGTCGGCGGAGCAGTTGTCGGCGGAGCCGCAGCACCCGGAGCTGGCCGCGCCCCCGGCCCAGGGGGATCCGCTGCCGGTCGAGCAGGCGGAGTCGAGGGAGTCGGAAGAGCAGCAGCCCGCGGCCACGCATGAGAGCCCGTGGTTCGCGGCCCAGCACCCTTCGTACGTTCCTGAGGAACCGCACGATCAGTGGTACGCGGAGCAGCAGGCGTACGCGGATCAGCAGGCCCATGCCGAGCAGCAGGCGTATCTGGAGCAGCAGCAGGCGTACTTCGACGAGCAGGGCGAGGGTGCTGTGCCCGCCCCCGAGCCCGAGTTCCCCGTGCCCGCGGGGCCGGGCCGGACGCGGCAGCTCGGCGGCCAGCATCTGATCCCCGGGCCGCGCGAGGAGCAGGCGCCCGAGGAGGCACCGGAGACGCTGCCGGACGACGTACCGGGGCTGCCGGACGACGTCTCGCGTGACGACGCGTACTTCTCGGCGTTCCGCAAGTACGTGAGCGAGCTCGGGGACTACCCCAACGCCCGCCAGTTCGGCCTGTACCTGATGGATCTGTACGGCGTCACGGGCCAGGCGGGAGGCCCTCCCGCGGAGAGCACCCTGCGCCCCTACCTGCGTGACTTCCGCAGCCGCTACCAGCAGGAACTGGACGCGGGCGCCGAGCACATCGCGTAGCCGAGCTGCCCGTAGCAGGGGCTCAGCCGCTGCTCCTGGCACGCTTCTTGGTGGTCTCGCCCCAGAAGGCGAGGGCGGCGCCGACGAGGAACATGGCGAGGTAGCCCGGGGTCGGCACGTCCCACCACTTCTGGACGAGGCCCCATGAGCCGTCCCCGAAGACCCTGCCGAAGAACCCGAGCCCGCCCTGAATCCCGGCGACCCATCCGACGATGGCGATGATTTCTCTCATACGTCCACGATCACCCGGGCAGGGGCCACCCACGTCCTGCCCCCGAGGGATCCCGGGGTAGTCCAAAGGATGCAGGGTTACGGGTGGGTGGGAAACATCCGCCGCGAAGCGGCGGTCCAGTCCGCGGCAAGCGAAAGGGGGCGCCGCCCAGACCACTGGACGGCGCCCCCTTTCACGTACCCCTAAGCGCCAAGCAGCTTCCGCACCCGCTCCGCGCCCACGGCCAGCAGCAGCGTAGGCAGCCGCGGCCCCGTCTCCCGGGTCACGAGGAGGCGGTACAGCAGGGCGAAGAAGGACCGCTGCGCGACCTTGATCTCCGGCGGCAGTTCCTTCGCCGTGGCGTCCGCGGAGAATCCGGCACGCACCTTCGGCACGCCGTACACCAGGTGTGTGAGCCCGTCGAGGGACCAGTGCGAGTCCAGGCCGTCCAGGAGCAGCCGCAGCGACTCGCGGCCCTCGTCGTCCAGGGACGAGAGCAGCTCCGCGTCCGGCTCCGAGCGCACGATCGTGCGGGCGTCGGCCGGGACCTGGGTGGTGATCCAGTTCTCGGCACGGTCGAGCCGCGGCCGCGCCTCGTCGAGGGACGTGATCGGGTCGGACGGGTCCAGGTCGCGCAGGATCCGCAGGGTCTGGTCCTCGGCGCCGGCCGTGATGTCCGCGACGGACGCGAGCGTCCGGTACGGCAGCGGGCGCGGCGTCCGGGGCAGGTCACCCGCGGCGGTGCGCACCGCGCGGGTGTGCGCGGCGGCGTCGGCGGGCAGCACGGACCCGTCGGCGACCTTCGCGTCCAGCTTGTCCCACTCGTCGTAGAGCCGCTGGATCTCCTGGTCGAAGGCGATCTTGAAGGCCTGGTTGGGCTTGCGCCGCGCGTACAGCCAGCGAAGGAGCGGCGCCTCCATGATCTTCAGCGCGTCGGCCGGGGTCGGCACGCCGCCCTTGGAGGACGACATCTTCGCCATCCCCGAGATGCCCACGAACGCGTACATGGGACCGATCGGCTGCACGCCGTCGAAGATCTCGCGGACGATCTGCCCGCCGACGACGAAGGACGACCCGGGAGACGAGTGGTCCACGCCGCTCGGCTCGAAGATCACGCCTTCGTACGCCCAGCGCATGGGCCAGTCGACCTTCCAGACCAGCTTGCCGCGGTTGAACTCGCTCAGGAGCACCGTCTCGGTGTGCCCGCAGTCCGCGCAGACGTACGCGAGCTCGGTGCTCTCGTCGTCGTACGAGGTGACCGTCGTCAGGTCCTTCTCGCAGGCGCCGCAGTACGGCTTGTACGGGAAGTACCCGCTGGTGCCGCCGCTGCCGTCGTCCTCGCTCGCGGCGCCGGAGCCCTCGGCGGCCTCCAGCTCGGCCTCGTCGACGGGCTTCTGCGACTTCTTCGCGGGGGCCTTCTTGGTGCGGTACTGGTCGAGGATCGCGTCGATGTCGCCGCGACGCTTCATCGCGTGCAGGATCTGCTCGCGGTAGACCCCGGACGTGTACTGCTCCGTCTGGCTGATCCCGTCGTACTCGACACCCAGCTCGTCGAGCGCCTCGGTCATGGCCGCCTTGAAGTGCTCGGCCCAGTTCGGGTACGCGGACCCGGCCGGGGCGGGCACGGAGGTGAGGGGCTTGCCGATGTGCTGGGCCCAGGACTCGTCGATGCCGGGGACGCCGGCCGGGACCTTGCGGTACCGGTCGTAGTCGTCCCAGGAGATCAGGTGCCGTACCTCGTACCCGCGTCGCCGGATCTCGTCCGCGACCAGGTGCGGGGTCATGACCTCGCGAAGGTTGCCCAGGTGAATGGGGCCGGAGGGGGAGAGTCCGGACGCGACGACGACCGGTTTGCCCGGGGCACGACGCTCCGACTCGGCGATGACCTCGTCCGCGTAGCGGGAGACCCAGTCGGTGGTATCGGTGCTCTGAGCCACGATCGGCACGCCTTTCTTCTTCTACGTGAGTACCGCTTGACGCAGCCATTCTCCCAGGTCGTACCGCAACCGCGAAAACCGCTTTTCACCGCGTGGGATACTCGGTTTTCGTAGCTGTTCGTAGCTACAAGA
Organism: Streptomyces sp. NPDC086554; assembly: GCF_040686095.1. NCBI lineage: Bacteria > Bacillati > Actinomycetota > Actinomycetes > Kitasatosporales > Streptomycetaceae > Streptomyces > Streptomyces sp. NPDC086554. Next base: position 403,316 of record NZ_JBFBJK010000005.1, read on the forward strand.
ACCCAGGAACCCGAGCAGAACGGCATCCACTCCATGGCCTCGGTCACGTCCCTCACCGCCTCCGTCCACCAGCGCCTCGCGGACGCCCTCTCGGCAGCCCTGCCGGAGGCCGGCGCCGCCGACCCGCTGCTGCGACGAAGCGACCGGGCCGACTTCCAGGCCAACGGGATCCTCGCCCTCGCCAAGAAGGCGAAGGCGAACCCGCGCGAGCTGGCCACGCAGGTCGTCTCGGCGATCACCGCCCCCGACCTGATCAAGGACGTCGAGGTCTCGGGCCCCGGCTTCCTGAACATCACGGTCACCGACAAGGCGATCACCGAGAACCTCGCGGCACGCGCCGCCGACGGCGCCCGGCTCGGCGTGCCGTTCGCCGAGAAGCCCGGCACGACGGTGGTCGACTGGGCCCAGCCGAACGTGGCCAAGGAGATGCACGTCGGCCACCTCCGCAACTCGGTCATCGGCAACTCCGTCGTCAAGATCCTTGAGTTCACCGGTGAAAAGGTGGTCAGCCGCCACCACATCGGCGACTGGGGCACCCAGTTCGGCATGCTCGTGCAGTACCTCCTGGAGCACCCGGACGCGCTGGGCCACAAGGCCGCCGAGGGCACCGAGGAAGCGGGCGAAGAGGCGATGTCCAGCCTCAACCGCGTCTACAAGGCCTCGAAGGTGCTCTTCGACGCCGACGAGGAGTTCAAGAAGCGGGCCCGGCGCCGGGTGGTGGACCTGCAGGCGGGCGACCCGGAGACGCTCGCGATCTGGCAGCGGTTCGTGGACGAGTCGAAGGTCTACTTCTACTCGGTCTTCAACAAGCTGGACGTGGAGATCGCCGACGCGGACATCGTCGGCGAATCCGGCTACAACGACATGCTGGCGGAGACCTGCCGCATGCTGGAGGAGTCCGGCGTCGCGGTCCGCTCCAACGGCGCGCTGTGCGTCTTCTTCGACGACGTGAAGGGCCCGGACGGCAACCCGTCCCCGCTGATCGTCCAGAAGTCCGACGGCGGCTTCGGCTACGCGGCGACGGACCTCTCCGCGATCCGCGACCGCGTCTACAACCTCAAGGCGGACACGCTCCTGTACGTCGTGGACGCGCGGCAGTCCCTGCACTTCAAGATGGTCTTCGAGACGGCCCGCAGGGCGGGCTGGCTGACGGAGAACGTGAAGGCGGTGCAGCTCGGCTTCGGCACGGTCCTCGGCAAGGACGGCAAGCCGTTCAAGACGCGTGAGGGCGAGACCGTACGCCTCATCGACCTCCTCGACGAGGCGATCGACCGCGCGTCGGCCATCGTCCGCGAGAAGGCCCAGGACCTCTCCGACGAGGAGATCGCCGAGCGCGGCGCCCAGGTGGGCATCGGCGCGGTGAAGTACGCGGACCTGTCGACGTCGGCGGTGCGCGACTACAAGTTCGACCTGGACCAGATGGTGTCGCTGAACGGCGACACGTCGGTGTACCTCCAGTACGCGTACGCCCGTATCCAGTCGATCCTGCGCAAGGCGGGCGACGTGAGCCCGAAGGCGCACCCGGAGCTCGAACTGGCCGACGCGGAGCGGGCGTTGGGCCTGCACCTGGACCAGTTCGCGGAGACGGTGGCGGAGGTCGCTGCGGAGTACGCGCCGCACAAGCTGGCGGCGTACCTCTACCAACTGGCGTCGCTGTACACGACGTTCTACGACAAGTGCCCGGTCATCAAGGCGGACACCCCGGCCCAGGTCGAGAACCGCCTGTTCCTCTGCGACATCACGGCCCGCACCCTGCACCAGGGCATGGCGCTGCTTGGCATCAGGACGCCTGAGCGGCTTTGAGCATCACGTGACGGCCCCCGCGCCCCTCTTTAGGGGCGCGGGGCTGTGACATGTGCGGCTCCGCCGCGTGGGCGCGACCAGCCACACACGACCCGCAGCCGACTAGCCCCGAAGCGCACCCCCAAGCCTCCGCAACCCCTCAGCAATCTCATCCGGCGTCTGCGTCACAAAGCACATCCGCAGCGTCGAACGGTCCGGCTCCCCCGCATAGAACGGCGCCCCGGGAACGTAAGCCACGTCATGCTTGACGACCCCCGGCAGCAGCGCAGCCGTGTCGTACCCTTCGGGCAACCGTGCCCACACGAACATTCCGCCCTCCGGCCGGATCCAGCTAGACCCCTCTGGAAGCGCCGCCCCGAGGCCGCCCAGCATCGCGTCCCGGTGCTCGCGATACTCCCCCGCGACGCGCGCCACGTGCGCGTCCAGGTCGTTGTCCGCCAAGTACCGCGCCGCGGCCAACTGGTTGACGGTGGGCGTATGCAGATCCGCGGACTGTTTGGCGACGACGCAGGCCCGCAGCAGCGCCGCGGGCCCCCGCAGCCAGCCCAGGCGCAGGCCCGGCGCCATGACCTTGGAGAAGCTGCCGAGCAGGATGGTGCGGTCCTCGGCCCCGGGGTACGAGGCGATCCACGGCACGCGCTCGCCCTCGAAGCGCAGCTCTCCGTACGGGTCGTCCTCGATGATCCACAGGCCGCGCCGCGCGGCGATCTCCGCGATCGCGGCGCGCCGCTCGGCGGGCATGGTGCGGCCGGTGGGGTTCTGGAAGGTGGGGACGGTGTAGAGCAGCTTGGGCCGGTGCAGGGCGACGAGCTCGTCGAGGGAGTCCGGGTCGATGCCGGCCTCGTCGCAGGGCACGGGCACGATGTGCGCGCCGGCGAACCCGAAGGCCTGCAGCGCCGCCAGGTAGCAGGGGCTCTCGACGAGGATGGTCTCGCCGGGCTCTATGAGGGCGGTGGCGAGCAGCGAGAGCGCCTGCTGCGAACCGGTGGTGATGACGAGGTCGTCGGCGCCGGTGCCGAGCCCGCGCGCATCGAAGCGTGCGGCGATGGCGGCACGCAGCGTCGGCTCGCCCTCGGTCGTGGAGTACTGGAGCGCGCGCTCGGGCTGCTCGGCGAGGACCGCCCCGAAGGCCGCGGCGATGCCGGCCTTGTCGAAGAGACCGGGGGCAGGGAGCCCGCCCGCGAAGTTGATGACCTCGGGCCGCGCGGTGACGGCCAGGATGTCCCGTACCGGCGAGCCGCCGACCGAGGCGGCACGCGCGGCGAGGGGCGGCGTGGGGACTGCGGCAGGGGCGGGCTCGGTCACGGTCACGGCGGCGGCTCCTTCGGCTCGGACAGCTGTGCCCGCACCCTAAGCACGTAGGTGCCGCCTACATGCGCCATTCCGGAATGCGGACGGGCCGCCTTGATGCTCACCCGTCGAGCGGGGCGATCCACTGCGAGCCGCCGTTCGGCCAGCCGTACGTCGGCCGCCCCTCGCGGCCGCTGGTACGGAACGGCTTGCCCTGGTCGTCGATGCGGAGCACCCCGTGCCGTTCGCCGCTCGACCACTCCAGTTCCAGATACCAACGGACGTCGTGGGCCTCGGCGTTGGCCTTGATGTAGAAGACCTCGGGGTCGCTCTCGCTCACCTTGTACGGGAAGTCCCGCTGCCCCGCCTTGGGCGCGACGCGCGGTGCGGCGTCGTCGAGGTCGACACCGAAGGACTTGGTGTCCACGCCGCCGCCACAGCCGACACCCATCGCGTAGTCGTTCCAGTCGAGCGGCGATGCGGTGCTCTGTACGCGGACGTCCATGCCCTGCAGTACGACGGTGTCCTTGCCCATGCCTTGCAGGGTGACCTCGATGAACTGCTCGCCCGACGAGACGGCCCCGAGGTCGGCGGCCCAACCGGGGGCGTCCTGCTCGACCGGCGGCCTGGGCACCTGGTTCGGCTTGCGGTCGACCAGGAAGTGCTGGCTGCAGGGTTCTTCGTAGACGTACGGCCTGGTGCGCGCGGCGAGGGGCACGCTGAGGTCGCCGCCACGCTCGTCCCCTTGCGGGGAGGGCGACTTGGCGCCGCCGCGCCCTTCGGAGGCGGAAGGAGTCCCGGAACTCTCCTTCTCCTGACGGTCAGGCGCATGCTCTCCACCCTCGCCGCCGCTACCACCCTTGCCGCCCTCGGACGGAGAGGCGGAGACAGGTTCCCTGCCGTCACTGGTAGCGGCGACACCCCGCTCCCCACTGCCGCCGCTGCCTTCACCCCCACCCCCACCAGGAACTCCGTTCAGCGCAAGAGCAGTTGACCCGAGCACGACGGCAACGGTGGCAGCGGCGAACACAACAACACGCCGCCGCCGGTCGGAAGGTCGGCCAGCCAGCGAGTCCGCCTCCGCACCCACCTCTGCCACCGGCTCTTCCTCCGGCTCCCCCTGTCCACCGGGCAAGGGCCGCTTCCCCCGCCCCGCGTCGGCGAGAATCCACCGCCGGTGGACCTCAACCAGCTCTTCCGGCGACGCATCGCACAGCCGGGCCAACTTCTCGACGGTCGCAAACGCCGTAGGCACGGCATCCCCATTGCAGTACCGATGCAACGTGGACGTACTCACATGCAGCCGCTTGGCCAGCACCCCGTAACTGAGCCCGGACCGCCCCTTGAGCTCCCGCAACAACTCCGCGAAGTCCCCCGCGCCGCTCACCGAAGCCCCTCTCGCATCCCCACACGACGAAGAACCATCCAAGCACGCCGAGCTTGATCGGCACCGGGGCCGCCCGGTTGTCACGGTCGACGCCCACGCCGAGTTCAATCCGAACGGCGCCAGCCTCCCGGTGCGTTCCTCGGGGACCTTCCGTATCCATCACCGTTACGACCCGCCCAACGGCGGGCCCGGAGCGATCACCGACGGCGGCTACCGCCTGAAGCAGCAATGGGGATGAGCCCGAGACTGCCGCTCAGCCGAACATGCCGGGCTCGTAGTCGCCCGCCGGCTGCTGCACGATGACGTTCACACGGTTGTACGCGTTGATGAGGGCGATCAGGGACGCCAGCGCGGCGAGCTGCTCCTCGTCGTAGTGCTTGGCTGCATTCGCCCACGCCTCGTCCGTGACCCCGCCGGCCGCGTCCGCGATGCGGGTGCCCTGCTCCGTCAGTTCGAGGGCGGCGCGTTCCGCGTCGGTGAAGACCTTGGCCTCGCGCCAAGCCGCGATCAGGTTGAGGCGCACCGAGGTCTCACCGGCGGCCGCAGCGTCCTTGGTGTGCATGTCGGCGCAGAATCCGCAGCCGTTGATCTGGCTGGCCCGGATCTTCACCAGCTCCTGCGTCTCGGCCGGCAGCGTCGAGTCCGAGATGACCTTGCCCGCCGAGTTGAAGTGCCGCACGAGCTTGTTGGTGACCTCGTTGCCGAACAGGTTCAGCCTGGCTTCCATAACGAACTCCTCTGTGTCGCTTCTCTGCGTCTCTTCCTTGCGTTACATACCTCTGACGGATCGGCTCGGCCAGATGTGACACCGGGGGGAAGAATCTTCTGGACCTCCTCACACACCTATGAGTAAGTACCGCACCAAAAAGTCGGTACTTGTTCCGTCCGCAGGGCCCGACAAGGATCCCGTCCTCGGCCTCGGCCTGATGGGCTCCGCCCTCGCCGCCGCGCTGATCAAGGCGGGCCACCGGACGACCGTCTGGAACCGCACCGCCGCCAAGACCGGCCCCCTCGTCGCCCAGGGCGCGATCCCGGCCGAGACCGCCGAGGAGGCCATCACCGCCGGCCCGCTCGTCATCCGTCTGCCTCACCACCAACGACAGCGTCCGCGCCCTCCTCACCCCGCAGGCGGACGCCCTCGCGGGCCGCACGGTCGTGAACCTCACCAACGGAACGCCCGCCCAGGCAAGGGAGTTGGCCGACTGGGCCGCGGCCCACGGCATCACGTACGTCGACGGCGGCATCATGGCCGTACCGCAAATGATCGCGAAGGCGTACGCCGAACAGGGCCTGCGGACCGACCTGTTCGAGCCCTTCCAGGGCCTCCTCGACCGCGCGGTCGACGAGGGCTATGGCACCGACGGCTTCTCCCGCCTGGCCACCCTGCTCAAGCAGGGCCAAGGCGAGGACCAAGGCCAGGGCTAAGGCACCAGCACGACCTTGCCCGTGGTCTCCCGCCGCTCCATCGCCGCATGGGCCAAGGCCGCGTCCGCCAGCGGGAACGTCTGCACCGCCGGCACCAACTCCCCCTTGGCGGCGGCCTCCAGGGCCCGCCGCTCGTGCTCGGGCCCGTCCTCGGGGTGCTCGATCAGCCGCAGCAGGGCGTTGGCCACGGAGATCCCCCGCCGCTCCACGACACCCGCGTCCGGCTCGAAGCCCTCCTGGGACGACCACCCGATGACCACGTACCGGCCGCCGTCACCGATCAGACCGAAGGCGGCGGCGGACTTCTCGCCGCCCACCCCGTCGAGTATGACGCTCACGCTCCGCCCGTCGAGGCGCTCCCGCACGAGGTCCGTCCAGCCGGGTTCGTTGTAGTCGACGGCGAGATCGGCGCCCAGCTCCCAGACCGCCTCGACCTTGCCGGGCCCACCGGCGGCACCGATCACGACGGCCCCGATCGCGCAGGCGTACTGGACGACGAGCCGGCCGACCCCACCGGCTGCGGACGTCACCAACACCACGTCGTCGGAGGTGAGTTGAGCGACGTCCAGCAGACCCATGGCCGTCGCCCCGGTCATCACCATCGACACGGCCGCCTCGTGTCCGAGCCCGTCCGGCACCTCGTGCAGGGTCTCGACGGCGGCCACCGAAAGCTCGGCGTACCCGCCGGGCTCACTGCGCGGCGTCACGACCGACCGCCCCAGCCAAGCGGGGTCCACGCCGGGACCCACCGCATCCACCACGCCCGCGACCTCCCCGCCGAACACGGAGGGCAGTTCCGGCAGCGGCGGCGCCATGTCGCTCGCGTCGCCCCGCCGCATGACGGTCTCGACGAAGTGAACTCCCGCCGCCCGTACGGCAATCCGCACCTGGCCCGGCCCCACCACGGGGTCGGGCCAGGTCTCGTACGTCAGGTTCTCGGCAGGCCCGAACTCATGCAGAACAACGGCGCGCATTACGTCCTCCTCGGAGTGCCGACAGCGAGTCGGCGGTACGTCGATGCACACCACCCTGCAACCTCAAGCAAGCTTGAGGTCAAACGGTCAAACGGTCAAACGGCCGAGCAGTCACACGGTCACAGCTGCTTGGCGACCTCAGTGGCCCAGTAAGTAAGGATCATGTTCGCGCCCGCCCGCTTGATACCGGTCAGCGACTCCATGATCGCCTTGTCCCGGTCAATCCAGCCCCGCTGAGCGGCGGCCTCGATCATCGCGTACTCGCCACTGATCTGGTACGCCGCAACCGGCACGTCCACCGCGTCGGCGACCCGCGCCAGGATGTCCAGGTAAGGCCCGGCAGGCTTCACCATCACCATGTCGGCGCCCTCTTCGAGGTCGAGCGCCAACTCCCGCAGGGACTCCCGGGTGTTGGCCGGGTCCTGCTGGTAGGTCTTGCGGTCGCCCTTGAGCGACGATCCGACGGCCTCCCGGAACGGGCCGAAGAAGGCCGAGGAGTACTTCACGGTGTACGCGAGGATCGACACGTCCTCGTGGCCCGTCTGGTCCAACGCATCCCGGATCACGCCCACTTGACCGTCCATCATGCCGCTCGGGCCCACCACATGGGCGCCCGCGTCGGCCTGGACCTGGGCCATCTCGGCGTACCGCTCAAGGGTCGCGTCGTTGTCCACGCGGCCCTGCTCGTCGAGCACCCCGCAGTGGCCGTGGTCGGTGGTCTCGTCGAGGCACAGGTCGGACATGACGATGAGCTCGTCGCCGACCTCCGCGCGTACGTCCCGCAGCGCGACCTGGAGGATCCCGTCCGGGTCGGTGCCCGCAGTTCCCGCGGCGTCCTTCTTCGCCTCCTCCGGAACCCCGAACAGCATGATCCCGGAGACTCCGGCCTCCAGCGCCTCGACGGCGGCCTTCTTCAGGCTGTCGCGGGTGTGCTGGACGACGCCGGGCATGGCGCCGATCTCCACGGGCGCGCTGATCCCCTCGCGGACGAACGCGGGGAGGATCAGATCGGCCGGGTGGAGACGGGTCTCCGCGACCATGCGCCGCATCGCGGGGGTGGTCCGCAGCCGACGGGGCCGCGCTCCGGGGAACGATCCGTACTTGGTCACTGTGCTCACTCACCTCACGCAAAGATTCCGGCCCCGGCTGAAGAATCTCAGCCGGGGCCAGGGAAAATACTCAGCCCGTCCGGCGTTTGAGGACGAACTCGGCGAAGCCGGTGACTAACGGTACGCCTGAGCGTCAGGGTGCTGCACGCCGCCTACGCGAACCCGGCCGCCGCTCGCTGGGGCGGGTCACAGGATCCCCCGCCTCAAGCGCGGCCGCCCGACGCCGCGTCCCGAACTCGGCCAACGCCTCCGCCAGCTTGTGGACCGATGGCTCCGGAGCCATCACGTCCACCCGCAGCCCGTGCTCCTCGGCGGTCTTCGCCGTGGCGGGGCCGATACACGCGATGACGGTCACGTTGTGCGGCTTACCGGCGATACCGACGAGGTTCCGCACGGTCGACGAGGAGGTGAAGAGCACGGCGTCGAAGCCGCCGCCCTTGATCGCCTCACGCGTCTCCGCCGGCGGCGGCGACGCCCGCACGGTCCGGTAGGCCGTGACGTCGTCGACCTCCCAGCCCAGGTCGATGAGCCCCGCCACCAGCGTCTCGGTGGCGATGTCGGCACGCGGCAGGAAGACACGGTCGATCGGATCGAAGACCGGGTCGTACGGCGGCCAGTCCTCAAGCAGGCCCGCAGCCGACTGCTCGCCGCTCGGCACCAGATCCGGCTTCACGCCGAAGGCGATCAGCGCGGCGGCGGTCTGCTCGCCCACCGCCGCGACCTTGATCCCGGCGAAGGCACGCGCGTCGAGCCCGTACTCCTCGAACTTCTCGCGTACGGCCTTGACCGCGTTCACGGAGGTGAAGGCGATCCACTCGTAGCGGCCCGTGACCAGGCCCTTGACCGCACGCTCCATCTGCTGCGGCGTACGCGGCGGCTCGACGGCGATCGTCGGCACCTCGTGCGGCACGGCGCCGTACGACGTCAACTGGTCGGAGAGCGAGGCCGCCTGCTCCTTCGTGCGCGGAACCAGCACCCGCCACCCGAAGAGCGGCTTCGACTCGAACCACGAGAGCTGGTCGCGCTGGGCGGCGGCGGAACGCTCACCGACCACGGCTATGACGGGCTGCCCGCCGTCGGGCGAGGGCAGCACCTTCGCCTGCTTCAGGACCTGCGCGATGGTGCCGAGCGTCGCGGTCCAGGTGCGCTGGCGCGTCGTCGTACCGGCGATGGTCACCGTCATCGGGGTGTCGGGCTTGCGCCCGGCCGTCACCAGCTCACCGGCGGCCGCCGCGACGGAGTCGAGCGCCGTCGAGACCACCACGGTCCCGTCCGACGCGCCGACCTCGCTCCAGCAGCGGTCGGAAGCGGTGCGGGCGTCGACGAAACGTACGTCGGTGCCCTGCGCGTCCCGCAGCGGAACACCCGCGTAGGCGGGCACACCGACCGCCGCGGCGATGCCGGGCACCACCTCGAAGGAGATGCCCGCGGCGGCGCAGGCCAGCATCTCCTCGGCGGCGTACGTGTCGAGACCGGGATCGCCGCCGACGGCACGCACCACCCGCCTGCCGCTCCTCGCTGCCTCCATGACAAGATTGGCGGCGGCCCGAAGGGAAGGCGCATCGGTGGTAACTGACGCGTCGTCAACCGGCTGAGGGTGAGGTGTGTCCACACCTCCCCGGGCATGCGCGCGCACGACATCGAGCACGTCCGGCTCGGCGATCAGGACATCCGCTCGGGCCAACGCCTCGACAGCGCGCAGAGTGAGTAGTCCCGGATCTCCGGGTCCGGCACCCAGGAAGGTGACGTGCCCGTGTGCGGGAAGGCCGGGAAGGTTCGAGGTGGGGCTCAAAGTACTCGCTCCCCCATCAGACCGGCCGCGCCCTTGGCAAGCATCTCGGCAGCGAGTTCGCGGCCGAGCGCCAAGGCTTGGTCATGCGTCTCGGGCACGGGACCGGTGGTGGACAGCTGCACCAGCGTCGAGCCGTCGGTGGTACCGACGACGCCGCGCAGGCGCATTTCCTTGACAATCTGCCCGTCGGCCAGCAAGTCGGCCAGCGCGCCAACAGGCGCACTGCAACCGGCTTCCAGGGCGGCGAGCAGGGATCGCTCGGCGGTCACGGCGGCCCGGGTGTACGGGTCGTCGAGCTCGGCGAGCGCGGCGGTCAGCGACGCGTTGGACGCGGCGCATTCGATCGCCAGTGCCCCCTGGCCGGGGGCGGGCAGAACTGTGTCGACCGACAGGAAGTCGGTCACCTCGTCGATCCTGCCGACGCGGTGGAGTCCGGCGGCGGCGAGCACGACGGCGTCGAGCTCCCCCTTGTGCACGTATCCGATGCGGGTGTCGATGTTCCCGCGGATCGGCACGGTCTCGATGGTCATGCCGTGGCCCCGCGCGTAAGCGTTCAGCTGCGCCATGCGGCGCGGCGAACCGGTGCCGATGCGCGCGCCGTTCGGCAGCTCCGCGAAGGTCAGGCCGTCGCGTGCGATCAGCACGTCACGGGGGTCCTCGCGCAGCGGCACCGCGGCGAGCGCCAGGTCGTCGGGCTGCGCGGTCGGCAGGTCCTTGAGCGAGTGCACGGCGAAGTCGACCTCGCCGGCAAGGAGCGCGTCGCGCAGGGCGGTCACGAAGACGCCGGTGCCGCCGATCTGCGCCAGGTGCTCACGCGACGTGTCGCCGTACGTCGTGATCTCCACGAGCTCCACGGGGCGGCCCGTCAACTGGCTCACTGTTTCGGCCACTTGGCCGGACTGGGCCATGGCCAGCTTGCTGCGCCTGGTCCCGAGCCTGAGTGCCCTCTCGGTCATACCCGGCCTCGATTCGGATCGTTGTTCTCGTCGTGCTGGTCGTGCTGGTCGTTCTGGCTGTTCTGGTTGTTCAGGTGGTCGGCCCTGCTGACGGCGGCGACCGTCTGCGGGTCGAGGTCGAAGAGGGTGCGCAGCGCGTCGGCGTACCCGGCGCCGCCGGGCTCGCCCGCCAGCTGCTTGACCCGCACGGTCGGCGCGTGCAGCAGCTTGTCGACGACACGGCGGACGGTCTGCGTGATCTCCGCGCGCTCCTTCTCGGCGAGTCCGGGGAGCCGTCCGTCGAGCCGGGCGATCTCACCGGCGACGACGTCGGCGGCCATGGTGCGCAGGGCGACCACGGTCGGCGTGATGTGCGCGGCCCGCTGCGCGGCGCCGAAGGCGGCGACCTCGTCGGAGACGATCGCGCGGACCTGCTCCACGTCGTCGGCCATCGGGGCGTCGGCGGAGGCCTCGGCGAGCGACTCGATGTCGACCAGGCGTACGCCGTCGATGCGGTGCACGGCACCGTCGATGTCGCGGGGCATGGCCAGGTCGAGCAGGGCGAGCAGGACGTGCCCGGTCTCGGCCATCGAGGGGCCGCGGCGCTCGGGCACCCGCCCGGTGGCGGTCACGGCCGCGGCGAGCGCGGTGATGGTGCCTGCCTCGGCGCGCAGGTCGAAGGCCTCGTCGTCGCGGCGCTCGGCGGGAGCGTTGTCGACCCAGGCGGCGTGCTGCTCCAGGGTCGCGGCGTCCATCCCCGCGACGGCGTCCTCACCCATGACGGAGAACCCGACGCCGCGGTTGACGGCTGCACCGTCGAGCGAACCACCGGTCGCGTCCACACCGGCACCCGAGGGCACACCCGCGCCGGAGAGGCCGAGCGGGCAGGCTTCGTCCGCCGCTACCGGGACTGTGGCATCCGCCCCGGCACGCAGGTCACCCCGCACCGCGGAGTCGTCGGCCGGACGGAAGGCTCCGTCCACCGCTACCGGGACCGTGGCGTCCGCCCCGGCGCCCAGGTCGCCCCGCACCGCGGAGTCGTCGGCCGCACGGAAGGCTTCGTCCGCCGCTACCGGAGCCGTCGCGTCCGCCCCGGCGCGCAGGTCACCCCGCACCGCGGAGTCGTCGGCCGGACGGCCCTCGCCGCCCGTCACCGTCTCGTCCGTACGGGCGCCCCCGCCGACGCGCGATGCCGAGCGCGGAGCCGCCACCGACGCATGGGACGTCCCCACGGCCGTCCCCACGGCCGTCGGCGAAGCCGTACGGCCCGCCAGCGCCGCAGCCACGGCCTCCGCCGTCAGGACGAGTCCGGTCGCCCCGGTGCAGGACACCGCCACATCGGCACGTGTCAGTTCGGCCGCCACCTGGTCCATCGCGACGGCGCGGGCGCTGGTGCCGTGGCCACCGTCCGCCAGGATCTCGGCGAGCCGCTCGGCCCGCTCCAGGGTGCGGTTGGCGACGACGACCTCGTCGACCCCGGCCCGCGCGAGCGTCGCCGCGGCCAGTGAGGACATGGATCCGGCGCCGATGACCAGGGCGCGCTTGCCCTTGGCCCACGCCTCGACCGGCTCGCGCCCGGCGAGCTGCTCCAGGCCGAAGGTCACGAGCGACTGCCCGGCCCGGTCGATCCCGGTCTCCGAGTGCGCGCGCTTGCCGACCCGCAGGGCCTGCTGGAACAGGTCGTTGAGGAGGCGCCCCGCGGTGTGCAGCTCCTGCGCGCGCGCCAGGGTGTCCTTGATCTGCCCGAGGATCTGCCCCTCGCCGACCACCATCGAGTCCAGGCCGCAGGCCACCGAGAACAGGTGGTGGACGGCTCGGTCCTCGTAGTGGACGTACAGATAGGGAGTGAGCTCTTCGAGGCCCACCCCGCTGTGCTGGGCGAGCAGCGTGGACAGCTCGGCGACGCCCGCGTGGAACTTGTCCACGTCGGCATACAGCTCGATGCGGTTGCAGGTGGCGAGCACGGCCGCCTCTGCGGCGGGCTCGGCGGCGAGCGTGTCCTGCAGGAGCTTGGCCTGCGCATCGGGAGCGAGCGCGGCCCGCTCGAGGACGCTCACCGGAGCGCTGCGGTGACTCAGCCCTACGACAAGGAGACTCATGCCGGCATCACGGCGGGGACGTCCCCGTCGGGTCCCTTCCGCTGCTGCTTGTCGGTGGCGGGCACGGCGGCCTCGTCGGCCGCCGTCTCCTCACCGGCCTTGCGCTGCTCGTGGAAGGCGAGGATCTGCAACTCGATGGAGAGATCCACCTTGCGTACGTCGACACCGTCCGGCACGGAAAGGACGGTGGGCGCGAAGTTGAGGATCGAGGTCACACCGGCGGCGACGAGCCGCTCGCAGACCTGCTGGGCGGCACCGGCCGGGGTCGAGATGACACCGATGGAGACGCCGTTGTCCTTGATGATCTTCTCGAGGTCGTCGGTGTGCTGCACCGGCATGCCCGCGACGGGCGTGCCCGCCATGGCCGGATCGGCGTCGATCAGGGCGGCGACACGGAAGCCGCGCGATGCGAACCCGCCGTAATTGGCAAGCGCCGCGCCGAGGTTACCGATGCCGACGATCACGACGGGCCAGTCCTGGGTCAGACCGAGCTCGCGGGAGATCTGGTAGACGAGGTACTCGACGTCGTAGCCGACGCCGCGCGTCCCGTAGGAACCGAGGTACGAGAAGTCCTTGCGCAGCTTCGCGGAGTTGACCCCCGCGGCGGCCGCGAGCTCCTCGGAGGAGACCGTGGGCACCGAGCGCTCCGACAGTGCGGTGAGGGCTCGGAGGTACAGCGGAAGCCTGGCGACGGTGGCCTCGGGAATCCCTCGGCTGCGGGTCGCCGGTCGGTGAGTTCGGCCAGTTGCCACGGTGCTCCTGCGGGTAGAGCGGGGCTGCAGGCGGTCACACGTCCCCAGACCGCCCCGTCGAATGCAGGCTATGTCTTTGTGAACGCGTGCACAAAGATGGTGTCCGATTTGCCCGGCCAACGTGACCGGGGTCACGCACCCCCGGCGCGCATTCCTGGAACCGGCGCACAGGGAGCGTCGTTGCTCAGTTGATGGGGGCAAAACCGCACACTCTCCTCACGATCATCGCCCCCGAGACCAAAACCGCCCACGATCCTAAGGGACCTTTCGGGCCACTTGGACTCCTCAGTCAGTCTCGATTCGGACTACTGGGCGAGCGCATGCCGAAGTCGATCTTCGTTCACCCGCCAGAAGGTGTGCTGTTCACCGTCGACCAGAACCACCGGAATCTGTTCCCAGTAGGCCCGGTTGAGCTCTTCGTCCTGCGTGATGTCCTTCTTCTCCCAGGCGACTCCCAGCTCGCCGCAGACCTTCTCGATCACCAGCTGTGCGTCATCGCACAGATGGCAGCCGGGCTTGCCGATCAAGGTGACCGTCCGGTCCTGCGGACGCTTCTTCTCCGTACGGCGAAAAATCGGGCTCATGACACCATTCTCGCTCCGCCGACGCGCCGCGCGGCCCGTCCGTTTAACGGCGCGGCCGCGAAGAGTTCACAGGGTCGAATCCTGCCGACGCCGGAACGACCGAACGAACTAGCTATGCTCACGGCATGGCCGCTCTCGGATGGCTCACCCCCCGTAGGCGCTCCGCCACGGCGCGGAGCGTGTTGGCAGGCGAGGCCTCGGCTGAGGCAGCGCGCAAGTCCTCCCAGGAGCTGGAGGAACTCGACGAGGCCGCCGCGGCCGCCGCGCCCGGGGAACAGGATCAGGAGCCGGAGTTCCCCGTCGTCGGCGACGACAAGGCCGCCGCCTTCTTCGACCTCGACAACACCGTGATGCAGGGCGCCGCGATCTTCCACTTCGGCCGCGGCCTCTACAAGCGGAAGTTCTTCGAGCGCCAGGAGCTGGCCCGATTCGCCTGGCAGCAGGCGTGGTTCAGGCTGGCGGGCGTCGAGGACCCCGAGCACATGCAGGACGCCCGCGACAGCGCCCTGTCCATCGTCAAGGGCCATCGCGTCGCCGAGCTGATGTCCATCGGCGAGGAGATCTACGACGAGTACATGGCCGAGCGCATCTGGCCCGGTACGCGCGCCCTCGCCCAGGCCCATCTCGACGCGGGCCAGAAGGTCTGGCTGGTCACGGCCGCGCCGGTGGAGATCGCCACGGTCATCGCCCGCCGCCTCGGCCTGACCGGCGCGCTGGGCACCGTCGCCGAGTCCATGGACGGCGTCTATACGGGCAAGCTCGTCGGCGAACCCCTGCACGGCCCCGCCAAGGCCGAGGCCGTGCGCGCGCTCGCCTCCGCGGAGGGCCTGGACCTGGCCCGCTGCGCCGCGTACAGCGATTCGCACAACGACATCCCGATGCTCTCGCTCGTCGGACACCCGTACGCGATCAATCCCGACGCCAAGCTGCGCAAGCATGCCCGCGAGCGGGACTGGCGCCTGCGGGACTACCGCACCGGCCGCAAGGCCGCCAAGGTCGGCATCCCCGCCGCGGCGGGCGTCGGCGCGATCGCGGGCGGCACGGCCGCGGCGATCGCCCTGCACCGCCGCCGCCACTGATCGCCCCTCCGGCCCAGCCGCGTCACATTCGCTCGGTCCTACCCCGTCGCGCCTCCCGCCAGTCCCGTTGGTAGCACTCGGCCACAACACGCCCCGTGCTTAGACGGAATGTGAACCAACCTGATCAACAACCGTTCACTGTCTGCTACTTGAACGGGCACGGATCGGCAACACAAGCGACGTAATCGGTGATTTAAGCAACTGGGTGTAGCACCGCCTGTACGAAGCGTTATTCTCCTCAGACGCATAACGGACCCCACGCGTCGCTACGACGGGTGAAAGGTCCCGCACTGCACGTGATGGAAGCTCTGCCTCTGGGAGTCCCGTGTACCCACACGTCGGGGTTGACGCCTCGGGCCTGGCTACGCTGCGCGCAACGGTCGCCGACCGCTTGCGCGGCTTCGTCCCCACCGCGTACGCCGGCCCCGCCGTCCCCGCATTTGCCGTCCCCACACCCGCCGGGCCGCTCTACGCCCTGGCGGACAGCGGCGCGGCGGTCAGCAGACGAGCCCGTTCTGCCGCCGCCACCTCAACCCCCACCACCCACCGCCGTCCCGCCGCGGACAGCGACAGCGCACGCATGATGGATCTCGTCGAGCGCGCCCAGGCCGGCGAGTCCGACGCCTTCGGCCGTCTCTACGACCAGTACAGCGACACGGTCTATCGCTACATCTACTACCGCGTCGGCGGCAAGGCGACCGCCGAGGACCTCACCAGCGAGACCTTTCTGCGCGCCCTGCGCCGCATCAGTACGTTCACCTGGCAGGGCCGCGACTTCGGCGCCTGGCTGGTCACGATCGCCCGCAACCTGGTCGCCGACCACTTCAAGTCGAGCCGTTTCCGCCTCGAAGTGACCACCGGCGAAATGCTCGACGCCAACGAGGTCGAGCGCAGCCCCGAGGACTCCGTCCTGGAGTCCCTCTCGAACGCCGCACTGCTCGACGCCGTGCGCCGCCTCAACCCCCAGCAGCAGGAGTGCGTGACACTGCGCTTCCTGCAAGGCCTCTCGGTCGCCGAGACCGCGCGGGTGATGGGCAAGAACGAGGGCGCGATCAAGACCCTCCAGTACCGCGCCGTCCGTACCCTGGCCCGGCTCCTGCCGGATGACGCACGCTGACGCCACGGACCACCGACGGCCGTCCGTAGCCGTGGGTGACGCTCAACTCACCTTCCGTGGCGGCCAGATGGCCGCCACGGACTTCTGGTGGTCCGATCATCCTCCGTCCGTAACCCAAGTGCCGCGACGCTCGTTGTGCGGGATGCAGGCTCCCTGTGGTCGCTCCCTGATCACCTCCGCTCACTCATTCGTGTGGATGTGCTCAAGGTGTGCAACCCTCAGGACCCCCTGGGGAGTCGACCGTCATGACGAGAGGAGGTGCCGCCAGTGATCGCGAACGTATCGGCACACCGGCGGGCGAACGCCTTCGCCCAGGCCCTGGAGGAGCATTCCGACCAGGACCCGGCGGCCGAGCAGACCGACGATTCCGTCACACCCGATCCAGCGCTGTCCGAAGAGGCAGCCCCGGACCGGATGTTGACCCTGGCGACCGGCCTCGGCGAGCTGCCGAAGCCGGAGCTTGATCCCGAGGTCAAAGTGGTCCAACGGGCCCAGCTCGTAGCCGCCATGGAGGCCATGCTCCTCGAGGGCACGGCCGCGGGCGTCGGGACCACCGGCACATCCGTGCCCGAGCAGCGGTCCCGCAAGGGCGCGCACCGGGCCACGGGGCTGCGCAAACTGAAGCCACGCTCCCGCCTGTCGAAGGGCATCGCCGCGGGCGGGCTCACCGTCGGAGTGGCGGCGGGGGCGTTCAGCGGAGTGGCCGCGGCCAGCTCGGACGCACTCCCGGGCGATTCGCTGTACGGCCTGAAGCGGGGCATGGAGGACCTCAAGCTCGGCATGGCCGACGGCGACAGCGACAAGGGCGAGATCTACCTCGACCACGCCTCGACCCGGCTGAACGAGGCGCGCAGGCTGATGGAGCGAGGCCGCACCGGCGACCTCGACCACGAGTCCCTCGGCGAGGTCAGGCGAGCGCTCTCCGGCATGCAGCACGACGTCACGGAAGGCCACCGCCTGCTGCACGAGGCGTACGAGAGGGACGGCTCGCTCGGCCCCATCCAGGCCCTGTCCGCCTTCTCCGAGTCGCACCGCGGCAGTTGGAGCGACCTGCAGAGCCGACTGCCCGTCCAGCTGGGCGACGTGGGCGAGCAGGTCAACTCGGTCTTCGACGCGATGGACCAGGAAGTGGACCCGCTCCGCTCCCTGCTCCCCCGCCGCACCCCGGACACCAGCCGTACCCCGGACCGGCCCAGCCAGGGCTCCTCCGGCTCCTCCACCCCGGACCACACCTCCGTCCCCGAGTCTTCCTACGGCAGCGGCTCGAGCACCGACAGCAAGCCGCATCCGTCGAAGTCGGACGGCAAGGGCGAGGACGACGGCCTGCTCGGCGGCAGCACGGGCGGCCTCCTTGACCCGCCGAAGTCCGACGTGACCCCGACCCCGTCGGACGGCACCTCCGACAAGGAAACCCCCTCGGCCAAGCCGGACGTGACGATCCCACCGATCCTGCCGGGCCTGCTGCCCGGCCTGGAGATCGCGGGCGAGGACACGAAATAGCACCAAGCAATGTCTGAGGGGCCAGATCCGCATGGATCTGGCCCCTCAGACATGAGCGCAACGGACTGCCGCCTCAGACGAACTCTCAGAAGAACACGGACCGCCGCTGCACCAGCAGCTTGTACAACGTGTGCTGAATCTGCTCCCGCACCTGATCCGTCAGGTTGAACATCAGCATCGGATCCTCGGCGGCCTCCGGCGGATACCCATCCGTGGGAATCGGCTCCCCGAACTGAATCGTCCACTTCGTCGGCAACGGCAACGCCCCGAGCGGCCCGAGCCAAGGGAACGTAGGCGTGATCGGGAAGTACGGAAAACCGAGCACCCGCGCCAGCGTCTTCGCGTTCCCGATCATCGGGTAGATCTCCTCCGCCCCCACGATCGAGCACGGAACGATCGGCGTCCCCGTCCGCAACGCGGTGGAGACGAACCCGCCACGCCCGAACCGCTGCAGCTTGTACCGCTCGCTGAACGGCTTCCCGATGCCCTTGAACCCCTCCGGCATCACCCCGACAAGCTCACCCCGCTCGAGCAGCCGCTCGGCGTCCTCCGCGCACGCCAGCGTGTGCCCGGCCTTGCGGGCCAGCTCGTTGACCACCGGCAGCATGAAGACGAGATCCGCCGCGAGCAGCCGCAGATGCCGCTCCTGCGGATGGTTGTCGTGCACGGCGACCTGCATCATCAGGCCGTCGAGCGGCAGCGTCCCCGAGTGGTTGGCGACGATCAGCGCCCCGCCGTCGGAAGGGATGTTCTCGATGCCCTTCACCTCGACGCGGAAGTACTTCTCGTACAGCGGCCGCACCAGGGACATCAGCACCTGGTCGGTGAGCTCCTCGTCGTACCCGAAGTCGTCGACCTCGTACTCCCCGGTCAGCCGCCGCCGCAGAAACGCGAGCCCGCCCGCGATGCGCCTCTCCAGGCCACCGCCGCCCCGCGGCTCGGGTGCGGCTCCCTGCTTCGGCTCCGCCGAAGGCGCCGGCTCGGCCCGCTCCACGCCCGGCTCGCCGTCCTGCTGCGCCGGCATGGCCGTGACCTCACGGACAGCTGCCGGATCGTTCTTGCGCAGGGTCGCGACCCTGCGGCGCGTCGGGCGCTGAGCGCCCCCGCGCGACCGGTCGTCGTCGAACGGAATGACCTTGGCGTCCGCCATCGTTGACGCTCTCCTCAGTTGGCGCTGTGGTTGCCCACGAAGGGCAGCGTGGCGATCCGGTCCAAGGCCCCGGCGACGGCCTGCGGCGGCAGAAGCCCGGGACCCCGACTGCGTACGAAATCCGCGAAGGTCTCCGCGGTCGTGTATTTGGGCCGGAAGCCCAGTGTCTCGCGCATCTGCCGTGTTGCGACCACACGGCCATGGGTGAGCAGCCTGATCTGCTCGGGCGAGAAGTCCGTGACGCCCAGCGTGCGCAGCGCCTGGCCGACCCAGGTGACGGCGGGCATGAACACCGGGAGCGTAGGGCGCCCGAGCCGCCGCGAGCACTGCGAGAGCAGCAGCAGGCCGTCGCCCGCGACGTTGAACGTGCCGCTGTTGAGCGTGCCGCGCCGCGGGTCGCGTGCGGCCAGACGGAGCACCTCGATCGCGTCGTCCTCGTGCACGAACTGCAGCCGCGGGTCGTAACCGAAGACGGTCGGCAGGACCGGCAGCGAGAAGTACTCGGCGAGCGGGGAGTCGGCGGCCGGGCCCAGGATGTTGGCGAACCTCAGCACACACACCGCCACGTCAGGGCGCCGCCGCGCGAATCCGCGTACGTACCCCTCGACCTCGACGGTGTCCTTGGCGAAGCCACCGCTGGGCAGCGACTTCGGCGGCGTCGTCTCGGTGAAGACCGCCGGGTCGCGCGGCGCGGAGCCGTACACATTGGTCGACGACTTCACCACGAGGCGCTTGACCGTCGGCGACTTCTGGCAGGCGCCGAGCAGCTGCATCGTGCCGATGACGTTGGTCTCTTTGAGTGACCCGCGGCTGCCGCCGGCCAGCGCGGTGCCCGTGACGTCCATGTGCACGACCGTGTCCACGGAGAACTCGGCGAGCACCTTGGCGATCGCGGACTGCCGGATGTCGGCCTGGACGAAGTCCGCGCCGCCCAGATGGTGCTCAGGGGGGACCGCGTCCACGGCGACCACCCGGTCGACCTCCGGGTCGCGCTGGACGCGTCGGACGAACCGCCCGCCCAGTTGTCGGGCCACCCCGGTCACGAGCACGACCTTGCCCAAGATCAGCGCCTGCCTTCCCCAGCCCTCGAAGTCCTGCCGCGCACCGTCAGCACGCTCCCGGCACACGCTAGCGGGTCGATGTTGCGCTGTGATGACCGCCTGATGCAGGAAGTGACGACAGCCACACCAGAGGCCCACAAAAGCCCAGGTGAACCCCGGAAACTCCGCGGAAAACGCCGAAGCCCTCCCGCCGGATGACGGGAGGGCTTCGGGGCGCGCTATGTCAGCTGTCGCTTACTTCTTGTTGCGACGCTGAACGCGGGTGCGCTTCAGCAGCTTGCGGTGCTTCTTCTTGGCCATCCGCTTACGCCGCTTCTTGATAACAGAGCCCACGACTACCCTCGCTCACTTCTCTTCACTAAGTGCGGGGCAGCAGACTGGGCCCACACGACCTACGTCGGCCTAGCCTACCCGCCTCTGAGTGAGGGACGTAATCGAGGGGGATCGAGGGACTTCTGTCAGCCCGCCTCGACTCCTACATAGGACTCGCGGAGGTACTCGTGAACCGCCTGCTCCGGAACCCGGAAGGACCTTCCGACCCGGATGGCGGGCAGATGACCGCTGTGCACCAAGCGGTACACGGTCATCTTGGACACTCGCATCACCGCGGCGACTTCCGCCACGGTCAGGAACGCAACCTCGTTCAGCGGCCTCTGCTCAGCAGCCATGACACCCCACCTGAACCTTCCGCACATGACGGGCACCGGCTTCCCCTTCCGGTGACTCTTCGTCTCTGCGCGCTCACTCCCCAGACTAGGGGCGGATGATGCGAGTGGGGAAGAGGAGCAGCCATCGGCCGCCTACTGTGACAGACACGCTCGATTGAGTACATAGCGAGTAAGCGGTCGGTAGTAATCAGACCGCACAGCGTCATCAAGCGGAACGACGACGGACACCTGCCCCTCGGCCTCTCCGACGAACAGCGCGGGATCATCCGTATCCGCCAGACCGATCGCCTCAAACCCCAGCTGACCTGCCCCGCAGACCCATCCGTGGTCCCCGATGACCAGCTCGGGCAGGGGCCCATCACCCTCCGCGGCGGCCGCGAGGACGGCCCGAACCGGGAGCGGTGAGTGGGTGTGTGCGCCGGTCTCACTCCCGGTGGGACGCACGCCGGGTTCCCGCACCAGCGCGACTCCTTGTACGTAGTCAAGGTTGTACGTGCGTAGGCCGAACCGGGTCGTTATGTCGACACTGTTGCCCTGCGCGGGGGTGAGAACGGTGCACCCGGCCGCCGACAAGGCGTCCGCCAACGCGGCGTAGAACCCGAGCAGCCGGTGCGGATGCCCCGTCCCGAAGAGCACGGGAAGCTTCCTTTGTACGGCATCCGAGAGCCGCTCGGCGAAGGCGTCGAGCGCGGCCAACGTCCGCTCGGGGTCGATGACATCGGCCCCCGTGGTGTGCCCGGGATCCGCGGACACCCCACACTTGTCAGCCATCAGCCCGAGCAAGTCCCGCGATTCCCAGCTCCATTCAGGATCGAGCCCCAGCAGTATCCGCGGATCCCGGGCCGCGAAGAGCCGATAACTCCGCAGACTCTCTTCCCGAGACGTGGCCACAGGCCCGGCCAACCGAGCCGCCAACAGATGCGCCCGCAGGGCGCCGGTGCTCAACACCCAGCCGATGCTGACGCATCCCACCCATCGATACCCCCAAAACCCCGGAAAACCCCCACAGTTGGCGTAACGAGACGTACCCTCACGCAAAGACACCACCTCTGCGGTACGCACGCGGCCAGTCGCCCCGCACACCACCCCACCAACCCGCGCTGATGGTGCACAGTCGCCCCACACACCTCCCCACCCAACCCGCCCGCCACTGCGGCCAGGCGTTCCGCACGGGCGCCTTCCCACCCTGGCCGCCCGGCATTGTGGGCAGACTCCGCACACCGCCATTCCACCCTGGCCGCCTTAGCCGCCCCCGCCGTGGCCAGGCGTTCCACACAGGCGCCTTCCCACCCTGGCCGCCCGGCGATGTGGGCAGGCGTTCCGCACGGCGGAACGGGTGGGCACAACGCACCATCACCGAGCACCGATAGACCAGGCGCCCACGCCGAGGGACGGGGCCTGGGGCGGAGCCCCAGTTTCGGGAAGGGGCGGGCTTGGGGAAAGCCCCGCAGGGCACCCCCCTACGCCAACAACCCCCGCAACGGAAACACCGCACGCCGCGCAGCCAACACCGCCTGGTCAAGCCGATCGGCAGGGTCATACCCCGCCTCCCACTCCTTCCAGGACACAGGCCACCGCCCATCAGTCATCCGCGCAGGCCCCAACTGCCGCGTACGAGCGAACACTTCCTGCCGCCAGGCCTCAGGAATCACCTCGGAGGGCGAAATCTCCCGTCCCGCAGCGATAGCGACCAAATGCGTCCACGACCGAGGCACGACATCCACCACGGCATAGCCACCCCCGCCGAGCGCAACCCACCGCCCCTCAGCGTACGCATGCGCCAACTCATGACAGGCAACCTGCACCCCCCGCTGCGCATCCAGCGAAACGGCAAGATGCGCCAACGGATCCTCGAAGTGCGTATCGGCCCCGTGCTGAGTGACAAGCACCTGCGGCCGAAAGTCCGCCAGCAACTCCGGCACCACGGCGTGGAACGCCCGCATCCACCCCGCATCCCCGGTCCCCGCCGGCAACGCCACATTCACGGCAGACCCCTCCGCCGAGGAAGAGCCCGTCTCCGAGGACCACCCCGTCTGCGGAAACAACGTCCGCGGATGCTCGTGCAACGAAATCGTCAGCACCCGCGGATCGTCCCAGAAAGAAGCCTGCACCCCGTCCCCGTGATGCACATCCACATCCACATACGCGACCCGCTCGGCGCCCAGCTCCAACAGCCGCGCGATGGCCAGCGACGCATCGTTGTAGATACAGAACCCCGAAGCGGCCCCCGGCATCGCATGGTGCAGCCCACCCGCGAAGTTGACCGCATGCAGCGCTTCCCCACGCCACACCGCCTCGGCCGCCCCCACCGACTGCCCGGCGATCAGCGACGACACCTCGTGCATCCCCGCGAAGGCAGGATCATCCGGAGTGCCCAGGCCATAACTGCCGTCCGCCGACGCCGGATCGGCGGACGCGGCCTTGACCGCCTCCACATAGTCCTCGCGATGCACGAGCCGCAGCGTCGAGTCACCGGCACGCTTGGCCGCGACGACATCCATCTCACGGTCGAGCCCAAAGGCACCGACCAGACTTCTGGTCAGCGCGAGCCGGACCGGGTCCATGGGGTGCTCAGGACCGAAGTCATAGCCCGTTACTGCCTCGTCCCACATCAACTGTGCGCGGCCGCTCATGCCCGTCACCGTATCGGTCCGCTCCGGGGGCGAAGGACCGGGCGTACAACAAGGTCACGAGCACCAACACCATGGGAACGAGCATCGCCCCGCGGTAGTTCCACGCATCTCCCAGCGCACCCACCAACGGCGAACCGATCAAAAACCCCACGTAGTTGAAGACATTGAGCCGCGCCACAGCGGCATCCGAAGCCCCGGGGAACAGCCTCCCCGCCGCGGCGAAAGTCTGCGGAACGATCACACACAGCCCAAGCCCCAGCACGGTGAACCCCAAGATCCCGGTCCACGCCCCCGGCGCCGCCGCCACGACAGCGAACCCGAGCGCAGCCACCACCGACCCGACCCGCACCACCGCAACGGCCCCGAACCGCCGCACGCCCAAGTCCCCGAGCCCTCGCCCCAGCAGCGTCATGACCATGTAGACGTTGTACGGAACGGTCGAGACCTCCTCCGAACTCCCCAGGACGTCCTGCAGATACTTCGCACTCCAATTGGAGACGGTCGAGTCACCGATGTACGCGAAGGTCATCACCAGGCAGAGCGGAAGCAGCAGCTTGAAGACAACGGGCCCGCCCTTCCGCTCACCGGCGTCACCCACCGCAGCGCCAGCATCGGCATCGACGTACCAGCGACTCCCCACCAACGCCGCGGGCAGCAGCACCACGACCGCCGGCAGATACGACACGAAGAGCGAAAGATCCCAGTGCGCCCCCGCCCAAGCGATCGACGCCCCCGCGATCCCGCCCAGGCTGTACGCCGCGTGGAACCCGAGCATGATGCTGCGCCCGTACGCCCGCTGCAGGCTCACACCGAGCATGTTCATGGCCGCGTCGAGCGCCCCCACCGCGAGCCCGAAAGCCCCCAGCGCCACGGCGACCTGCCACAGGGCGTCCCCCGCACCGACCCCGAGCAGCGCCAGGAGCACTACGGGCTGCGACCACCGCAGCACCCGGCTGGGCCGCACCCTCTTGACCAGCCACTCCGTGCCGACGCTCCCGACGCCGGCGAGGATCGGCACCGCGGCGAGGAAGACCGGCAGCAGGCCGTCGGATATCCCGTACCGATCCTGAATGGCGGGAATCCGCGTCACCAGCAACGCGAACGTGACCCCCTGCACCAGGAAGCTCAACGCCAAAGGGGCCCTGCCGCGCCGCAGCTCGTCCGTCATGGCTGCTGAGAGTAGAACCTTTGACTACCGGTGGGTAGATAGATCACACACCCAACTGCCCGTGATGCAGCGATCCCCCACCGTCACACGAGTAGATCCGCCAACTCCCCCATGTCCCCAAAGAGTTCCGTGGCCCCGGAAAGCCTCTCGGCGGGCGTCATCGCCGTGAACCCGTACACATCCATCCCCGCTGCGACAGCGGCCCGCACCCCCAGCGGGCTGTCCTCGACCACCACACACTTCTCGGGCACTACACCCATCCGCTCGGCGGCATGAAGAAAGAGATCGGGCGCCGGCTTGCCCCGCCCCACATCCTCGGAGCTGAAGATCCGCTCGTCGTCGAACCACCGGTCAAGCCCGGTACGCCGATGCCCGACCCGAATCCGCTCATGACTCCCGGAAGAGGCCAGGCAGTACGGCACCCCGCCGGCGACCAACTTCTCCAAAACCCCGACGGCACCCGCCACAGGCTCCAGCTCCCGCTCAAAGGCGGCAAAGACACGAGAGTGGAAGATCGAGTCGAAATCCTCAGGCAACCGCTGCCCACTCCGCTCAAGAACGAGGTCGTGTACGCGATGAATGGCGGCCCCCATGTAGTCGCGCAGGGAGTCCTCGTACGTGGTGGGGTGACCGAGCTCGGTCAGATATCCGGCAAGAATGGTGTTGGAGATCGGCTCGCTGTCCACGAGGACGCCGTCATTGTCGAAGATGACCAGTTCATATCGCATACTGCGACCCTAAACGCAGAAAACCCCCGCACCGTATCCCGGTGCGGGGGTTTTCTCTACAAATAGTTCGGCGGCGTCCTACTCTCCCACAGGGTCCCCCCTGCAGT
>NZ_JBFBJK010000006.1:0-75699 GCF_040686095.1 Streptomyces sp. NPDC086554
CGAGGTCGGCGAACGACACGCCGTCGCACCCCGCCACGACCCCCACCCCCTCCCCCTCCCCCTCCCCCTCCCCCGCACAGTCCGCCCACGCCGTTCCATCGGCACGGCCCTTCCCCCTGAGAGGCGACACCCAGCGAAGCCACTGACGTACCAGCATCAGCTCGGCAGCGCCGATCAGATCGAACTCGCACTGTTGCGTGTCAAGACGCTCAAGCACCATCGCCGCCTCTTCTGCCCCGCCCTGCCAGGCGAGGGAGCTGCTGAGCAGCACCATGCCGCGGCCGTCCAGACTCCCGTCCTCAAGTGCCGAGCACAGCGGCACCAGCAGCGAGGTCACCGCTGAGGGCTTGACCAGCCACAGGACCCGTGCCAGGGCCCCTAAGACCTCGGCCCGCTCCTGGGCGTCACCACAGGCTCCACGGGCAACGTCGAGGAACTCGGCCGCGCGACCTGGATCCCCCTCCCTCATGCCCTGCCGGGCCGCGTCGCGCAGGACGCCCACGGACCAGTTCTGCGGGGTGCCTCCGGCGGCGACGAGGCGTTCGGCAACCTTCGACGGCACCGCGCCGTCATGGTGAAGCAGCAGGGCGGTGCGCTCGTACAGCGCGGCGAGTGTGTCCCCGTCGAGCCCGCTCAACGCGGCGTCTTGGGCGGCGGAATGACAGAACCACCCGGAACGAAGCAGTCCCGTGCCGGTGAGAGCGCTCAACGCCTCTTCCACTGTCCGGCGTTCACTCCCCAGCAGCCGCGCCAGTACGGCAGCGGATGCCGGTCCGCCGAGAGCGGCCAAGCCGCGCGCCACTTCGAGCAGTTGAGGGTCCCAGCGGTGCAGGCAGGCCTCGATGGCGACCTGAAAATGGGCCCCTACGGAAACCTCGTCCTCCGCGGGAACCCACTCGACGTCTTCGGGATCAGGCTCGGTGCGCCCGTATAACTGATCGGATAACTGATCGGACAACTGATCCTGGCACAGCGCTTGCAGGAGCAGTGGGCTCCCTCCTGTCGCCGCCAGGAAGGAAGGGGCAAGTCGCTCGGCACGCGCCTCGCCGAGACGTTGCTGCCGCAGCCAATCGGTCACGCCGCCAAGAGAAAGCGGGCCCAATTTCAAGTAATGGAAATATGGCTGCTTGATGCACTCGGACAAGACCCCCGGGCCATTGGAGTTCGGTATTCGCCACTCGGCGAATACCGCGATGACAGGTCTCGATGCAAGTCGACGCAGCATCAGGAGGAGCGCCTGCAGACTGGCCGGATCCGCATACTGCATATCATCCAGGGCCAACACCAAAGGGCGGCCGTCGGCCGCCCCAAGGAGAATGTCCGTCAACTCATCCACCGCGCACGTACTCAGCAGGGAATCCCAGCATTCTAACTCTCGCGAGTTCAGGGTGGACTCAAGACGCTCTTTTTCCTCGACGCTTGAATAACCCTCCGCTACAGAGCCACCCAGTCAATTTTGCCTGGGCTTGGTCCGGGAGAGCTGTATGGCCAGGGCGCGGTCAGAGTTCGCTCAGTCGGCTCACCGGGGACAGGATGAGCGCGATCAGTACGGCGGCGGAGCCGATCGCCGCCACGGTCAGGGCGCCCTGGGCGCCGATCCGGCCGGACAGCAGGCCCGCGAACAGGCCGCCGAGTGCGCCGCCGCCGAACAGCAGGGTGCGGAACACCGCCGTCATGCGGCCCATCATCGACTGCGGGGTGCTGGCCTGGCGCAGGCTGACGATGATGACGCCGGCGACGCCGAGTCCGAGGTAGGTGGTGAAGAAGGAGAGGACGAACATCCCCACCATCACCGGCCGGGGGCCTGCGGCCAGGACGATCAGTGTCGGCCCTATGAGGAGGGCCGACTGGGCGACGACGTAGACGAGGCCGAGTCGGAAGCGCCGGATGACCCGTCGGGAGATGGCCGCGCCGATCAGTCCGCCCACGGAGGCGGTGGCGAAGATGCCGCCGAGGGTCGTCGAGTCCAGGTGCAGGTCCCGTGTTCCGTACAGCAGGAACATCGTCCAGACGGTGATCATGGAGAAGTTGCAGCAGAACCCGATCAGGGCCAGCGACCGCAGGATCGGATTCTTCAGCACCAGGCGCAGCCCGTCCCGGAGTTCGGTGGGCAAGTGCCGTCGTGCGGAGGGCGGTTGGGGGCGGGGCTCGGGCGTGCGGATGAGCAGCAGCGAGATCAGGGACACCAGATACGAGAAGGCGTCGACGATCAGCGCCACGGGCGCGGTCAGCGCGCCGACCAGGACGCCCGCGAGCCCGGGCCCCGCCACATCGGCCGCCGATGAGCTCATGCCCATCTTGGCGCCGGCTTCGACGTAATGCTTGGGGTCGCGTACGAGCGTGGGTACGTACGACATCCAGCTCACGTCGAACAGCACCGATGCCACGCCGACGGCGCAGGCGATGACGAGAAGCGAGGCCAGGCTGAGCGCGTCCGTCCAGTACAGGACGGGGACGAGGGCCAGCAGGATCATCCGGACGGCGTTGGCGCCGAGCATGATGCGCCGCCGTCGGGCCCGGTCCACCCACACCCCGAAGAGCAGGGCGAGGCCGAGATACGGGACGAGTTGCAGGAAGCGCAGGATGCCGACCTGCTCGTCGCTGGCGTCGAAGGCGGTGATCGCGGTCAGCGGCAGGGCGAGGTTCGTGACCTGGGTGCCGAGGAGCGACAGGGTCTCGCCGAGCCAGAACTTGAGGAAGTCGCCGTTGCGCCAGAGGCTCCGCGGGGGCGGTTCCTCGGTGCGTGTGCGGGTCTGTGTGGTGGTCATCGCCGTCCCTGGGCGGCGAGTTCCGCGACCGCGTCCGCGACGTGGTCCACTTCCTCTTCGGTGTTGTAGTAGTGCGGCGACAGGCGCAGGCACCAGTCGACGCCCTTGTCCCCGAAGTCGAACTGCGCGAACTCCCGGTAGCTGAGCGCCGAGTTGATGCCGCGGGCGTCCATGGCCGACTTGAAAGGCTGCGGCTGCCAGCCCGCCACACCGAAGGTGACGATCGCGGCGAGGCGCGGTCCGCGGTCGAGCAGGCGGATGCCCGGGATCGGTGCGAGGCGGTCGCGGAGCCGGGCCGCGAGAGCCGGGGTGCGCTGCTCGATGGCCTCGATGCCGACCTCGCGGGCATAGCGCGTCGCGGCGGCGCTGCCGAGCACCGTGGCGTACGGGAACTCCCACTCCTCGAAGCGGGCCGCCGTCGCCGCGGGCTCGTAGCCGCCCGGCTCGGTCCAGCGGGCGCCGTGCATGTCGATGAACAACGGTTCGTAGCCCGCGCGCAGGACGCGATCGGATACGTACAGGAATCCGGAACCGCGCGGGCCGCGGAGGAACTTGCGGCAGGTGGCGGTGAGGAAGTCGCAGCCGATCTCCTCCACGTCGATGACGTACTGGCCCACCGACTGGCAGGCGTCGACCAGGTAGAGCAGGTCCAACTCCCGGCAGTGGCGGCCGATTTCAACGACGGGCGAGACGAGGCCCGAGTTGGTGGGGACATGGGTGGCGGACACCAGGCGGGGTCGGTGGGTCCGCATCAACGCGGCCATCGCCTCCACATCGACGCCGCCTTCCGGGATGTTGGGCGCGTGGACGATGCGTACGCCGAAGCGCTTGCGCAGGGACAGGAAGGCGATCTGGTTGGAGACGAAGTCGTCGCGGGTGGTGAGGATGACGTCGTCGGTCTCGAACGGGATCGACGACAGGGCATTGGCGTAGGCGTGGGTGGCACTGCCCGCGAAGGCGACGTTGTCGGGCGTGGTGTTGATGAGGGCGGCGATCTCCGTGTAGAACTCCCGGACTTCGGCGGCCCGGGCGGCCGACGCCTCGTAACCGCCCATCCGGGCTTCGAGGTGCAGATGCCCGACCATCGCGTCGAGGACCGGCGCCGCAAGCAGTCCGCAGCCCGCGTTGTTGAAGTGGATGACTTGGCGGCAGCCGGGGGTGTCGGCTCGCAAAGCGGCGACGTCCAGCTGGAGTTGGCCCTGAAGTGCTTCCGGAACTGCCTGAAGTGCCGGAACTTCCTGAAGTGCCTTCTGAAGTGCTTCCTGACCAGGACCAGAAGCGCTACTGTTGTCTCTCATGAATGACAGTAGCACTTCTGTCGAGTTGGCCGACAGGCTCCGTGCACTGGTCTCCCGGCTTTCGCCCGGCGACCGGCTGCCGAGCAGCCGGGAGCTGATCAAGGAGTACCGGGTCGGCCCGGCGACCGTGGCGCGGGCCATCGCCGCGCTGGCCGCCGAGGGCGTGGTGGTGACCCGTCCGGGCAGCGGGACGTACGCGGCGCAGCGCACTCGGCTCGACAGAGAACTCGACGGAGAAGCCGACGCCGCCGACACCGACTGGCAGACGGTCGCCCTGACCGACCGCGCCGTCGACACCCACCTGATCGCCGACCCGCTCGGCCCGCCTCCGGCCGGGACGATCACGCTGGACGGCGGCTATGTGCACCGCTCGCTCCAGCCGACCCGGGCCCTGAGCGCGGCACTTGCGCGGGCGGCACGCCGTCCGGACGCCTGGGACCGCGCCCCGGCCGGCGGCCTGACGGCGCTGCGCACCGTGTTCGCCCGGATCGTCGGCGGCAGCGTCACGCCGGACGACGTGCTGGTCACCGCAGGCGGGCAGAGCGCCCTCTCGATCGCGTTCCGCGCCATCGCCGGTCCTGGCAGCCCGGTCCTTGTCGAGTCCCCCACCTATCCCCGGGCCCTGGCCGCCGCCCGCGCCGCGGGGCTGCGGCCCGTCCCCGTACCGCTCGACGCCGACGGCCTGCGGCCCGACATGCTGGCCGACGCGTTCGCGATGACCGGCGCGCGGCTGCTGTACTGCCAGCCGACTTTCCAGAACCCGACCGGCACCGTGCTCACGCCCGAACGGCGCCGCCAGATCCTCGATGTGGCGCGCGCATCGGGCGCGTTCGTGCTGGAGGACGACTTCGCGCGGCATCTGGGACACGGCAGGGCAGTACCGCGACCGCTGGTCGCTGACGACCGCGACGGCACGGTCGTGCACGTCACCTCGCTCACCAAGCCCGCCGCACCGAGCCTGCGGATCGGGACGCTCGTGGCCCGCGGACCGGTGATGGAGCGCATGCGTGCGGTGCGCCTGGTCGACGACTTCTTCGTCACGCGCCCGCTCCAGGAAGCCGCGTTGGAGGTGCTCAGCTCCCCGTCCTGGGACCGGCACGTCCGCTCGCTCGGCACGGCGCTGCGGGAACGCAGCGCCGTACTGGCCGCCGCGCTCACCCAGGAGCTCCCCGGTGCGACCCTGGCCGGGCCGCCAACGGGCGGACTGCACCTGTGGGTACGCCTGCCGCCGGGCGTGGACGACACCGTCCTCACCGCCGCCGCCCGGCAACGCGGCGTCGCCGTCAGCGCAGGCAGCCGCTACTTCGCCACCGAGCCACCGGCGGCCCACCTGCGCATCGGGTTCGCCGCGACAGCCGATCACGCGGAGCTGACGGAGGGGGCGCGCCGACTGGGGGCCGCGCTCGCCGGCCTCGGCACCACAGCGGCCTGAAGGCACCGACCCGCGACCGCGGACCACTCCGATGGCATGATCGGCTACTCGACGGGCGACCCAGTTGAACATCACCTAACAAATCGGCCAGGCAATTGATACCTATAGTTTCGCGGGTGCTTTCGCGAATACCCCGCAGTAGTGAGCTCGCCGCATGGCGTCGGCCACGGGTGATCCTGTGGGCCACGGCCGGTGTGGTGGCCCTCGGATTCCTCATCGCGCTGGAGATCGCCGCGCGTCGCTACGGCGGCGTACCGGGGCCGATCACCAACCAGGCGCGAGAGGTGCTTTTCCCGCCCAAACCGGGCCCGCTGTACGGCGGTCTGGCGTTGATGATGGTGGTGCTCACCTGGCGGCAACGGTTCATCGCGGCCGGCGCGGCGATCGGCATCGACGTCGTCTTCGTGCTGGTGCGGTGGGCGGTCGACGCCGAGGTGCCCGAAGACCAGTTCTTCGGCAATGGCGCGTTGTGGGCGATGCTGGGCTGTGCGGTCTTCGCGATCAGGCGCCGCACCGGCAAGGAACGTGTCCTGCTCCTGAAGGGCGTCGGCCTCGGCCTGCTGCTCGTGGCCGGCCGCAAGACCGGTGACACCTGGCTGCTCATCACGGCGAAGACCCGCCCGACCGTGCTCGACCCTTACGTGGCCATGGCCGATCACGCGCTGGGCAACCCCTCGTGGCTGGCGGGCCGGCTACTCAAAGCCAGCGGCCCGATCAGCACCCATATTCTCGACCTGGTCTACGCCCAGCTCGCGGTGGCCGCGGTCGCCGTCGCCCTGTACCAGCTGCGCAACGTCGCGAGCGAGGGCCGCTTTCCACGCCACCATCTCGTACGCACCTTCCTGGTGATCGGCCTCATCGGGCCTGCCTTCTACATGCTCTTCCCGGTGGTCGGGCCGATCTTCACCTACGGCCCGGGGACCTCCGGCACCGGCGGTCTGCAGTGGGCGGTGGCCGACCTGTGGCCGCACACACCGCCACCGATCGGCGCCCCGCACCCGGTGCCGTACGACGGGATCACCCCGCGCAACTGCATGCCGAGCCTGCACACGGCGTGGGCCACCGCGATCTTCATCCACTCCCGCAAGGGCCCACGGATGCTGCGCTGGGCGGGCACGTTCTGGCTGATCGCCACACTCGGCGCGACGCTGGGCTTCGGCTACCACTACGGCGTGGATCTCGTGGCCGGCGTGGTGTTCGTGCTCACGATCGAGGCGGCTCTGCGCGCGCTCGACCGCGGCTGGGACAGGTCGGGAGTCCGCCTTGTCGCCCACGGCACGGCGGTCTTCGCCGCGCTCCTGGTGTCGTACCGCTATCTGCCGATGGAGATGGCCCGGTATCCCTGGGTGTTCGGGCCCCTCGTCCTGCTGTCGATGGCTTCAGTGATCTACGGCTACGTACGGACGACAAGAGCGTGGGACGCGACGCCCGCACCGGTGCGGCTGCCGACGCAGACGGAACCGCGACCGGCAGCCGAACTGGTGTGAGCCGTGCCCAGCTCTCAGCGGCGCCCCGTCTCCGTCACCGGCCGGTCGTGTCGCAAGTCGTCGAAGAGCCGGGCCGACCGCTCGGCGTCCCACTTCAGTACGTTGCCCTTGGGCGTGGGGACGCCGATGCCGGACACGGGTACGTTGATCTGCTTGCCGTGTCCGCCCGCGACGCCCTGCACGGCGCGGAACATGTTGCTGAGATCGCGCAGGCTCATGTCCTTGTCGACGATGAGCGTGTCGAGCCCGGCCTGCACGGCCGGTCCGATCTCCAGCGGGTCGAAAAGGGTGTCGGGCCGGGCGGCCTGGTGGGCGAGGGTCGACAGGAACTTCTGCTGGTTCTTCGACCTGCCCAGATCGCCCTCCTTCTCCTGGTGCCGCTGACGGACGAAGGCGAGCGCCTGCTTGCCGTTCAGGGTGTGACAGCCCTTGCGCAGGTCGGCGCCCGACTTCTCGTCCTTGATGTCCCGGTCGAGGCACATCCGTACGCCGCCGATGGCGTCGACGATGTTCACGAACCCGGCGAAGCCGATCTCCGCGTAGTGGTCGATGCGCAGGCCGGTGTTCTGCTCGACGGTGTGTACGAGGAGTTCGGGGCCGCCGTAGGAGAACGCGGCGTTGAGCTTGTCCCCCTCGGGTCGCTTGGTCTTGCCCGTGGTCGTGTCGAGGCGGCCCGGCACGGTGACCCAGGAGTCGCGCGGCAGGCTGACCATGCTGGTGCCGTTGGCCCCGGTGTGCAGCAGCATCATCGAGTCGGTGCGCCGCCCTCCGCCCCCGCCGGCGTGCAGGTCCTTCACGTCGCCCTCGGAGAGCCCGTCACGGCTGTCCGAGCCGACGATGAGGTAGTTGGTGCCCTCGCCGGGCGGCGGACGGTCCCCGTACGCGCCCAGGTCGACGTCCCGTTGGAGCCGGGTCTCGGCCCAGCCGTACGTGCCGCCCACCGCGACGGCCACGACGGCCAGCACGACGAGCACCGCCCGCCGCAGCCTCCTGCGCTTCACCTTCGACTGCCGGGCGTGGGCGCGCCGAGGTCCGTAGTGGGAGCTGGGGCGCTCGGCGAACCGCTCACGCGCGGCAAGCGGATCTGTCATGGTCAACTCCCTTGCAGGCTCCGCCGCGCCTCTTCGGGCGGCGCTTCGAGCAGATACGGGTCGGCGGTTCCGGCGCGCTTCATGCTGTGCCACTTCAGGCGGGTGCCGAGCAGCGCCGTGGTCACGGAGTGGATGACCACCAGGTACATCAACTGCCGGTAGACGAACTGCTGGAGAGGCAGCACCCACAGCACGCGCAGCCGTTCACGGTCGAGCCGCAGCGCGTACGCGGCGGTGACCAACTGGACGGCGAGGAACCCGAACCAGACGAGGCCGGCCTCAACGGGGTCGCGGAACAACGCCCCGAACAGGGCGAACATGTCGACGACCGGTGCGCACAGCGGAAGGACGATCTGGAACAGCGTGACGTACAGCAGCACGCGTCGGCCGAAGCGTCCGGCGGGACCGATCTCCTTCACGGCGTGCCGGTGTTTCCACATCGACTGGAGAGTGCCGTAGCACCAGCGGTAGCGCTGACGCCACAACTGCCGCACGGTGCCGGGCACTTCGGTCCAGGCGACCGCCGACTCCTCGTAGACGACGCGCCAGCCGGCCCGCCACAGCGCCATCGTGAGGTCGGTGTCCTCCGCCAGGGTCTCGTCGCTGACACCGCCGACGCCCATCAGTGCGTCCCTGCGGAAGGCGCCGATCGCCCCCGGAACCGTCGGCATGCACTCCAGGACCTCGAACATCCGCCGGTCCAGGTTGAATCCGAGTACGTACTCCAGATGCTGCCATTTGCCCATCAGGCTGCGCCTGTTGCCGACCTTGGTGTTGCCGCTGACCGCGCCGACCGCCGGGTGGGCGAGCGGCTGGACGAGCCGGGCAAGCGCCTCGGGTTCGAAGATGGTGTCGGCGTCGACCATCACGACAATGTCGTGCCGGGCGTGCGCCAGGCCGGTGTTGAGGGCGCTCGGCTTGCCCCCGTTGGGCTGCCGGATCACCGTCACCCGCGGGTCGTCGATCTCCTCGGCGATGTCGGCTGTGGCGTCGGTCGAGCCGTCGTCGATGACGATGATCTGGAAGTGCGGGTGTGTGGAGGCGAGCAGCGAGTACACGGTGGAGGCGATACCGGCCTCTTCGTTGTACGCGGGCACGAGCACCGTCACCGGGTCACGCACCTCGCGCAGCCGTGGTGCGCCGGGCCGGTACCGGCGCAGCCTGCGCACGTGGAGCCGGGCGAACACCGCGAACAGGAGCATCCGCAGGACGCCGAGCAGGCCCGTGAGGGTCAGCGTCCACACCATCACGGTGAGGAAGGCACGCCCGAGCCGCTGCGACCAGATCAGGCCCTCGCCCTTGATCTCCTGGGCGACCGGGACCTCTTCGAGGAAGGAGGGCCGGCCGAGGCCGCCGCTGACGGTGGTGAACTGTTTCACGCTGCGGTCCCGCAGCAGGTCCTGGGCCTCGTGGTAGCCCAGGTCGGTCTGGCTGTGCTGGGTCACGAGGCCGCGCCACGGCTTGCGGTCCTTGTGGTCCGACGCGACCACCAGGTACCCCTGCGACGCCGCGCGCCGCGCGGCCGGCCACTGCGGGCCGCAGAGCGTGTCCGCGGCCGTGGTGTGCGGCAGCCTCAGCAGGGTGGTGTTGACGCCGGCCGAACCCGCGAGAGCGGTCTGGGTGAGCGACAGTTCGAGGCGCGCGCGCAGCACCGACGCGACGCCGAGGTCGCCGCCGCTGTAGGTGTACGACCCGATCTCGTGGCCCTCGTACAGGATCCGCCGCATCAGCTCCGGGTGGCGGGCCGCGTCCTTCCCGTAGACGAAGAAGGTCGCCCGCGCGTGGTGCCTGCGCAGCAGGTCGAGCAGGCGCGGCGTCCACACCGGGTCGGGCCCGCCGTCGAAGGTGAGCGCGACGGTACCCGGCGGCATGGCCGCGGTGGTGACCCCGTTCGGGCCGAATCGCAGCAGCGGCTTGCCGTCGTCCGCCTCGCGCGGGATGGGCCGGGTGCACAGCGGCTTGGTGCGCGCGGCATCGACCTGGTGGGTCGTCCAGCCCTCGAAGAGAAGGGCGACGGCGACCACCAGGAGAACGAGGAGGAGCACGAGCCAGTGTCCGCGCGGCGGGCGGCGGACAGCGGCACGCCGGCTCACTGGTTCGGGCCTCCGGCCGGCGGGGCGGATCTGCCGGCCGTGCCGGTGTCCGGCGCGGAAGGCGCCGGTCCCTTCGTACTCGGCGGGTGCGTGCCGACGGGCTGCCAGAGGCCGCTGATCACCGTGCCGACGAGCAGCAGATACCCGAGGCAGGCGCAACTGACGGCCAGCGCCATGCCTTGCAGCGTCCGCCTGCGCCAGCCCGACTGGTCGATGAAGACGGGGAGTTGGGGCGGCGTGCGCCGCGTCACCTCCCGCGCTGGGTGGTGCGCCGTGTACTGCTCCCTGCGGGCAGGGGGTACGGGCGACGATCGCCCGTCGTGCGGTGTGCTGGCTATGTGGGGGATGCCCTGCACTGGTGCTCCTGATCTGCGGCCGCGCACGCGCGACTCTTTGTGTATGTGGGGGGTGCGGGCCCGGGGGTCCGCCGTACCGCACGTGAGACGTCGGGGACCGCATCCCGGTGCCCGGCGCGTACGGAAGTTCCCGTACGCGCGCATGACTTGCGCCCTCCCGGGTGGGGCCGGGAGGCCGAGGTGCAGCCGTCAGCCGTCACGCAGCCCCCGACCCTACTCGGACACGCCTGGACCAACAACGCGGCCGGTTGAATTGGTAATCAATCGGCGTGGCCAGAATTTCACCCACTCAGAATGAGCCGCTCCCCCTCGCGGCAATGCGCTGAACTCGCCAGTCACATGACATTGGCAAAAATCATGCGCCACCGACCCGTTCCGTCCGGTGAATCGAAGCGTCACCCCTTGCGTGCCCTGCGAACGTATCGCGCACCCCCGGATCACGGCCTTCGGCCAGCTGTCTCAAAATGGAGGAAGCCGCATGACATGTGGGGTGCCTGTGAACACAGTTGTGGCCAAGAGCAATGGAAAGGGCATCGGTCGGCGCGCACTGTTTTCAGACAGACCATTAGAAGAGTCACCTATCCGAAACATCTGGCCCTACGGTTGCTCCACGTGGGGGGAACCACGAGGGGCATGAGGGGGGAGACGCCGATCGTGCGGGAGTGGCGTGAGAACCGGGGGGTCCGCGCCGCTCTGTAACACAAAAGGCTGTTCCTTCGAAGGGGAAGTTCCGTGCGGTCACCGCTGAACGCGGGCCGCCGGAAAGGGTGTTGCTGCCCGGCTTGATCAGCCGAGTAGGCCGCATCGGCATCGAAGTCCTTCTGCTCTTCGGCATGCTCAAAAACTCTGGAATCTGCGCAGGTTGCGTGCGCCCCACACGACCATGTCGGGCAACACAGGGACTTTCTGAAGGAGACCCTCGTGACGGAATCTCGGCCGAACAATCCCGTTTCCGAAGGGAGCGGATTACTGCTCGACGCGTTTGACGCCCAGCTGTTCAGGGAGACTTCCGAAACCGCTCTCGCGAAGCTGGAGAAGCACCTTTCCGATCTCTCCATCAGGGGCCTTGAGCTGACGGATCCGGCGCTGCTCTCGCAGGCCGCGAGGGCTCTGATGACGACGGAGCGCGAGAGCGTCGCGGCGTTCGACGAGGAGAAGCTGGCAGGGATCATCGACCTGTACATCAGGACCGGCATCCAGGTGCACTCGCCCGGATACATGGGCCGGCAGTTCTCGGGCGTCGTACCGCTGGCCGGCGTCATCGACTTCGTGAGCTCGGTGATCAACCAGCCGGCGTCGTTCTACGAAGCGGCCCAACTGCCCAACGTGGTCGAGCGGATCATGGCCGACGAGCTGAACCGGTTCATCGGCTGGGACCCGGCTCGATTCACCATGGTGACCACGTCAGGGGGGTCGCTGGCCAACCTCACCGCGCTGCTCGCGGCCCGGAACCAGAAGCTGCCCGGATTCTGGGCGCACGGCGGTTCCGCCGTGCGGGGACAGCCCCGGCCCGCCATCGCGGTGGGCGCGGACGTGCACTACAGCGTCGCCCGCGCGGCCGGTGTGATGGGCATCGGCGAGGCGCAGCTCGTGCGGCTGCCGCTGAACCCGCAGGGACAGATCTCGGTGGCCGACGCCCGCCCGGCCCTCGCGGCGGCCGAGCGGCAGAACCTGAAGGTGTTCTGCCTGGTCGCATCGGCGGGCAGTACGTCGGTGGGAGCCTTCGACCCGATCGACGAACTGGCGGAACTGGCCCGGGAATTCAATCTCTGGCTGCATGTCGACGGGGCACACGGGGCGAGCCTCCTGGTGTCGGACACGCTCCGCGAAAAGCTGCGGGGAATCGAGCAGGCGGATTCCCTGACCTGGGACGCGCACAAAATGATGTTCGTGCCCGCGCCCTGCACCATGCTCTTCTACCGGGACAAGGAGTCGAGCCGCACCGCGTTCCGGCAGAAGGCCAGCTATGTGTTCGACGAGGAGCCGGACATATACACGGCGTACGACAGCGGCGGCAAGAACTTCGAGTGCACGAAGCGCCCGATGATCATGACCCTGTGGACGCTCTGGGCCATGTACGGACCGGCGCTTTTCGCGGAGAAGATCGAGTATCTCTGCCGGTTGACGGAGGAGGCCCACGGAATCCTCAGGGCCGATCCCGACTTCGAGACGCTGCACCGTCCCGAGGCGAACATCCTGTGCTTCCGATATCACCCGGCGGACATCAGGAAGGAGGATGTGCACCACCTTCAGATCGCCATCCGAAATCGCGTCAAACTCCGGGGAAACTTCTTCATCTCCAAGGTGAACATCGATGGGGTGGCCGCACTGCGCGTGGTCATGATGAACCATCAGGTCACCGACGGGCACTTCCGGATGCTGATCTCCGAGATCAAGGCGACGGGACGGGAAATCCTCAGTAGCGAACTCAGCAGCGAACCGGGAACAGAAACAGCTTAGAGGGGATGGATGTTGAGTACATCGCACGCTCCACAGGCCACACATGTTCCACCGACCGCCACCGCGCCCGGCGGCGCCACCGAACTGGCCCATTGGCTGATCCCCGACTGGGAGTTACGGCCCGAATCGGTTGAAGCCGTAACCGTACTTCCCTCGTTCGCGAGCAAACTCCAGGAATGCGAGCGCGTCTGCCAGGCGCCGTACAGCGAGGTGTCGCACGAGGTCCAGGAAGCGCTCGTCCTGCGCCGTCTGCAGCAGATGGTGAACACGGTGATGCTCAACCCGCTCTGGCGCGAGAGGCTGCGCGGCGCGGGCACCGTCCAGGCCCCCGAGTCGTACGAGGCATGGCAGCGCATCCCGCTGTCCGACAAGGACGTTCAGCGCGACTTCTTCATGGAGTCGCGGCCCGGCATGGTCGTCCCGCTCACCCGCGGCGAGTTCGAGGTCGTGGCCAGCGGCGGCACCAGCAGCGGCCGACCCCTCGAAGTCGTCTACTCCCTGCGGGAGTTGAAGGACACCTACGAGATCGCCGGGCGTTTCATGGGCGCCTATCAGCTGGCCGAGCATCTGCGCGGCAGCGACCCCAAGTGGCTGTTCACCACGCTGGCCGACTACCAGATGTGGAGCAGCGGCACCATGGTGGGCGGCGTCCTCTCGCACGTGCCGGGCGTCAACTACGTCGGTGCGGGCCCCGTGACGGCCCCCGTACTCGAGCACATGTTCTCCTACAAGGGCCCCAAGGCGCTGATGGGGATCTCCGCCGGCATCGGCATCCTC
Source organism: Streptomyces sp. NPDC086554 (assembly GCF_040686095.1). NCBI lineage: Bacteria > Bacillati > Actinomycetota > Actinomycetes > Kitasatosporales > Streptomycetaceae > Streptomyces > Streptomyces sp. NPDC086554. The sequence continues at coordinate 13,763 of NZ_JBFBJK010000006.1, forward strand.
AGCGAGCTGGGCGCGGGCATGCGCCAGGAGTCCAGGGAGAGCTTCCGCGTCGCCCTGTACGGGAGCGGGGTGCTCTCGCAGCGCAAGCGGGTCGAACTCCAGGCGCTGTACCCGAATCTCTCGATCCTCAGCTACTTCGCCGCCACCCAGGCGGAGACCATCGGGCTGCAGCTCGACGCCGCGTCGCCGGATCTGTCCGCGGTGCCGGGCCTGCACTTCATCGAGATCGTCGACGAGAACGGGCGCTGGGTCGCGGAGGGCGAGGAGGGCGAGCTCGTCGTCACCCGGCTGCACGCGCACGAGGCGCCGCTGCTCCGGCTGAAGCTGGGCGACCGGATGATCCGGCGGCCGAGGACCGAGGGCCCCGGCCTCAAGACCCAGCGGTTCGAGTTCGCGGGGCGTACCGGCGATGTGCTGCACATCAACGACAGCCAGTACTCGGCCGCGCGGGCCTATGCCTCGCTGCGCGACGAGCTGAAGGCTGCCGAAGTGGTCGACCTGGACGCGGTGGCGCACGAGGTCCAGTTCGTCAACCACCGTGAGGGCAAGCAGATCACGCTGTTCGCGTCGGTCGACGACGTGCTCGGCCTGACGTACCGGGCGGACACGGTACTCGGCCCCTACGGCCTGCAGCAGGTGTTCGTGAACGCCCTGCCACGGGCCCTTTCGCTGTTCAACCACGGAGAGGCGAACACCGCGTCGATCGAGAAGACCGGATACACCCTCCAGCTCAAGTTCGTGCCCAGGCTGTCCGCCGAGATCGAGCGGACCGCCGTCGGCAAGGTCCCGCTGGTGCGGGACCGCGGCTAGGCGCGGGGCACCGCGCGCAACCACCAGGTGCGCAGACAGGAGTGGAATGACCGTGAGTGGAACGAAATCGCAAGTGAACATCATCGCCGTCGTGGACGTCATCGGGGCGCTGTCGATCAAGTCGCTGCTCGACGGCAATCTCTGCATGGTGGACGACGGGGCGTTCAACAGCGCCCACCAGGGGACGCCGAATCTCGTCACCGTCGTCAGGCCCGGTCAGGTCGTCTCGTGGACCGCGCTCGCCGTGGACCTGCAGACGCCGGTCGAGATCAAGAACATCTCGTTCGTGCCGGGCAACGGCCACATCGCCGCGGGTGCTCCGGGGGCGGCCGTACCCGGAGCACTCCCGCAGGGCGCGGCCGCCGCGGGCAGCCCCGGCGGGCCCGTTCCGAGCGCCCCGGCACCGGGTGCGCTCGGCCCGGCGACGGCCTCGGTCGGCGCCCAGGCGCACGGCGAACCGGCGAGCGCGAAGCTGGACCTCGACGTGTGGACCGGCGTGGTGCCGCACTGGATGACACGGGGCGTGCCGTACCAGTACCGGCTCGAAGTCCAGATGTACGACGGCCCCAACAGCATCATGCACATCGACTCCCCCGCGTTGATGTGCCAGTAGCGGCAGACCCGACGACAACGGCTAGGCCGGGAACGACGACGAAGGCGGAATCATGCCCCAACAGTTGGCGATCATCGTGCTCGTGGACGTCGGCAATGCGCTGGAGTCCAACACGCTCGACGGCAACACCTACCTGTTCGACAACATGAAGCTCCACGGCTCCACGAACCAGGGGACCGGCGATCTGGTGACCGCGGTCCACGGCTCGTACTGGCGCGACGGGTCGCAGGCCAGCGAGCAGGTGCTCAACTGGCTGCCGTACAGCCTCGGTTCCATCCCGCCGACCGTGCCCCGCGGCTACGAGGTCGAGCGGGCCCGGCAGAGCGACGAGCAGGCCCTCGCCGAACTGCAGGACCTCGCGGCCAAGTCCACGGTGCCGAGCGCCGACGCGGCGGCCGAGCTCAGCCGCATCCGCAGGAACGTGGGCACCCGGGTCAAGACCACGCGGCGTACCAGTGGCCGGATGTCCGGACAGAAGATCGTGGACGTCACGGGCCAGGTCGTCACCGAGGAGTCGGCGGGCACGGCCAGCTACCCGGCCCCGGTGATCACCGACATCTACGGCGAGGCCGTGGACGCGAAGATCATGTATCCGGCGGAGTACGGCTCCCCGGACATGGTGACCGACGGCTGGTACTGGGCGGCGTCGGTCGACACGTCCCGCCCGGGGACGTACTCGTACACGATGCGCATCCAGCTGCACAAACTGGCGCAGACGAACGGCGAGATCCGGTGGGAGCCGGTGAACCTGACGTGTTCCTCGTCCGTGAGGATCACCTCGGAACCGCGGCGCAACGCCTTCACCAAGGCGGGAATCGGCCCGCTGCCCATCCCCCCGGCCCCACGGCCCGCCCAGGGCACCTGAGCACCCACACCGGACGAGGAGGAACACATGACCACCAAGCAGAGGCGGGAGGCCGCGGCGAAGCGGCCGATCTCCATCACCGCAGTCGTGGACGCGGTGGGCGCCCTCGCGGGCGGCAACCTGCAGGGCCACCTGTACATGTACGACACGAACAAGTCGGGCGGCTCCACCGGGTTCGCCAGCGGGGAGCTGCAGACCAGGGCCCAGCGCGGTGACCAACTCCTGTGGAACTGCCTGGCATTGGAGTGCGAGGCGTTCGTCGCCATCGACGGCATCATCATCGACAGCGAGTTCTGCGAGCCGGAGCGGAAGGTGTATCCCGGCACCGACGTCGCGTACTGGACCGGGACGGTGAAGAAGACCGCCGCGGGCCCGATCCCGTACCAGATCAAGTTCAAGCTGGGCACGAGGGACGAACCGCTCACCACCACACAGGCGTCGGCCATCGTCGGCCAGTGACCGGGCAGTCATGACGGTGTACGCGAAGGAGGAACGATGACGACCAGCACGCGCAGCGTCGCGCCGGAGAAGCAGAATCCCGGCCAGCTGAACTCGGTCCAGCTCAACATCGTGACGCTCATCAACATGGAGCGGGCGACGGAGACGGGCTCGCTGAGCGACTCGATGTACATGATGGACAACAGCATCGGCGGCAAGGGGCAGGGCACGTCCTCGCTGGAGACGGTCTGCAAGCAGGGGCAGGTCATCAACTGGATCGTGCGGCCGATCGACATGGAGAAGCGCCCGGACGGCACCTGGCCGCCCATGCCGAAGATCAACAACATCGTGTTCCTCGACACCGAGGTGGGTGACGAGGAGGACGTGTCGGAGCGCAGGATCTTCAACGAACTGAAGATCTACGGCGGTCCGGACCGCACCCGGGACAAGTTCACGTCCGTCTACTACTACTGGGCGGGCGCGGTCAGTCCCACCGCGAAGCCCGGCCTGTACCGCTACCGGCTCGTGATGGAGCTGGAGCAGGAGCGCAAGAAGGAGAGGCTGTACCTGAACACGGCGATCCATCCGTCGATCAGGATCCTCGGCGTGTGACGCGAGCACACCTCTGAGGCCCCTCCGGCGGGCGTGTTCCGCCGGAGGGGCCTCTTGGGCACAGGGCCGGTTCTCGGCCTGGCGGTCATGTGCCACCGGGCGTAGAGAGAAGAGTTCACCCCTGGGAGGCCGGCGTGGACAGGACCATCGACAAGGGAACGTTCCAGGACGCGTTCAAGAACCAGGCAGTCGTCATCTCCGGGCTGCCGCGGGGCACGGCGCGCAGGCTCGCCACGGAGGCCAACGCCGCGGCGGGCCCGGTCGACGCGGCGCTGCGCACCAAGGCCGAGTTCGGTGTGCTGTACGACCTGCTGCTCGCCGAGCAGGGCGACGCGCCGGCGGACGGCCGGCTGCTGCTCCTGGACGCGGACGGGCGGATCACCGCGATCGGACAACTGGTCGAGACGCTCCTCAACTCCGCGGAGAACAAAGAGGAGTTCTTCGCTCAGGACATGTATCAGGTCAAGGTCACCGGCTGGCCGCAGGGCGTGCTGACCGCCGACGAGGTGATGGTGGCCCCGCCGGGCGCCCGGCTGACCCTGGCCAGGAGCGCCACCCCCGGCGACACGCTCCTGTCGACCGGCGCGTTCTCGATGGTCAACAGCGGCAACATGACGGCCCACGCGCCCAAGCGGTCCTGGAAGGTCGACTTCGAGGTCGGGGAGAGCGAGGACCGGCTCTACGGCATGGAGCGGGTCAACCTCAAGGCGATGTACAACGACCCGTCGCAGATGCGCGAGGCCGTCGCCTGGCGGCTGCTCGACCGGGCGGGGATTCCCGCGGCGCAGCACACGTACGCGACGTTCTCCCTCAACGACCGCTACATGGGCCTCTATTCGGTCATCGAGCAGGTCGACAAGAAGTTCCTGAAGGACCACTTCGGCAAGAACTCCGCGGGCAATCTCTACAAGGCGTACTGCGGCGACGTCGGCTGCGCGACCCTGGAGCACCGCACCGGCACGGGCGGAGACGACGACGGCCGCCAGTACTTCACAGCGGGCAGCGTCGAGGACGACCGTACGTACCGTCTGAAGACGAACGAGGACGACCCGGCCGCCAACACGTACGACGATCTCGCCACGCTCATCCGGACCGTCAACGGAGTCCAACTGCCGGGCGGCGAGGACCGGTTCGCGAGTGACGCCTTCCGCGAGTCGGTCGAGCAGGTGCTGAACGTCCGCGCCTTCCTGCGCTGGGCGGGCGCCAACGTCCTGCTCGGCAGCTGGGACAACTACTTCGCCACCCCGTCGAACTACTACCTCTACAACTCGGGGCGGCTCGGCGACCCGCGGAGCTTCATCGACCGCCCGTACTTCACGCTCGTCCCCTGGGACTACGACAACAGCTCGGGCATCGACTTCTTCGGTACGCCGTGGCAGTACACGGACCTGCTCGACTGGCCCGCGATGACCCGCAACTACTGCCGGATCACGCATGCCCCGCACGAGGTCTCACGGCTTCCGCTCTTCACCAACCTGCTGCGGCACCACGACTTCTGCCAGTACTACCTCGACCACCTGGAGTACCTCCTGGACACCGAGTTCGGCCCGGAGCGGGTCGCCGCGCTGATCGGCGCCGAGGGCTCGGGGCGTACGGACGGTCTGTGGCAGCTGATCTCGTCCGCCGCGTACGGAGAGGCCGAGAGCCCGCACGGACAGCCGTTCACCGGCCGGCAGTTCACCAACGACGAGGTGTACCGGGCGGCGTACCGCCAGTGGGAACTGAGCCGCGGATCGCAGTTCACCTACGGGATCTTCCACTACACGCGGATGCGCTACGACCACGCCCGGCAGCAGCTCGCCGAGCTGCGCAAGACCTATCCCAACGGCGCCAGCGGGGCGGAGTTCCCGGGCGCGATGGAGGTACTCCCCTCATGACCGCAGCCAACAAGAAGTCGAAGAAGGCTGATCAGAAGGCTGATCAGAAGTCCGAGCAGAAGGCCGAGCAGAAGGCCGACGCCTCGCGCGAACTGCGCCTGGTGAAAGAGGCCAAGCTCCAGGACCTGATCGGCGACGGCGCCGGCACCCGCCTGGAGGCGAGCGGCGTCATCTACCGCGACGGGGCCTTCCTGGTCGTCTGCGACAACCTGACCTCCTTCATCCGGATCAGCAGCGAGCTGTCGCCGAAGGCACCCGAGAACGGCGTCCTCACCCCCAAAGGCCAGAAGAGCAAGGGAAGTTCGAAGGAGAAGGAGGTCGAAGGGTACGAGGATCTCGCCCACGACGAGCTGCGCGACCACTACTTCACGCTGAGCGAGGCCGTGCCGGTCAAGCCGAAGGGCTTCCACGCCCGCGTCCAGGAGTACGACGCGAAACTGCGCCCGAGCGGCTCCTCCTGGCTCGACTTCACCCTGACGGACGCCAACAAGGGCATGGAGGGCCTGGAGTGGGTCGAGCGCTCGGGCACGGGATACCTCCTCGGCCTGTGTGAGGGGAACCGCTGCGCCGGCGGCAAGGAGGGGCAGCGTCCCGGCGGCGGTCGGATCCAGGTCTTCCGGCACGGCGGCAAGCAGTGGGACCACAAGGCCACGATCCGGCTGCCCGCCTCGCTGCCCTTCGAGGACTACAGCAGCGTGTCCGTGCGCGATGACGGCAGGATCGCCGTCCTGTCGCAGGCGTCGTCCGCGCTGTGGGTCGGCCGTCTGTCGACGAAGAAGTGGCAGGTGGACGAGGGCACGGTCTACCGCCTGCCCACGGACTCCAAGGGCCGCACGGTCTACGGCAATCCCGAGGGCGTGTCCTGGGTCTCGGCCGACCACGTCGTGGTGGTCTCCGACCGGGCGAAGAAGGGCGCGGCCAACGAACGCTTCCGGGCGAAGGACCAGTCGATCCACCTGTTCCTGATTCCCGGCACGAGCTGACCTTCCCGAAGTCCCCGACGGGGCGGCCGGGTTACTCGGCCGCCCACATGCCGCGCACATGGCCGAGATGGCGGGTCATCACCTCGCGGACGGCCTCCTCGTCGCGGTCGAGCAGCGCGTCGAGGATCTCCAGGTGCTCCTCGGCCGACGCCTCCAGGCGGCCCGCGTCGACCAGCGCCTGCAGCCCGTAGAGACGGGAGCGTTTGCGCAGGTCCCCGACCACCTCGACCAGGTGGTCGTTGCCGGACAGCGCGAGCAGGCCGAGGTGGAAGCGGATGTCCGCCTCCACGTACGCGATGAGGTCGCCCTTGGCGGCGGCGGTGACGATCTCCCGCGCGACCGGACGCAGCGCCTCGAGCGCGGCGGGGTCCGCGGTCGTGGCGAGCTCCGCCGTGGTGGGGATCTCGATCAGCGCACGGATGTGCTTGTACTCGTCGAGCTGCTTCCCGGAGACCGCGGTGACCCGGAAGCCCTTGTTCGGCACCGTGTCGACGAGCCCCTCCTTGGCGAGGTCGAGCATGGCCTCGCGCACCGGCGTCGCCGAGACGCCGAAGCGCACGGCGAGGGTGGGTGCCGAGTAGACCTCGCCCGCACGCAGCTCGCCCGCGATCAGCGCGGCGCGCAGCGCGTCCGCGACCCGCTCGCGGTAGCTGCTGCGCGTCCCGCCGAGGCTGGGCAGGGCCGCGGGCGCGGCGGACGGGGCACTGCTGCTCCGGTCGGTCATGGGCCGGTCCTCCTTGGTGCTGTCACGTGCAATGCACACGTGCAATGTCACATGCAATGTCACGTGCCGCGAGTATGCCAACCCGCTGCAGGACGAATCCCGCGGGGAAGGGATCGTCCGGGTCGAGCAGGTACTGGGCGGTGCCCGTCACCCATGCCCGCCCGGTGAAGCTGGGCAGCACGGCGGGGAAGCCCGCCACTTCGGTCGTCCCCAGAAGCCGCCCGCTGAACCGTGTCGCTCGTGCCGGTGCCGCACGGCGAGCGGTCGAACCAGCCGGGGTGGATCGCCATCGCGTGCCGTGAGTGGCGGGCGGTGGCCATCAGCGAGAGCCCGGCGGCGAGGATGTCGTCCTTGCGGTCGAGGGCGACGGCGACCTCGGCGACGACGAGACCGGCGGGGGTGTCCAGACGAATGGTGGTGACCGGCTCAGTTCAGCGTCGTGCCGGGGACGGTGCCGATGCCGCCGGTGATCACCCGCGTCGGCATGCCCTCGGTGTGCGAGTCGACCGCGTGCAGGACGAGTTTGCCAGCGTGTCAGGCGAGCCCGGCGGCGACGGCCCGCTCGGTGGCGGCACGCACCGACTTCTCCTGCTCCGGGAGCAGCGGCACACGCGGCGGACGGCAGGGGCCGCCGTGCCGCCCGACGATGTCCATGGACAACTTGATGGCCTGCACGAACTCCGGCTTGGAGTCCCAGCGGAGCAGCGGGTGCAGCTGCCGGTACAGCTTGCCCGCGGTGGCCAGGTCGCCGGAGACGGCGGCGTGGTAGAGCTCGGCGGACGCGGTGGGCAGCATGTTCGGGTAACCGGCGATCCACCCCTTGGCGCCCGCGACGGCGAGTTCGAGGAGCACGTCATCGGCGCCGATCAACAGGTCAAGATCCGGGGTGAGTTCGGCGATGCGGTAGGCGCGCCGCACGTCCCCGGAGAACTCCTTCACGGCATGGACGTACCCCTCGCCGTGCAGCTTCGCCAGGAGCTCGGGCACCAGGTCGACCTTGGTGTCGATGGGGTTGTTGTACGCCACGACCGGGATGCCCGCTTCGGCGACGTCGGCGTAGTGGGCGATGACGGAGCGCTCGTCGGCGCGGTAGGCGTTCGGCGGCAGGAGCATCACGGACGCGCAGCCCGCATCCCTGGCCTGCTCGGCCCACCGGCGTGCCTCGGCGGAGCCGTAGGCGGCGACGCCGGGCATCACGCGCTGCCCGCCGACGGCCGCGACGGCGGTCTCCACGACCTTGGCGCGCTCCTCGGACGTGAGCACCTGGTACTCGCCGAGGGAGCCGTTGGGCACGACACCATCACACCCGTTCTCGACGAGCCAGGCGCAGTGCTCGGCGAACTTGCCGTAGTTGACGGAGAGATCGTCGTTCAGCGGAAGGGCGGTGGCGACGAGGATGCCGTGCCAGGGGCGGTGCTGGGATGTGGCGGCGGGGGTGCTGGGCGTGGTGGGGGTGCTGGGGGTGCTGGGGGTGCTCATGTGCTTGGTCCCTTCTCGGTGCGAGGCGGTGCGGATTCGTGCGGGCCGGGGTCGGGCTCCTCCTCGCCCGCCCGTGCGAGGACCCCCAGCGGTACTGGCCGGGCGAACGGCCTGCGCGCGGAGCGCTCATCGCAGCCCGCGAGCGGGGACCTCCTCGCAGCGGCAGGCGAGGGTGTCGTCGCGGAGTTGCTCGGCCCAGTGTGCGGGCGGCGCGTACACGGCGTCGACGGCGGCGGCGAACTGCCGTGCTCTGGTACGGGACTTGGCCGCCGCCGCCCACGAGCGAGGGTCGGGCTCCCGCCCCCGGAGCCCGCCGCGTTCACGACGGCCGGGGCGTGGATCTCCCCCTGGTCGGTGCGGACCCCGCGGAGCACGGCGGTGACGGTCAAGCCGGTGCGCAGTTCAGTGCCCAACGACCGGGCAAGTCTCACCAGTTGGGCCGCCGCGAGGGACGGCATCACCTGGCTGTCCTGGGGATAGTGACGGCCCGCGCGTCGACCCCGGCAGCCCGCTGCCCGCTGCCCGGCGGCGAACTCCCCCAGCGCCGCGAGCCCTTCACCCGACGAGGCCATGATGACGCCGCCCTTGGCCTCGAACTCGATGCCCGCACCGAGGCCACCAGGACGACGGACAGCCCGGCACGCGCCGCGTACAGCGCACATGCGGCGCCCACCATCCCGGCGCCGACAACCACAACATCGCAGGTCAGCCGCTTGGCCACATCAGTACTATGTCACATATTCCTTTACCGGCCAAGGGTCTCTACGCTGACAGGACCGCTGTCGCGCAACGCCCGCACGAGACGACGTAACTGACGTAACTGGTGAAAAAGGTGAACCAGATGACCGATTCCACGAAGCCCGCCCCCAGGCCCGAGGGGCGCAAGAACGGCCTCTACCCCGCCATCTCCGAGGAACTCTCCGCCCTGATGAGGACGGGCTGGGCCGACACCGAGCAGCGGGACCTGCGCCCGGCCGAGCAGTCCGCACACGCCGCCCGCCGCCGCGCCGCCCTGTCCGCGCGCTTCCCGGGCGAGCGCCTCGTGATCCCCTCGGGAAAGCTCAAGACCCGCTCGAACGACAGCCATTACCCCTTCCGCCCCTACTCCGCGTACGTCCACATGACCGGCGACCAGGCGAGGGACTGCGCCCTGGTCCTCGAACCGCGCGCCGACGGCGGCCATGACGCGCACCTCTACCAGCTCCCCCGCGACGGCCGGGACAGCGACGAGTTCTGGACCGGCATGACGGCCGAGCTGTGGATGGGCCGCCGGCGCAGCCTCGCCGAGTCCGAGCTGCTGCTCGGCCTGCCCTGCCGCGATGTCCGCGACGCCCCGGCGGAGCTGACGGAATCCGCCGCGCCGACCCGCATCGTGCGCGGCCACGACCCGGCGCTGGAGGCGGCGGTGACGACCGACGAGCAGCGCGACGCCGAGCTGGAAGAGGCGCTCTCGGAGCTGCGGCTGATCAAGGACGACTGGGAGATCGGCGAGCTGCGCAAGGCCGTGGACTCCACGGTGCGCGGATTCACCGATGTCGTACGGGAGTTGGCGACCGCGATCGCCACGTCGGAGCGCTGGATCGAGGGCACCTTCTTCCGCCGCGCCCGCCTGGAGGGCAACCACATCGGCTACGGGTCGATCTGCGCGGCGGGCGAGCACGCCACGATCATGCACTGGGACCAGAACGACGGGCCCGTGCGCCCCGGCGAACTCCTGCTCCTGGACGCGGGCGTGGAGACCCACTCCCTCTACACCGCCGATGTCACCAGGACCCTCCCCATCGACGGCACCTTCACGCCGCTCCAGCGCAAGATCTACGACGCGGTGTACGAGGCGCAGGAGGCGGGCATCGCCGCCGTGAAGCCGGGTGCCGCCTACCGGGACTTCCATGACGCGGCGCAGCGGCACCTCGCGCACCGGCTTGTCGAGTGGGGCCTGCTCGACGGCGACCCGGACCGGGTCTTCGAGCTGGGCCTTCAGCGCCGCTTCACCATGGCAGGCACCGGCCACATGCTCGGCCTTGACGTCCACGACTGCGCCCAGGCGCGCACCGAGGAGTACGTCGGCGGCGTACTCGAAGCGGGCATGGTGCTCACCGTCGAGCCCGGCCTGTACTTCCAGCCGGACGATCTCACCGTGCCCGAGGAGTACCGCGGCATCGGGGTCCGCATCGAGGACGACATCCTGATCACCGCCGACGGCAACGAGAACCTGTCGAAGGGTCTGCCCCGGACCGCTGCCTCGGTAGAGGCCTGGATGAGCGACCTGACGGCCGGGCGGTAAGCGCTCCGCGCGGGGAACTGCCGCCCTCACCTGCGGGCGCGTCGTGGCTGGTCGCGCAGTTCCCCGCGCCCCTTCGGGGCGCTCCCCCGCTGCCCACTATGCACTCGATGTATACACACTATGTATAGTCATCGCATGCCTGCTGCTGCGAACAACAAGATGAAGAGACTCGCCAACCGGTTGCTTTCAGCTCCCACCTTTACGGCGGTAGCTGCCCTTGGCCTCGCCGTGGCCCTCACGGGATGTACCAAGCTGGACACCACATCGCCCAGTACCGTCCGCAAGGACGGGGCGGCCGCGAAGGCCGTGAATCAGGTGAAGCTCGGCACGGTCGACTGCCGCAAGGCCAAGTGCGTCGCGCTGACCTTCGACGCCGGGCCGAGCGAGAACTCGGCGCGGCTGCTCGACATCCTCAAGGAAGAGAAGGTGCCCGCCACCTTCTTCACGCTCGGCAAGAACCACATAGCCAAGTACCCCGAGCTCGTGAAGCGCATGGACGCCGAAGGGCACGAGGTCGCGAGCCACACCTGGTCGCACAAGATCCTCACCGACATCGATCCCGACGAGGCGCGTGAGGAGCTGCGCAGGCCCAACGAGGCTATAGAGAAGCTGATCGGCCACAAGCCGACGCTGATGCGTCCGCCGCAGGGGCGCACCAACGACGAGGTCAACAAGATCTCCCGCGAGGAGGGCCTCTCGGAGGTCCTCTGGACCGTCACCGCCAAGGACTACACGACGAACGACTCCGCGCTGATCAAGAAGCGCGTCCTCGACCAGACGGAGCGGGACGGCATCATCCTGCTGCACGACATCTACAAGGGCACGGTGCCCGCGGTGCCGGGCATCATCGACGGCCTGAAGAAGCGGGGATTCGTCTTCGTGACCGTCCCGCAGCTGCTCGCGCCGGGCAAGGCGGAGCCGGGGAAGGTCTACCGCTGAGCGCTCCGCGGGAAGTGCGGTGCTCGTCCGCGGGTCCGTCGCGGCCGGTCGCTCAGCCCCGCGCCCCTTCGGGGCGCTGCCGAACCGCAGTGGGCTTCGACAAGACCGCTCAGCCCGCCACCTGGGAGGATCGGCGGGTGGCTCTCTTCCGGATCGACCAGGAATCGCCCCTGCCCACCCGCGAGGTCTGGCGGCGGCTCACCGTGTGGGAGCGGCACGGCGATGTGGTCCCGCTGACGCGGGTCGCCGTCAGGACGCCGCCTCCGACGGGCGAGGGGACGGTGTTCGTCGCGCGCACCGGACTCGGGCGCATCGGATTCGACGACGTCATGGAGGTCGTGGTGTGGCACCCGCCGGGCCCGGACGGCGCGGGCCTGTGCCGGTTGGAGAAGCGGGGGTCGTTCGTGACGGGGTGGGCGGAGATCGAGGTGTCACCCCGGAGCGCCGAGAGCGGCGGGAGCGCAGGGGACGCCGGGACCGCCGGGACCGCCGGGACCGCAGGGACCGCAGGGACCGCAGGGGATGCCGGGACGGCCGGGACCGCCCGGACCGCCGGGGACGCCGGGACCGCGGGGGACGCCGGGGACGCCGGGACCGCCGGGAGCGCCGAGGACGCCGGGAGCGCCGGGGACGCCGGTTCGCTCATCGTCTGGCGCGAGGACCTGCGGGTGCGGTGGCTGCCGGCCGTCTGCGACGGGGTGTTGGCGGGGGCGGCGCGGTGGATGTTCGGCCGGGCGGTGACGGGGCTACTGAAGTCTCCCCGCATCTAGCCCGTCCGGCGTTCGAGGACGAACTCGGCGAAGCCGGAGCCCCGCAGCGCCAGCCCCCGCCAACCCCCGCCAACCCCCGCCAAAATCCGCCTACTTCAGCCGCACCGGCAACGCAGCGAACCCGTCCGCGATGAAGGACCCCACCGGGAGCGCACCCCCGGCCCCCGGATCCAGCCGCAGCCCCGGGAATCGCGAGAACAAGGCAGGCAGCGCCACCCCCGCCTCCAGGCGGGCCAGCGGCGCGCCCATGCAGTAGTGCACCCCGTGGCCGAAGGCGATGTGCCCCTTGTCGACGCGGCCGATGTCGAACTGCCCGGCGGTGGCGCCGTGCCGCTGCGGGTCGCGCCCCGCGGCTCCGTACGCCGCGAGGATCGCGTCCCCCTGCGCGATCACCGTCCCGTCCGGCAGCTCGATGTCCGAAACGGCGTACCGCAGCGGCAGATTGGCGATCGACGGCGCGTACCGCAGCGTCTCCTCGATGACATCGCTCCACGGCACCTCCCCGCTCAACACCCGCGCCAACTGCTCGGGGTGGCTCAGGAGCGCGTGCACCGCGTTGCCGATGAGGTTGACCGTCGTCTCGTGCCCCGCCGCGATGACCAGGAGCAGCGTGTCGATCAGCTCGGCCTCGGTGAGCGCCGACCCCTCCTCGTCGCGGGCCGCGATCAGGACGGTCGTCATGTCGTCGCCGGGCTCCGCCCGCTTGAGGGCCACGAGACCGGCGAGCAGCTGATGCACTTCCTGCCAGGTGGCCGCCGCCTGCTCCGGCGTCGCGGTGGTGTCCATGATCGACTCGACGAGGCGGGCCGTGTCCGCCTGCCGGTCCTCCGGAAGACCGAACAGCTCGCAGATGACCTGCATCGGCAGCGGATGGGCGTAGGCGGCCCGCAGATCCACGCTCCCGCCCCCGCCATCGCCCTCGTCATCGGCCTCGGCCTCGGCCTCGGCCTCGGCCATCCGGTCGAGCAGCCCGGCGGTCAGCTCCTCGATACGCGGCCGCAGCGCGTCCGTACGGCGTTTGGTGAACGCGGGCGACACCAGCTTGCGCAGCCGCCGGTGATTCGAGCCGTACGCGGTGAACATATTCGTCACGCCCACCCAGGAGTTGACCCAGGTCTCACGGAACTCGCCGTCGATCCAGGCGGGCCAGTGCTGGTTCGGATCCTTCGACACCCGCTCGTCGGCGAGGAGTTGCTTCAGTACGTCGTACTGCGTGGGGGCCCATGCCCTTATGCCGTCGGGGAGTTCGACCAGGGCGGCACAGCCGCGCTGCCGCAGCCGGTCCGCCTCCCCGTGGAGATCGCGGCCCGCGGGATCGAGGGCTATGGGCTGCTGCGGCACGGTCGACTGCGACATGAGGGCTCCTGCCATGGGGGGATGGGGGGAGGGGACGGGATGTCGTGGATCAAGATCATCCTAGGCGTCCGCCCCCTCCCCCTGCCGCAGTCCCCGAGGCCTGGCTCAGCCCCCCGAAGCCCGCGACCGGCTGTGCAGCGTCCGTGCCACCCTCGGCCCCAGCCACCGCTTCATCCTCCGCAGCGGCTCCAACTGCTCGGCTGCCCGGTCGATTCGGTAGTAGAGCTGCGGCGGAATGTGCGGAAGGAGCGGCGAGTGGCGCTGGCCGAGGAGCGCGAACATCTGGGGCGGGTCGAGGCGGATGTAGCGCGGCAGGTTCTCGTACCACTGGGCGCTGTAGCGGGCCGCGCTCTGGACGGAGAGCAGGGCGGACCTCCGCTCGCGCTCGTAGGCGTCCAGGGCGGGTTCGAGGCGCGGGCTCCCGCGCAGGGCCGCCGCCAGGGCGATGGCGTCCTCCAGGGCGAGGGTGGTGCCGGCTCCGATGGAGTAGTGCGTGGTGTGTGCCGCGTCGCCGAGCAGGACGAGGTTGCCCCGGTGCCACGTCCGGTTGGTCAGGGTACGGAAGTTGAGCCACTGCGCGGTGCCGTCGTCCTGCGCCCTGCCGATCAGGCGGTGCCCGTCGAGCGGCCCCGCGAAGAGCCGTTCCAGGAGGACGAGGCTCTCGGCCTCGCTCGCCTCGTGCAGACCGAGGCCGGCCCAGGTCTCCGGGGAGCACTCGACGACGCAGGTGCTCCGCTCGTCGCTGAACCGGTAGCCGTAGCACCAGATCCAGCCGTGCGCGGTCTCGACGAAGGCGAAGGTGAAGGAGTCGAAGACCTTGCTGGTGCCGAGCCAGATGTACTTGTTGCGGCCGACCGCGACCTCGGTGCCGAAGTGCCCGGTGTGCTGCTCGCGAAGACCGCTGTGGACGCCGTCGCCCGCGACGACCAGGTCGGCGTCGGAGAGCATGTCCGCAGCCGTGATCTCGCTCTCGAACTCGACGCGTACGCCCAGGGATCGGGCCCGCCGGGTGAGGATGTCGAGCAGCCGGTGGCGGCCGATGCCGAAGCCCTCGTCGCCGTGGTGCACGGTCGTGCGGTCCCCCACGTGCGCGATGCCGTCGCTCCAGCGGACCGAGTGCTCGACGACGGCGTGCGCGGACTCGGGGTCCCCGGCCCGGAGCTTGTCGAGCAGCCCGCCCCAGTAGGTCACCCCCCAGCCGTACGTGGACCCGGCCGGGTTCCGCTCATGGACGGTGATGTCGTGGGACGGGTCCTGCCGCTTGAGCAGGATCGAGAGGTACAGGGCGGCGGGCCCGCCGCCGACGCAGGCGACCTTCACACAGGCTCCCATTGCGACACAAAGCGAATGATTTGTGTCGCAAGGTAGCAGGGAGGGTGGAAGGCGCAGCGGAAGTCACCACGCCGGGGGCGGCGGCGACGCGACGGGATGTCCGGCGAGCCGGTCGAGCCCGGCGCGGCCCGCCGCGAAGTCCCAGCGCATCAGCGTGCCGCGGCCCGCGAGCCAGTCGCCGCTGGGGTTCTTGCGGATCCACAGCACCCCGCCGTCGGCCGCGCGCAGGTCGATGAGGTCTCCCGCGGGCCCGGAGCGGGGCGCGGGTCGTGCGGCGAGAAGGGTGACGGTGTGTCAGCGGCAAGGGGCAGGAGGTAGAGCCGGGTGCCTGCCGCGAACGCCGGTCCCAGCAGGTGCGCCTGCGGGGTCGGTTCGAAGTTCCGCTCGGGCAGGAAGGCCGGATGGCACCCGTCCGCGGTGAACGCGGGCGAGCGGTCGCTGAACCGCGGCTCGGTCGCCCTCACCACCGTTCCGTCCTCCAGGTGCGCGAGTCTGATCTGGCGCACCTTGTTGGGGTACGGATGTGATGTGACCAGGCGAGCCACCTCGAGTCCGGCGAGAAGACCACGTCGGTGACCTCCCCGCCGTCGGTGCGGTCCACCTCGGTCACCTCACCGGAGTTGAGCCGTGGTCAGGCGACCGAACCGATGTGCCCCGCCGCCTTGCGCGAGCCGTCGTGGTGGATCGGCGTGTGCGCGCCCATCAGCGAGACGCCGCTGCCGCCGCGCCGGTTGGCGACGATCTCCGAGGCGATGGAGAGGGCCGTCTCCTCCGGCGTGCGGGCGCCGAGGTCGAGGCCGATAGGCGAGCGGAGCCGGGTCAGTTCGAGCTCCGTGACACCGACCTCGCGCAGCCGCTTGTTGCGGTCCTCGTGAGTGCGGCGCGAACCCATCGCACCGACGTAGGCGACGGGCAGCCGCAGGGCGATCTCAAGGAGCGGCACGTCGAACTTGGCGTCGTGCGTGAGCACGCACAGCACGGTCCGCCCGTCGACCTCCGTGCCCTCCAGGTACTTGTGCGGCCACTCGACGACGATCTCGTCGGCGTCCGGGAAGCGGGTCTTCGTGGCGAAGACGGGGCGCGCGTCGCACACCGTCACGCGGTAGCCGAGGAACTTGCCCATGCGGACAAGGGCGGACGCGAAGTCGATGGCCCCGAACACGATCATGCGGGGCGGCGGCACGCTCGACTCGACGAGCAGGGTGATCGGCTGCCCGCAGCGCGAGCCGTCCTCCCCTATCTCGACGGTGCCGGTGCGTCCGGCGTCCAGCATCGCGCGGGCCTCTTCGGCCGCGGTCCGGTCCAGCTCGGGATGTCCGCCGAGCCCGCCCTCGTACGCCCCTTCGGTACGTACGAGAAGAGCGCGCCCCATCAGGTCCGCGGGGCCGGAGGTGATGCGGGCGACGGCCGCCGCCTCCCCCGCCGCCGAGGCGGCAAGGGCGGTGGCGAGAACCGGCCGCGCGGAGGAATCCGCGCGGACCGGGGTGACCAGGATGTCAATGATGCCGCCGCATGTCAGGCCCACGGCGAAGGCGTCCTCATCGCTGTATCCGAAGCGTTCGACGACGCTCTCGCCGTCTTCGAGGGCCTGCTGACACAGGTCGTAGACAGCGCCTTCCACACACCCGCCGGAGACCGATCCGATCGCCGTGCCGTCCGAGTCGACGGCCATCGCCGCTCCCGGTTGCCGGGGCGCGCTGCCGCCGACGGCCACCACGGTGGCGACGGCGAAGTCACGTCCCTGCTCGACCCACCGGTTCAGCTCTTCGGCGATGTCCAGCATGTCGGCCTCCTAAAAGGTTCTACGGGTGTGTGGAGGGCTTGGCGCCTAGTGGACGCCCAGCCAGCTCTCGATGGGGTTGAGGGCGAAGTAGACGATGAAGATCACCGTCAGGCCCCACATGAAGGCCCCGATCTCGCGGGCCCTGCCCTGCGCGACCTTGATGGCAACCCAGGAGATGACACCCGCCGCGACACCGGTCGTGATGGTGTACGTGAAGGGCATGAGCACGACGGTCAGGAAGACCGGGATGGCGGTGGCGCGGTCGGCCCAGTCGACGTGCCGGGCGTTCATCATCATCATCGCTCCGATGACGACGAGGGCGGCGGAAGCGACTTCCTGCGGCACGATCGCGGTGACCGGCGTGAAGAAGAGGCAGGCCGCGAAGAACAGGCCGGTGACGACCGAGGAGAGACCCGTACGGGCGCCTTCACCGACGCCGGTCGCCGACTCGACGAACACGGTCTGGCCGGAGCCGCCCGCGACACCGCCGATGGCACCGCCGGCGCCGTCGATGAACAGCGCCTTGGACAGGCCGGGCATCCGGCCCTTGTCGTCGGCCAGCTTGGCCTCGGTGCCGACGCCGATGATGGTGGCCATCGCGTCGAAGAAGCCGGCGAGCACGAGCGTGAAGACGATCATGCCGACGGTCATCGCGCCGACGTCGCCCCAGCCGCCGAACTCGACGTCGCCGAGGAGCGAGAAGTCTGGTGTGGAGACCGCGCTGCCGTGCAGTTCGGGGGCGCCGTTCGCCCACTGCTTGGGGTCGATCACATCGAGGGCGTTCAGGATGACGGCCACGATGGTGCCGGTGACGATGCCGATCAGGATCGCGCCAGGGGTGTTGCGCGCCTGCAGCATGAAGATGAGGAGCAGGGTGCCCGCGAAGAGCAGGACGGGCCAGCCCGCGAGTTCACCGGCGGGGCCGAGCGTGAGCGGGGTCGCCTTGCCGGGGTGGACGAAGCCGCCCTTGACCAGGCCGATGATGGCGATGAACATGCCGATGCCCATGGTGATGCCGTGTTTGAGGGCGAGCGGGATGGCGTTCATGATCATCTCGCGGAGCCCGGTGACCACCAGGAGCATGATCACCACGCCGTACGCCACACACATGCCCATGGCCTGCGGCCAGGTCATCTGAGGCGCGACCTGCGAGGCGATCACTCCGGACACGGAGAGTCCGGCGGCGAGGGCGAGCGGCACCTTGCCGACGAAGCCCATCAGCAGGGTGGTGACCGCCGCGGCGAGCGCCGTCGCGGTGACCAGGGCCTTCTGGCCCATGGTGTCCCCGGCCACGTCCTTGCCGGACAGGATCAGCGGGTTGAGCAGGACGATGTACGCCATCGCCATGAAGGTGGTGATTCCGCCGCGCACCTCACGCGCGACCGTGGATTCCCGCAGGGATATGTGAAAGTACCGGTCGAGCCAGGACCTGCCGGCCGGGACGCGTGAGCCGTTGCCCGCGTCCTCTGCCGTGGTCTTCGGCTCCGTTGACTGCTGGGTCATGGTGCCTAACTCCCAAGGTTCAAAGGGGCACCCGCAACAGGTGGTTCAGATGGGTTGACCTGTGGAGACTGCGGGATTTGGGATGGTGCGTTGGCTGCACGACCCGGGGGACGGCCCGAGACGAACTGGGGCTCCTGAGAGCGGGGGTACTGCGTGGGTACTGCGCTGACCGCGAGCGGTGCGGTACTTGCGATCTCCGGGCGGCACGGGCAAGCGGAAGTGTGACGTTCCAAGGGAGGCACACGCCGCCCGGAGAGTTGGTGGGATCAGACGCCGGTGAGGTGCTCCGGGCGTACCGGCGTCCTGTTCAGCTCCAGGCCCGTCGCGTTCCGGATCGCCGCGAGGACGGCCGGAGTCGACGAAAGGGTCGGAGCCTCGCCGATGCCACGGAGCCCGTACGGGGCGTGCTCATCGGCGAGTTCGAGCACGTCGACGGGGATGGTCGGCGTGTCGAGGATGGTGGGGAGCAGATAGTCCGTGAAGGAGGGGTTCCTGACCTTCGCCGTCTTGGGGTCGACGACGATCTCCTCCATCACCGCGATGCCCATGCCCTGGATGGTGCCGCCCTGGATCTGGCCGACGACGGAGAGCGGGTTGAGCATCTTGCCGACGTCTTGGGCGCAGGCCAGTTCGATGACCTTGACCAGGCCGAGTTCGGTGTCGACCTCGACGACGGCGCGGTGCGCGGCGAAGGTGTACTGGACGTGGCCGTTGCCCTGTCCGGTGACGAGGTCGAAGGCGACGGTGGGCCGGTGGCGCCACTCCTCCTCGATCTCGACGGTCTCGTCCTCCAGTACGTCGACGAGATCGGCGAGGACCTCGCCTCCGTCGGTGACGACCTTGCCGCCTTCGAGAAGGAGTTCGGCCGTCGCCCACGCCGGGTGGTACGAGCCCATCTTGCGCCGGCCGATCTCCAGGACCTTCTCGCGCACCAGCTCACAGGCGTTCTTGACGGCGCCGCCGGTGACGTACGTCTGACGGGACGCGGACGTCGACCCTGCCGAGCCCACCTGGGTGTCGGCCGGGTGGATGGTCACCTGCGTGACACCGAGCTCGGTGCGGGCGATCTGGGCGTGCACGGTGACGCCGCCCTGGCCGACCTCGGCCATCGCGGTGTGCACGGTGGCGACGGGCTCGCCGCCGACGACCTCCATGCGCACCTTGGCGGTCGAGTAGTCGTCGAAGCCCTCGGAGAAGCCGACGTTCTTGATGCCGACCGCGTAGCCGATGCCTCGTACGACGCTTTCGCCGTGCGTGGTGTTGGACAGACCGCCGGGCAGCTGCCGTACGTCGGAGCCCTCGCTGGACTCCCACTGACGCTCG
The DNA here is from genome assembly GCF_040686095.1 of Streptomyces sp. NPDC086554. Classification (NCBI taxonomy): domain Bacteria; kingdom Bacillati; phylum Actinomycetota; class Actinomycetes; order Kitasatosporales; family Streptomycetaceae; genus Streptomyces; species Streptomyces sp. NPDC086554. The sequence goes on from NZ_JBFBJK010000006.1 coordinate 33,454, forward strand.
GGCGGCAGCGGCATCTCCTTGACGCGGCGCAGCAGTTCGGCGACCGGTGCCGGGGAGTCGACCGGCTGCCCGGTCGGCATGATGGTCCCCTGCTCCATGGCGTTGAGCTGCCGGAACTCGACCCGGTCCATGCCCAGCTTGTCGGCGAGCTTGTCCATCTGCGCCTCGTAGGCGAAGCACGCCTGGACGGCGCCGAAGCCGCGCATGGCGCCGCAGGGCGGGTTGTTGCTGTAGAGCGCGACGGCCTCGATGTCGACGTCGTCGATCACGTACGGGCCCACGCTCAGCGAGGACGCGTTGCCGACCACGGCCGGGGAGGCGGAGGCGTACGCGCCGCCGTCGAGCACGATCCGGCACTTCATGTGCGTGATCTTGCCGTCCTTGGTGGCGCCGTGCTCGTAGGTGAGCTTCGCCGGGTGGCGGTGCACATGGCCGAAGAAGGACTCGAAGCGGTTGTAGACGATCTTGATCGGCTTGCCCGTGCGCAGGGCCAGGAGGCACGCGTGGATCTGCATCGAGATGTCCTCGCGACCGCCGAAGGCACCGCCGACGCCGGAGAGCGTCATGCGCACCTTCTCCTCGGGCAGGCCGAGGACGGGGGCGATCTGTTCGAGGTCGGAGTGCAGCCACTGGGTGGCGACGTACAGCTCCACGCCGCCGTCCTCGGACGGCACGGCGAGGCCGGACTCCGGGCCTAGGAAGGCCTGGTCCTGCATGCCGAAGGTGTACTCGCCCTTGACGATGACGTCGGCCTTCTTGGCCGCCTCGTCCGCGTTGCCGCGGATGATCGGCTGGCGGTGCACGATGTTCGGGTGCGGGACATGGCCCATGTGGCTGTCGGTGCGGCCCTCGTGCACGAGCACGGCATCGGGAGCGAGCGCGGACGCCTCGTCCGTGATGACCGGCAGCTCCCGGTACTCGACCTTGATCTTCGCGGCGGCGCGGCGCGCGGTCTCCGGGTGGTCGGCGGCCACGAGGGCGACCGGCTCACCGTGGTGGCGGACCTTGCCGTGCGCGAGAACCGGCGTGTCCTGGATCTCCAGGCCGTAGTTCTTCATCTCGGCCGGCAGGTCGTCGTACGTCATGACGGCGTAGACGCCGCTCATCGCGAGGGCCTCGGAGGTGTCGATCGACACGATCTCGGCGTGCGCCACGGTGGAGCGCAGGGCCTGGCCCCACAGCATGTCCTCGTGCCACATGTCCGAGGAGTACGCGAACTCTCCGGTGACCTTCAGGGTGCCGTCGGGGCGCAGCGTCGACTCGCCGATGCCGCCCTTGGTCTGGGAACCCTGGGTGATCTTGGTGGGGGCTCCGGTCGTACGGGTGGATCCCATGGTCAGACCGCCTCTTCCTGACGATCCTGACGGGCGGCCGCGAGGCGGACCGCGTCCAGGATCTTCTCGTAACCCGTGCAACGGCAGAGGTTGCCGGAGAGCGCCTCGCGGATGTCCGCGTCGGTCGGCTGCGGGTTGCGCTCCAGCATCTCGTCGGCCGCGATGAGCAGACCGGGGGTGCAGAAGCCGCACTGGACGGCACCGGCGTCGATGAACGCCTGCTGGACCGGGGAGAGTTCGGTGCCCTCGCCGGTCTGGCCGTCGGTGCCCTCGGCCTGCCAGCGCTGGGCGCTGTCCAGGGAGACACCGCAGGCGCCGGACGCACAACCGCCGTGCTCCGCGCGCTGCTTGGCGAAGTCGGCGAGGCCCTCGACGGTGACGACCTCACGGCCCTCCACCTGTCCGGCCGCGACCAGACACGAACACACCGGCACACCGTCGAGACGGACGGTGCAGGAACCGCACTCGCCCTGCTCGCAGGCGTTCTTCGAACCGGGAAGCCCCATGCGCTCGCGCAGCACGTACAGAAGGGACTCGCCCTCCCAGACGTCATCGGCTTCCTGCTGACGGCCATTGACCGTGAAGTTGACACGCATTACGCGACTCCCTCAGTGCTGCGGCCCTTGCCGCGGTACGTCTCCCAGGTCCAGCCGAGCGTGCGGCGGGCCATGATGCCGACGGCGTGCCGGCGGTAGCTCGCCGTGCCACGTACGTCGTCGATCGGGTTGGCGGCGCCGGAGGCGAGCTCCGCGAACTGCTTGGCGATCGAGGGGGTGATGATCTTCTTGCTGTCCCAGAAGCCACCCTCCTCGAGCGCCGCGTTCAGGAACTCCTCGGCGGCCTTGGCCCGGATCGGGGTCGGGGCGGCGGAGCCGATGCCCGTCCGTACCGTCCGGGTCTCGGGGTGCAGGGCGATGCCGAAGGCGCACACGGCGATGACCATCGCGTTGCGGGTGCCGACCTTCGAGTACTGCTGCGGGCCGTCCGCCTTCTTGATGTGGACGGACTTGATCAGCTCGTCGGGGGCCAGCGCATTGCGCTTGACACCAGTGTAGAAGTCGTCGATCGGGATGAGGCGCGAGCCGCGTACGGACTCCACCTCGACCTCGCAGCCGGCGGCGAGCAGCGCCGGGTGGGCGTCACCCGCCGGGGACGCCGTGCCCAGGTTGCCGCCGACGCCGCCGCGGTTACGGATCTGCGGCGATGCGACCGTGTGCGACGCGAGCGCGAGACCGGGAAGCTCGGTGCGCAGCTCCTCCATGATCTGGGTGTACGGGACGGAGGCGCCCAGCTGGACCGTCTCCTCGCCCACCTCCCACTCGCGCAGCTCGACGATGCGGTTGAGGTCAAGCAGGTACTCGGGACGACGGTGGTCGAAGTTGATCTCGACCATCACATCGGTGCCACCCGCAATCGGCACAGCGGTGGGGTGCTCGGCCTTCGCGGCGAGCGCCTCCTCCCAGCTGGCGGGGCGAAGGAAGTCCATGAGGCTCTCTTCTTCGTATCGTGGGTCGTTCGGTGGAGGTGATCCAGCCAAGCCGGGCCGGAGGCCTCTCGACTGCTCGTTCATGTGCTGTTAACGCGGAGTGGAGCAAGTACACCGCCAGGCCGTCCGATGGGGTCAGTCACCGAAACCATGAAGGAGTTGGCTGGCCAAGCCGCGCGTCTTGTAGATTCGTATGAAGAACGGTCCTCAGTAGCCTCGCGGCTTCCCCCTGGAAACCCCGGGCGCCCGACGACCCACCACGCCGGGTAGCCGGACGGGGACTGCATGTACATCCCATTCGAGACAGATCGGCGGCGACGACACCATGCGGCTGCGCGCACTCCTTGACACCGACGCGCTGGGCCTGCGGCTGCTCGGCGGTGAGGACGAGCTGGACCGCACGGTGCGCGGTGTGATGACCACCGACCTGCGGGACCCCAGCCGCTACCTCACCGGCGGCGAGCTGGTCCTCACGGGCCTCGCCTGGCGCCACGACGCCTCGGACACGGAACCTTTCGTACGGATCCTGGCGAGCGCCGGAGTGGCCGCGCTCGCCGCCGGCGAGGCCGAGCTCGGCGACATCCCCGACGACATCGTGGAGGCCTGCGCCCGGCACCGCCTGCCGCTGTTCGCGGTCAACGAGCGGGTCGCCTTCGCGACGATCACCGAGCACGTCGTACGTCAGGTCTCCGGCGAGCGGGCCGGTGACCTCGCGGCGGTCGTCGACCGACACCGCCGCCTGATGACCTCGGGCCCGGCGGGCGGTGGCCCCGATGTCGTCCTCGACCTGCTCGGCTCCGACCTGGACCTGCGGGCCTGGGTGCTCTCCCCTGCGGGCCGCGCCATCGCGGGCTCCAGCGCGGCGGGGCCCGCCCTGTCCAGCGAGGTCTGCGCGCGCCTTGCGGGCGAGCACCTGGCGGCGGCGCGCACCGGGCGGCGCGGGCCGCACCGGGTCGTGGTGGACGGCGTCACGTACTCGCTGTTCCCCATTCGGAGCAGCGGGCGGGCGTCGACTTCCGCGGGCGCGGGTACGGCGGCCTCCCGTGACGTGCGCGAGACGATCCTGTCGGACTGGCTCCTGGCGGTCGAGGCCGACGCGGGCGACTGGCCCGAGGAGCGGCTCGACCTGCTGCAGGGCGTGACCCAGCTGATCGCGGTCGAGCGGGACCGGCGGGACGCCGCCCGCACGGTGCGCCGCCGCCTCGCCCAGGAGGTGCTCGAACTGGTCCAGACGGGCGCGGCCCCGGCGGAGATCGCCGCACGCCTCCGGGTGGCCGCCCCGGTGCTCCTTCCCGGCCTCGGTGCGGCGCCGCACTGGCAGGTCGTGGTGGCCCGCGTCGAGTGGGAAGGCGACGAGATCGAGGGCGGCCCGGTGGCCCAGTCCCTCCTGGAGGAGATCCTCGTGGACCCGCTGTCGGCGGGCCCCGAGCCCTCCGACCGGATCGCGGTGGCCCATACGGGTGACGAGGCGATCGCGCTCGTGCCGCTGCCCGCGGTGTCCTCGGAACACGACGGCTCGGAGACAGGCCTGCTCGCAGATTCCCTCCTCGAATCCGTCCGCGACCCCTTGTCGGCGGGCCTCGACGGCGACGGCCGCCTGACCCTGGGCGTCAGCGCGTCCGTGCACTCGGCGGAGGGCCTGCGCGGCGCCCTGGAGGAGGCCCGGCACGCCCGCCGGGTCGCCGCGGCGCGCCCCGGCCGGGTCTGCGCGGCCGGCCACCAGGAACTGGCCTCGCACGTACTTCTGCTCCCCTTCGTGCCGGACGACGTCCGCAGGGCGTTCACGGCCCGCCTCCTCGACCCGCTGCGGGACTACGACCGGCGCCACCGCGCGGAGCTCATCCCCACGCTGGAGGCGTTCCTCGACTGCGACGGTTCGTGGACGCGCTGCGCTGCGCGGCTGCACCTGCACGTCAACACGTTGCGCTACCGCGTCGGCCGTATCGAGCAGTTGACGAGTCGTGACCTTTCGCGCCTCGAGGACAAGCTCGATTTCTTCCTGGCACTGCGCATGAGCTGACAGCGGGCCCGACTCTCAAACCCCTTCCATGACCCACCCTTTGTGAAATCTTTCACCCAGCCCCTTGGCCGGACGTGTCGATCCGTGCTGAGATGCGCCCACGACTCAACAGCTCAATGGCGTGCTCGGGGAGGGCAACGTGGCGCATACCGCCATGTCTGGTACCGGAACGACTGCAGGGGACGATCCACTCCAGACCGCGGTATGGCGGCTGCGCTCGCGCGGCTGTTGGACCGACGCGGCCGCACTGCTCGCCTCCCGGGAGGGGGCGGCGGCGGCCCTCCAAAGAACGTCACTCCTCGTGGAGTGCTGCCTGTTCACCGGGGGCGGGTGGAGCGAGGCCGAGGACGGGCTGCGTACGGCGGAGGCGCTGGCCGTCGAGGACGACGACCGGGGCGCGGCGGCGTGCGAGCGGGGGCAGTTGGCGTACGCGTCGACGGTGCTCGGGGTCCGGGACCGGGCGGACGAGGCGCGTACGGCGCTGGGGCGTGCGGCGGCGTTGCTCGCCCCGAACGCCTCGGGGCGGCCTCTCCTCGACTTCCGTCGCGGTCTTGTCGCCGAGCATCTCGCGGACTCACCGCAGGCGGCGCGGGCCGCCTACCGGCGGGCGCATGCCGGGGCCACGGCGCACGGCGACTCGTTGCTCCTGTCCTTCACGTGGCGACATCTGGCCGGACTCGCCCTGCGGGAGGGCGAGTTGGCGGAGGCACGGCACGGCTTCTCCGAGTCCCTCCGCATCCGCGAGGAGCTGGGCTATCTGGTCGGCACGGCCCCCGCGTTGGCCGCTCTGGCGGACGCGGAGCCGGAACCGGAGGCGGGCCGCCTACGGGCCGAGGCGGCCCGCCTGTTCCGCCTGATGGGCGGGGTCCCGTCATGGCTGGCCCAGCATTTGTCGCCGCCGGCACCGGCGGCGTGAGGTTGGGGCGGGTTCCCGAAACCTGGGGCTGCGCCCCAGACCCCGCTCAAGACCGCCGCTTCGCGACGGATCTTTCCCACCCACCCACCCGTTTACCCGGCAGTGGCCTTCTCAGCCCGTCGAGGGGGTCCCCCTGCTCTTTAAGAGCTTGGGGGAGTTTGAGGACGAACTCGCCGAAGGCGGTGATCGACGGCCACCTCGCGGCCGGCGAAGCCGGACCACGCGGCGCAGCCGGACCACGCGGCGGAGCCGCAAATTGTCACAGCCGGGAAGGGGTGGGATTGGGGAAGGCCCCGCAGGGCCCCCCGCCCCCCACTAGCCCCCCGCCCCCGCGAAATGCTCCCGCACCAAGGACTGGACGACGGCCAGGTCGCGGGCCACCAGGGCCTCAAGCAGGGCCGTGTGCTCCGCCGCGTCGGCGATGAGGTCGGCGCGGCGCCCCGAGACGGGGCCGCTGACCAGCGGCCACTGCGATCGCCGGTGAAGATCGTCCGCCACCTGCACCAGCTGCTGATTCCCGGAGAGGCCAAGCACCGCCCGGTGAAAGGCCCGGTCCGACTCCGCGTAGCGGGCGAGGTCTCCACCCGCCGCCGCCACCACACTCGCCTCCGCCAGCGGCCGCAACTCGCACCACCGCGCGGCAGGCACCGTACGGGCAAGCCGCAACATCACCGGCACCTCGATCAGCGCCCGCACCTCCGCAAGCTCCCCCAGCTCCCGAGCGCTCCGCTCGGTCACCCGGAAACCACGGTTCGGCACGACCTCGACCGCGCCCTCGATGGCGAGCTGCTGCATCGCCTCGCGCACGGGAGTGGCGGAGACCCCGAAGCGCTCGCCGAGCACCGGCGCGGAGTACACCTCACCGGGCGCGAGCTCACCGCCGACCAGCGCGGCGCGCAGCGCGTCGAGCACCTGACCGCGGACCGAGCTCCGCTGCACCTGCTTGCGCGGCGCGGGCGGCGCAGGCGGCACGACCGGCGCGGACGGCTCGGCCTCAGCCTCCGCGTGCGTGTGCTCACCCCGCGCCGAGCCCGACCGCGGCTGCTCCGGCACACGGACGGCAAGGCGGTACGCGTCATGCGCTCTGGCCTGCTCCACGAGGTCCACCCATAGTCCGCTCGGTCCGAAAGGTACGAGAGGCACCATAGGCGGACAGCACCGCCGTTGAAACCTCGATCACATCGGGTAAGGTAAGGCTAACCTGCAATCGATCGTGATTCGGTGGTCCCCCTATGCACGTTCCCGCCTTGGCGAAGCGCGCCCCGAGCGCCCTCGCGGACGCGTACGCCCGCCTCACCGAGGTGTTCCCCGGACTGCGTGTGACCGAGCTCGGCGGCGCGGAGGAGGCCCCACAGGGCGACGGCTGGGTCACCGCCGCCCGGCTCGCGGAGGACGGGGCCGACCTCGACGCGTTTCTGGCGTGGGACGAGACACAGGTCATGAAGGACTACGGGCAGGCGGGGCGTCCGGACGTCATCGCCAGCTTCGGGCTGCACCGCTACGCCTGGCCGGCCACGCTCCTGATCACCATTCCGTGGTTCCTGCACCGCAGAGTCCCCCGCTACCCCGTACAGAACGTCGCCTTCCAGCGCACCCTGGGCCGGATGGCCGTCCGCGACGCGGGCTTCGCCTGCCTGCCTGGCGATCCGGCCGCGACCCTGCCCGGCGCCCGTGTCGTACCCGACGAGGAGGCGCTGCGCGCGGAGGTGCGGGCGGCCGTCGCCGAGCACCTGGGACCGCTGCTCGACGCCTTCGGGCCCCGGATGCGGCGCCGCTCGCGCGCCCTGTGGAGCGTCGCCACCGACGAGATCGTCGAGGGCCTCTGGTACATCGCCCACCTCCTGGGCGAGGAGCAGCGCGCCACGGCGGAGCTCGAGCTGCTGCTGCCGGGCGCCACCAAGCCGTACGTCGGAACGGCCGGGTTCCGGGAGCTGACGGGGCCGAACGGCGAGTCCCTGCCCACCCGCGACCGCGCGAGCTGCTGCATGTTCTACACGCTGCGCCCCGAGGACACCTGTGTGACCTGCCCGCGCACCTGCGACACGGAGCGCGTCGCACGGCTCAGCGCCGCGGCCTGACCGCCCCCCAGCGCCCCCACGGTCTCCAAAACCTCAGCCACTTCCCCCTGAACCACCCTTTCGTGTCCGTTTAATCGAACTCAACTTGCCCTCCTGGCCGCTGAGTTCGAGCAAAACGGCGCGCGCCGCACCCCTTTGCACCTCCCAAGGCGTTCTCTTGCCCCGAAACCCCTCTGAGGGCCACCGGGATTGGGTCACTATGGCGCCCGAACGCCCTACCGCGACGCAAGGGACCCCAGATGAGACTGACCGACATATCGCTGGACTGGCTGCTTCCCGGCTGCGTCCTGCTCCTGGGCATGCTGGTGGCGGTGGCGGTGCTCGCACGCGGCAAGCGGGCCGGGCAGAAGGCGGCCGCCGGTGCCTCCAGCGACGAATCGTGGGAACGCAGCGAGGAGCGCCGCAGGCGCAAGGAAGCGGTCTATGGCTCGGCTTCGTACGTACTGCTTTTCTGCTGTGCGGCGGTCGCCGCCGCACTCTCCTTCCACGGCCTTGTCGGCTTCGGCCGGCAGAACCTGAACCTGTCCGGCGGCTGGGAGTACCTGGTCCCGTTCGGGCTCGACGGCGCGGCGATGTTCTGCTCCGTGCTCGCCGTGCGCGAGGCGAGCCACGGGGACGCGGCGCTCGGCTCGCGGCTCCTCGTGTGGACGTTCGCCGGCGCGGCCGCCTGGTTCAACTGGGTGCACGCACCCAGGGGCCTGGGCCACGCGGGCGCCCCGCAGTTCTTCGCGGGGATGTCGCTCTCGGCGGCGGTGCTCTTCGACCGCGCGCTGAAGCAGACCCGCCGTGCGGCGCTGCGTGAACAGGGCCTGGTGCCGCGGCCGTTGCCGCAGATCCGCATCGTGCGCTGGCTGCGCGCGCCGCGCGAGACCTTCGGCGCCTGGTCGCTGATGCTCCTCGAAGGCGTACGCACCCTGGACGAGGCGGTCGAGGAGGTCCGCGAGGACCGGCGCGAGAAGGAGCAGACCCGCACGCGCAGGCGTGACCGGGAGAAGCTGGAGCGTGCGCAGCTCAAGGCGATCAGCCGGGGCCACCGCGCCCTGCCCGGACGCGGCGGACGCCAGGTCGACATGCAGGCCGTGGCACCGGCCGCCGGGTCCGCGCAGGTCGGCGCGGACCCTGCCATAGCGCCGCAGGAACAGCTGGCGCTGCGCTCCCGACCCTCCCTCCAGGCCGTCAGGAGCGGTTCTGAGGCCGCCATGCCGGTGACGGTCGACCTCACGGCCGAGGACGACACACAGACGCTGCCGAGGCTCGACTCCCTGGAGCAGAAGCTCAAGGACCTTGAGCAGCAGTTCGGTTGATGCAGGGCGGGTAACGGTCGGCGGTCCGGGTCACACCGGGCCGCCGTCCAGTTCGAACCACACCACCTTCCCCACCCCGTGCGCCCGCACGCCCCAGGCGTCGGCGAGGGATTGCACGAGGACCAGGCCTCTGCCGTGCGTACCGTCGTCGGCGTTCGGTAGGCGCAGCTTGGGGCGGCGCCCCACGAAGTCCCTGACCTCGACCCGCAGCCGTCCCGGCCCCACGGTCGCCGTCAGGATCGCGTCGTGATCGGTGTGCACCAGTGCGTTCGTGACCAGTTCGCTGGTCAGCAGCTCGGCTATCTCGGATCTTCCCGGTTTGCCCCAGGACCGCAGGAGTTCACGCAGCGCCCCGCGCACCTCGGACACCGCCCGTAGGTCTGATCGCCCCAATCTGCGCCGGAGTTGAGCCCGGTCGGACTCTCCCACCATGTCGTCGGTCGGCTCGTCCCTTATCTTCGGTGAAGCAGCCCCGGATCGACTGGGACCACCCCCTCGCACTTGCCTTGTCATGACCCCCGCCCACAAAACGAGTCCAGTTCCTTCCTGCTCGAACGCGTTCACGGAATGCATGCCCCACCCGGTCGGCGGCACTCATGTCCATCAATCAACCATCGGAACGGATGCACCCCCGTCCGGCGGGGAAGTGAAGCGGTGGATCAGTCCCGTCCGAGCCTGACGAGGAGCCGCCGTGCACGACGACCGACTGCTGGTGGAGGGACGCCTGGAGCGCGCCCTGCGGCAGTTCATCCGCCCCGCCCAGTACACGGACCGTGTGCCGCTCACCCTCTCGGTCTGGCACGCCCCGGGCGAGCCCGTGCCCGTCGCCGAGGCACTGGAAGCGTCGTATGCGCCTTTCGAGGCCGGGACGGAGTGGGGAAGTCCCTGGTCAACCAGTTGGTTCCGGCTGCGGGGGCAGGTGCCCGACGCATGGCGCGGGCGGCGCGTCGAGGTGGTCGTCGATCCCGGGTTCACCGGTGACGGGCCCGGTTTCCAGGCCGAGGGTCTGGTGTACGACGCTTCGGGTGTTCCTCTGAAGGGTGTTCACCCGCGCAACCGGCACATCCCCGTGGCGGCTCCCGCGCAGGGCGGTGAGGCGGTGCATCTGCTCCTTGAGGCAGCGGCCAATCCGGTCGTTCTGCGTGACTTCGAGCCGACGCCGCTCGGCGACGTACTGACCGCGGGCGATCGGCCCATCTACCGATTCGCCTCTGCCGATCTCGCCGTACTGAACGAGGAGGCCTGGCGTCTTGCCCTGGACATCGAGGTCCTCTCGGAGCTGATGTACGAGCTGGACCCGGCCCGGCCGCGCCGCCACGAGATCCTGCGGGCCCTGGAGCGGGCGCTCGACGCGCTCGATCTGCACGACGTGCCGGGCACGGCCGCGGCCGCCCGCGCCGAGCTCGCCGGGGTCCTCGCGAGCCCCGCCCACGCCAGCGCGCACCGCGTATCGGCGGCCGGGCACGCGCACATCGACTCGGCCTGGCTGTGGCCGCTGCGCGAGACGGTGCGCAAGGCGTCCCGCACCTTCGCCAATGTGACGGCGCTGGCCGATGAGTATCCGGAGCTGGTCTTCGCCTGCTCGCAGGCCCAGCAGTACGCCTGGGTGAAGGAGCACCAGCCGCACATCTGGGAGCGCATCAAGAAGGCGGTGACGGACGGCACTTGGGCGCCGGTGGGCTCGATGTGGGTCGAGTCGGACGCCAACATGCCGGGCGGTGAGGCGCTCGCGCGGCAGATCACGCACGGGATGCGGTTCTTCCGCGAGGAGCTCGGCGTCGAGACGGAGGAGATCTGGCTGCCGGACTCCTTCGGATACACCGCCGCCTTCCCGCAGTTGGCGAAGCTGGCGGGCGTCCGCTGGTTCCTCACCCAGAAGCTGAGCTGGAACCAGTCCAACAAGATGCCGCACCACACCTTCTGGTGGGAGGGCATCGACGGCACCCGCGTCTTCACGCACTTCCCGCCGGTGGACACGTACAACTCGCAGTTCCACGGCGCCGAACTGGCCCATGCGGAGCGCAACTTCACCGAGAAGGGCCGTGCGTCCCGCTCCCTTGTGCCGTTCGGCTGGGGCGACGGCGGGGGCGGCCCCACCCGCGAGATGATGGAGCGGGCGCGACGCCTTCGCTCCCTTGAGGGTTCGCCGCGCGTCGAGATCGAGCGGCCATCGGCGTTCTTCGCGGCCGCCGAGGAGGAGTACGGGGAGCGGGCGCCTGTCTGGTCCGGCGAGCTCTATCTGGAGCTGCACCGGGCGACGTACACCACGCAGGCGGCGACCAAGCGCGGCAACCGCCGCAGCGAACACGCCCTGCGCGAGGCCGAGTTGTGGTGCACGGCGGCCTCGCTGCGGGACCCTTCGTACGCCTACCCGTACGAGGCCGTCGACCGGCTGTGGAAGACGGTACTCCTGCACCAGTTCCACGACATCCTGCCGGGCTCGTCGATCGCCTGGGTGCACCGGGAGGCCCGCGACACCTACGCACGGGTGCTTGCCGAGCTCGATGAGATCACCGCCGACGCGGTACGTTCCCTCGGCGCGGGCGAGCCCGCCGCGCTCAACGCGTCGCCGTACGCCCGCAGCGAGGTCGTCACGACCGACGACGGGGCCCTGGTACACGTCGACGTCCCGGCCCTCGGCACGCAGAGCCTGGCGGTGGCGGCAGGACACACCCGCGCGCCGGGCGCCGGTGTCACCGCTCAACTCACCGATGGTGCAATCGAGTTGGCGAACGAACACCTCCGTGTCAGGGTCGACGCGGACGGGCTCCTGACCTCCGTACGCGATCTCGACGCCGACCGCGAGGTCCTCTCGCCCGGTTCGCGCGGCAATCTTCTCCAGCTGCACCCCGACCATCCCACGCACTACGACGCCTGGGACCTCGACCGGCACTACCGCAACACGCACACCGACCTCACGGACGCCGAGTCCGTAGAGCTTGTGGAGGACGGGCCGCTGCGGCTCGCCGTCCGCGTGGTGCGGGTCTTCGGGGACTCGCGCATCACGCAGGAGATCCGGCTCGCCGCGGGCAGCCGGCGCGTCGACGTGGTCACGGACGTCGACTGGCGTGAGTCGGAAAAGGTACTCAAGGCCGCCTTCCCGCTGGATGTGCACGCCGAACGGTCCGCCGCCGAGATCCAGTTCGGGCATGTGCACCGGGCGACCCACGCCAACACCGGCTGGGACGCGGCCCGTTTCGAGATCTGCGCGCACCGGTGGCTGCGGGTCGCCGAGGATACGTACGGCGTCGCGGTGCTCAACGACTCGACGTACGGCCATGATGTGACGCGCGCACCGCACGCGGACGGGCTCGGCACCACCGTGCGGCTCACGCTCCTGCGCGCCCCGCACAGCCCGGACCCGGAGACGGATCTGGGTGCGCACCGGTTCACGTACGCACTGCTGCCCGGTGCGACGACGGGCGACGCGGTCGCGGAGGGTCTCGCGCTGAATCTGCCGCTGCGGGTGGCCGACGCGCCCGTCCTTCCGTCCCTTGTGAGCGTCGACAATCCGGCCGTGACCGTGGAGTCGGTGAAGCTCGCGGACGACGGGAGCGGCGATGTCGTGGTGCGGCTCTACGAGTCGCGGGGCGGGCGCGCGGCGGCCGCGCTCACCACGTCGTTCGCGGTGAGCGCGGCCCGGGTGACGGATCTCTTGGAGCGGCCGCTCGGCCCTGCCGACATCGGCGGCGCGGGTCTTGCGCTCGATCTGCGGCCGTTCCAGATCCTGACGTTGCGGCTGACTCCGGTGAGGTGACGGACCATCAGGGACGGGGCACGTTCCGGAGGTTGGAGCGTGCCATCTGGACCATGCGGCCGACCCCGCCGTCCAGGACGATCTTGCTGGCGGAGAGCGCGAAGCCGGTCACCATCTCGGAGCTGATCCTGGGCGGGATGGAGAGGGCGTTCGGGTCGGTGACGATGTCGACGAGGGCGGGGCCCTTGTGCGCGAAGGCGTCCTTCAGGGCGCCCGCGAGCTGCTTGGGCTTCTCCACGCGCACTCCGTAGGCACCGGCGGCGCGGGCCACGGCGGCGAAGTCGGGGTTGTGGTTGGCGGTGCCGAACGACGGGAGTCCTGCCACCAGCATCTCCAACTCGACCATGCCCAGGGAGGAGTTGTTGAACAGGACGATCTTCACCGGCAGGTCGTACTGGACCAGGGTGAGGAAGTCGCCCATCAGCATGGAGAATCCGCCGTCGCCCGACATGGAGATGACCTGGCGCTTGCGGTTGGTGAACTGGGCGCCGATCGCCTGCGGCAGGGCGTTGGCCATCGAGCCGTGGCTGAAGGAGCCGATGATGCGGCGCTTGCCGTTCGGTGAGATGTAGCGGGCCGCCCAGACGTTGCACATGCCCGTGTCGACGGTGAACACGGCGTCGTCGGCGGCGAGTTCGTCGACCACGGACGCGACGTACTCGGGATGGATCGGGATGTGCTTCTCGACCTTGCGCGTGTACGCCTTGATGACACCTTCGAGCGCGTCCGCGTGCTTCTTCAGCATCTTGTCGAGGAACTTGCGGTTGCTCTTCGGCGTGACGCGCGGGGTGAGACAGCGCAGGGTCTCGCGTACGTCGCCCCAGACGGCGAGGTCCAGCTTGGAGCGGCGGCCGAGCCGCTCGGGGCGCACATCGACCTGGGCGATCTTGACGTCGTCGGGCAGGAAGGCGTTGTACGGGAAGTCCGTGCCGAGCAGGATCAGGAGGTCGCACTCGTGGGTGGCCTCGTACGCGGCGCCGTAGCCGAGGAGGCCGCTCATGCCGACGTCGTACGGATTGTCGTACTGAATCCATTCCTTGCCGCGCAGGGCGTGGCCCACCGGCGACTTGATCTTCTCGGCGAACTCCATGACCTCGGCGTGCGCGCCGGCCGTGCCGCTGCCGCAGAAGAGGGTGATCTTGTCGGCGTCGTCGATCAGCGCGGCGAGCTTCTCGATCTCCGCGTCACCCGGGCGCACGGAGGGGCGCGATGTGACGAGGGCGGTCTCGGCGGCCTTGTCGGGAGCGGCCTTGTCGGCGACGTCTCCCGGCAGCGTGACCACGCTGACGCCGCTCTGGCCGATCGCGTGCTGGATGGCGGTCTGGAGCAGACGGGGCATCTGCTTCGGGTTGGAGATCATCTCGCTGTAGTGGCTGCACTCGCGGAAGAGCTGGTCGGGGTGCGTCTCCTGGAAGTAGCCGAGACCGATCTCGCTCGAAGGGATGTGCGAGGCGAGGGCGAGGACCGGGGCCATGGAGCGGTGCGCGTCGTACAGGCCGTTGATCAGGTGGAGGTTGCCGGGCCCGCAGGAACCGGCGCAGGCGGCGAGGCTCCCGGTGATCTGGGCCTCGGCGCCGGCGGCGAAGGCGGCGGTCTCCTCGTGGCGCACCTGCACCCAGTCAAGTCCCTTGGTGCGCCTGATCGCGTCCACCACCGGGTTCAGGCTGTCGCCCACGACTCCGTACAGGCGCTTGACGCCCGCGCGGACGACGATGTCGACGAACTGTTCGGCGACGTTCTGCTTGGCCATGGCTTCACGAACCCTTCAGTCCCCTTGACGCTCTTGGGGTCCATGAATTCACAGTGCTGGCCCTCACGCCTCCCAAACGGCGGCCGCGGTCCGGTCGTCCGCGTACCCCTTGACCCTGACCTGGATGTCCGCGAGGAACTCCGCGAGGCCGGGCGGACCGGCGTCCGACCACCGCTCGGTGAGGTGTCCCGCGAGGTCGGGCTCGCCCCGCAGCGGCTCGGCGAGGCCTCCGCTGCAGAGCAGCAGGGCGTCACCCGGGCGGGCGACGGAGGCGCGGAAGCGGAACGGCTCGCGGGGCGGCGGCTCCGGTGCCGGTTCGTAGGGACTCGGCGGCGTGATGATCCCCATGTCCATGGTGAGACGGTCGCCATCGGGGGTCTCCGAAGGCACCGAGCCGAAGCCGACGACGGGAGGTCCCGCTTCGCCCGCGGGGTCCGCGACCCGTGGCTCTATGTCCTGCCACTCCCCGTCACGGAGGCGGAAGAGTCCGCCGCCGCCGGCGCCGAAGAAGACGCGGGTGCGGCAGGCGGGGTCGGCGGGCAGCAGCAGACAGCGCAGGGACGCGGCGTACTCATCGGGCTCGATGCCCAGATCGGCGGCCTGCGCGCGGAGCTTGCCGAGGCTGCGGTCGGTGAGGCGGTGCAGGCCGCTCTTCAGGTCGCCGCGCCGGGCGGCCCTGATGTCCTCGGCGAGCCGCTGGTGACTGCGGCCCACGGCACGGCCGATCCATGCGCAGGCGTCGGCCGCCGCCCGGTGGGCACCGGGCGTGGCCCGCGCGCCGGTGGCCATGGCGACCAGGATCAGGGCGCCGTCGCCCGTCCCGAAGCGGGCAGTGAGCAACGAGTCCCTGCGCGGCTCGCCCCGGTACCGGGCGGAATCCCCGCGCACGGAGACCGCCCGCAGGGTGGCCGTGCCGTAGCGCGCGCCGTCGAGGACGGTGTCGGCGACCAGGTCCGCCAGGTCGTCGGGGTCGGCGGCGGGCAGCACGGTGGGCTCGGCGTCGTAGGTGGGCGGGCCGTCGCCCACGTAGTCGACGGCGCGGGGCGCTTCGGCGGCGGGGGCGGGTACGGGTCCAGGTGCGGGTGTGGACGGCTCCGGTGTGGACGGCGGGGGTGGTTCCGGCGCCGTCTGCTCCGGTGCGTCGGTACGCACGGACGGCGGCGGTCCCGCGGACCCGTGGGGCGGGCGGGGCGCCGGGACCGCGGTGGTGCGGCTCGGGGCTTGCGCGGGAGGCTTCGGTCCCACCGGGAAGGTGACCGGGCCTGCCGCAGCCGCCGGAGGTTCCCAGGGGCGGGCGGGGCTCGGGGCGACGGACGGCTCGCGGTGGGCAAACGGTTCGCCCGGAGGGGGCGGCCCCGAGCCCGTGAACGGTTCATCCTCCGGAGGCGCAACTCCACCGCTCTCAGGGGCGGTTCCCACGGACGCGGAGACCGCCGATGCGAATCTGTCGTCGAGGGTGTCGGCCGCCTTCGCGGGGCCCGTGTCGTGCGCGGAGTCGTCGTACAGCTGACCCCACCAGTCGTCTTCCTGGCCGGAGGCCCCGGTGTGCTTCTCCCCCTGCTGGCTCATGCCCCTATTGTCCACCGCACGGGCCGTACGAAAACGGTGCATCCGGAAATTCCGGCCGCCAGGGGTACGGAATTGAGGCCGCCGGGCGGGCCCACCCCCCACGGGAGGACCGCCCGGCGGCGTCTGTGTGACTAACGCACGTCGTAGGCGCGAGCCACGGTCTGCGTGACGGAACTGTTGTTCGTGTCTGTCAACTCGGTCTTCAGCCAGACCTGTTTGCCGACGTCCGGGCTTGTGGCCGGCGTGCCCGGTGGCCGTGAGAGTGATCGTCTCGGTGGACCGCGCCCAGACCTTCGACCCGATCTTCCGGGTTTCCAGGGTGAGTTCGTACGCCGAGTCCTCATCCGGTCTTCGCCGGGTTGCCGAGGCTCATCGAGACGACGTCGGCTTTCTCGTCGACGGCCCACTGCATGCCCGCGATGATCCATGAAGTGGCGCCCGAACCACTGTCGTTGAGAACTTAGTTCTCCGTCGCGCCGATGCGGCCCTTGAGGTCGACCTTGGCGTCGAGCCAGAGCTTCGCGTGGACCGCGCCCTCGGGGCAGACGTACAGGTCCTTGCCGCCCGACGTCACGCTCGTCACCAGGATCCGGTCACCGGTGGGTTGACGGGCATGCATGACCGCAGGGTTGGTGCTGCGGTGGCGGCACCTTGGCAGAGAGGTGGCTGGTACGGGGATGATGTCCTGGGGCGGGTTTACGCCGTGGCCGTTCTCCGCCACGGAGCCGTCGGAACAGATCCTTGGGGAGGGACGTCGCCGCATGCTCGCTGCGATAGGTCTGGACGAGACACATGAGTCGGCGTACCGCGCGCTGGTGGCGGTGGGGGCCGCCGACGTGCCCGATCTCGCGCGGCGGCTCACGCTGGGCGAGCCGGAAACGGTGCACGCGCTGCGCCGCCTTGAACGGCACGGCCTGGCGGCCCAGGCATCCGGCAAGGCGGGCCGGTGGGTGGCGGCCCCGCCCGCCGTCGCGCTCGGCGCGCTCCTGACGCAGCAGCGGCACGAGCTGGAGAAGGCGGAGCTTGCGGCGACGCTGCTCGCCGAGGAGTACCGGGCGCAGGCCGCCGAGCCCGCGGTGCACGACCTGGTCGAGGTAGTTACCGGCGCGGGCGCCGTCGCGCAGCGCTTCCTCCAACTGCAGCTCGGCGCGAGCGACGAGGTGTGCGCCCTGGTGACCGGCAACCCGGTCGTGGTCTCCGGCATGGAGAACGACGCGGAGGAGCAGGCGGCGGGCCGCGGCGTCGCCTACCGCGTGGTGGTCGAGCGCTCGGTCCTCGCCCTCCCCACCGGCCTGCTCGAACTGTCGACGGCGATCGGCCGCAACGAACAGGTGCGCGTCGTGGACCGCGTCCCGACGAAGCTGGTGATCGCCGACGGCTCGCTCGCGATGGTGCCGCTGACCTCGCGCACGGCGGAACCGGCCGCGCTCGTGGTGCACGCGAGCGGCCTGCTCGAATCCCTGACGGGGCTCTTCGAGGCGGTGTGGCGGGACGCGCTGCCGCTGCGGCTCGGCGAGGGTGGCCACGCGGTCACCGAGGACGCCCCGGAAGGACCCGACGGAGCGGATCTGGAGATCCTCTCCCTGCTGCTCGCCGGCCTGACCGACGCGAGCGTGGCCAAGCAGCTCGATCTGGGCCTGCGGACGGTGCAGCGGCGGGTCAAGCGCCTGATGGAGCTGACGGGCGTGACGACGCGCCTCCAGCTGGGCTGGCACGCGTACGAGCGGGGCTGGGTCGCACGCTGACGCGTCCGGTCAGCGGGTGGGGCTCTCGCGACCTGCGGGTTTGCCCCGTTTCCTGCACGCTTGGCAGATGGGAGTGTGGGAACTCCTGCTGGTCGCGGTGGTGCTGCTGCTCGGCCTGTGCGGAGTGCTTGTGCCCGGTGTTCCGGGGCCGTGGCTGGTGTGGGCCGCGGTCCTGTGGTGGGCCCTGAAGGACACGGCCCCGGTCGCCTGGTGGGTCCTGGTCGGCGCGACCGTCGTCCTCCTGCTCGCCCAGGGCATCCGCTGGCAGCTGCCACCACGCCGCTTCCGGCAGAGCGGGGCGACGCGCCGTACGGCCGTGTACGCGGGCTCCGGGGCGCTCATCGGGTTCTGCGTGCTGCCGGTGATCGGAGCGATACCGGGGTTCATCGCCGGGATCTACCTAGGGGAGCGGCTGCGCCTGGGCGGGCACGGCGAGGCGGTGACGGCGACGCGGACGGCCATGCGGGCGGGCGGCTGGAGCGTCCTGACGGAGTTCTTCGCGTGCCTGCTGATCGCGGGGGCGTGGCTGGGGGCGGTGATCTGGGGCTGAGCAGCCGGGGTAGCCGGGGCAGCCTGGGCAACCCGGGCCAAGTAGCCGAATGGCCCCGCAGGACCTGCAGACGAAGCGAGCCTGACTGGCCCGGTTCGCTTGGTCGATGTGCCCGCATTCGGCACAGGTGCGCGAGGTGTACGCCGGATCGACGTGCACCACCGGCACTCCGGCCTTACGGGCCTTGTACGCGATGAACTGCCCGAGCTGGTGAAACGCCCAGGAGTGCAGGGTGGCCCGTTGGGGCTTTCGAAGCCGTACCCGTTGTGGTTGATGTCCTTGGCCCGCCGTGCCTCCTTGCGCCTACGCTTCTTGGCGCGAGGTCTGGCGGACGGGGTGTTCTTGATCTCGCCGTCCGACGTGGTGGCGATGTTCACAATGCCCAGATCGACGCCGAGGAGGTCCACCGGGTCGGCGTTCAAGGGCGCTTCGGGGACTTCGCAGGTCGCCATCAGGAACCACATGGCGTCCCGGCACACCAGATCCGACTCGCCCCTCCGGCACGCCGCAAGTGTGGCCAGCTGCTCCAGCGAGGCGGTAAAGGCCACGTAGTCGGCGCTGATCACCGCGAAGGGCGACTGGCCTGACCTACGGATCGCTCCGGTCGAGCCGAACGAACAGGCGCCGCGCTGGGGCCTGTCCGGGGCCTAGACCGGGCGTCCTAGGACCAGGAGCCGATGCGTCGAAGGGGTACGCGTGCGAGGCTCGCGGCATGACCGAATTCAGCGAGGCCGAGCAGGCGTACCTCAAGTCGCAGCGGCTCGGGCGGATGGCGACCGTCGATGCGTCGGGGCAGCCGCAGGCGAATCCCGTGGGGTTCTTTCCGCAGGACGACGGGACGATTCTGGTGGGTGGGTATGCGCTGGGGACGACGAAGAAGTGGCGCAATCTGCGGGGCAATCCGAAGGTGTCGCTGGTCGTGGACGACATTGTGAGTGTGCGGCCGTGGAAGGTGCGGGGCGTCGACATCCGTGGCGATGCGGAACTCCTCACGGGGCCGCACGATTTGGGCCCTCACCTCAGCGAGGAACTGATCCGCATCCATCCTCGGCGGATTCACAGCTGGGGGCTGGAAGGGTAGGTAGGGGGGCCTCAGCGGGGGCGTCGTCCGGCGGCGGAGCCGCGCACCATCACGCCACCCGCAGATGCCACCCGCCGTAAGACCGCCACGGCCTCCACGCATCCGGCACCGCCTCCCCCGGCAGCGCCACGTCCGGATCGCCAAGGGCCCGCATCCTGATGACCGCCACGGTCCCCGCATCCACCCCCGGCAGGGCCCGCAGCGACGCCTCCGCGTCATCCCGATCCGCCCCGGCGTCCAGCCGGACCCGCCCATCGGCGAGGGCGGCGGCCAGCGCCCCCAAGGCCCCTGGCTCCCCGGCCAGCGCCCCCGGCTCGGGGAAGACGTGGGTCAGCGCGCCGCACGGAGCGTCCAGCGCCTTGCCGTACCGCTGCACAAGCTCCGAGGCCCCCGCGCACCCCGCAAGCGCCCGCACCGCAAGCTCATCGGGGTCCGCCGCACCGGGCGAGCGAAGACCGGGGCGGGCGGCGACCAGCGGGGCCAGGCGCGGGTCGGAGCCGAGGCGCTCGTCAACGGCGTACGGATCCGCGTCCAGGTCGAAGAGCCGGCGCAGCCGCTGCACCGCCGTGGTGAGATCCCGCAGGTCGGTCAGGTGCAGCCGGGTGTCGAGCCAGCCGCCGACCCCGTGGTCGCGCTCCTCGACCGCCGCGATCCCCGTCCCGTACGGCAGCCGCAGCGTACGCCGATAGGTCCGCCCGCCCGGCTCTCCGGTGACCTGCTCCAGCCCGTCGACCGCCTCACCCGCGAGCAGGTCGAAGACGGCGCCTGCCTGGTACGCGCCCCGGTAGGCAAGCCGCAGCGGAACACCCGCGGCCGGAGTCGCCCGCCCCGCGGCCCCGCCCCGCGGCGCCGCGTCCCGCAGCGCGGTCGGCGTCATCGCGTACACCGCCCGGATGGTGTCGTTGAACTGCCGCACGCTGGCGAACCCCGCGGCGAACGCGATCTCCGTGATCAGCAGCCCCGTGGTCTGCAGCAACACCCGTGCGGTGTGCGCCCGTTGGGCCCGGGCGAGGGCGACAGGTCCCGCGCCGAGCTCGGCGGTGAGCTGCCGCTGCACCTGCCGGGCGCTGTAGCCGAGCCGTACGGCGAGACCGGAGACGCCCTCGCGGTCCACGACACCGTCAGCGATCATGCGCATGGCACGGCCGACGACATCCGCGCGTACGTTCCACTCGGCGGACCCGGGCACGGCGTCCGGGCGGCAGCGGCGGCAGGCCCGGAAGCCGGAGCCCTGGGCAGCGGCGGCCGTGGTGTAGTAGCGGACGTTCTGCCGCTTGGGGGTGACGGCGGGGCAGCTGGGCCGGCAGTAGATGCCGGTGGTCTCGACGGCGAAGAAGAACTCACCGTCGAAGCGGCCGTCGCGGCTGCGTACCGCCTCGTACCTGGTCTCTTCATCGGTATCGATCACGTCATCCAGTGTGCGGCCTCCCCGGCGACCCGGCTGGCGGGAATCGGACATCACGTTGCCCGGGACGGGACCTGGGCGGGGCGGTGCGAGGCTCAGGACAGAGCCCCACACCGCCCGGCCCGCGCTATCGGATCCGCCCCCGCTTGGCCTCCATCGCCGCCCGTCCCTCCGCGCCCCGCATCTTCCACACGCGGCGCATGTCCGCACGGAGCCGTGCGTCCGTCTTGGCGACGATCCGCTGGTTCTCGCGGATCAGCTTGCGGTAGCTGTCGAGGCGGCGCTCCGGCAGCGTGCCGTCCTCCAGGGCGGCGAGCACCGCGCAGCCGGGTTCTGCGGTGTGCGCGCAGTCGTGGAAGCGGCAGTCCCGCGCCAGGTCCTCGATCTCGGAGAAGACCTGGCCGACACCCGTACCGGCGTCGTACAGGCCCACGCCGCGCAGGCCCGGTGTGTCGATGAGGACTCCGCCGCCGGGCAGCACGAGGAGGTTGCGGGTCGTGGTGGTGTGGCGGCCCTTGCCGTCCACGTCACGGGCGGCGTTGACGTCCATGACGTCCTCGCCGACCAGCGCGTTGGCCAGCGTCGACTTGCCCGCTCCGGACTGGCCGAGCAGCACGGACGTACCACCGGAGACGACGGCCGCGAGGATCTCGACGCCTTCGCCGGTGGTGGCGCTGACGGGGAGTACCTGGACGCCGGGGGCCGTCGTCTCCACGTCCTCGACGAGATAGGACAGGCCGGTGGCGTCCGGCACCAGGTCGGCCTTGGAGAGGACGACCACCGGTTGGGCACCCGATTCCCAGGCCAGGGCCAGGAACCGTTCGATCCGGCCGAGGTCGAGCTCGACGGCGAGCGAGACCGCGATGATCGCGTGGTCCACGTTGGCCGCGAGGATCTGCCCCTCGGACCGCTTGGAGGAGGTGGAGCGCACGAAGGCGGTGCGGCGCGGAAGGAGCGTACGCACGTAGCGCGGGTCGCCGCCCTCGGGGTCGACGGCCGCCCAGTCGCCGGTGCACACGACCTTCATCGGGTCGCGCGGGACGACGAACTCGGTGTCGGCGCGGACGGTTCCGTCCGCCGTGACCACGTCGCACTGACCGCGGTCGACGCGTACGACACGGCCGGGCAGCAAGCCCTGCGCCGCGTACGGGGTGAACTCGGCTTCCCAGTTCTCGTCCCAGCCGTAGGGCGCGAGAGGGTGCGAAGACGAGGAAGAAGCCTGCATGGATGCAGCGAGAGAAGACAAGGGGGACCCTTCACAGGGGTGGCCCCGGCGCACGCGCACGCTGGCACGCGAAGGTGAAGAGGAAGGTCAGCCGGTGACCACGGAGGTGGAATGAACGGACTTCTCGATGCGGGCAGCGCCCATCTCAACGACAGCCATCGGTCACACCTCCTGGTACATACGGCGAAAGGAGGCCGCTCAGAACGGCCCCTTCGGAACGGCCCCAACGATAGGCGGGCTTCCGTGCGGGGCGCCAGCCATTTACGCGGCGAGGGCCGCCGACTCCGCGTCGCGGCCGAAGAGTGGTGGATGTTGATCACCCGGCCCGCGAGCTTGCGGCACAGTTCGTCGGAGAGCACCTGCACATAGCGAGGGGCTCGGTGCCATCAGGGGATCTCCGGTGCGCGGTACTCGCTCATCGCGTCGATGAGCCAGCGCGCGAGGTAGTCGGCGAAGGAGGCCCGCGGGAGCAGCCGGTAGGTCGGTGCGCCATCGGCCTGGCCGTCGACCTGCCAGAGGAGTACGGGGATGGGGCCCACCGTGGTGGACACCGCCCGGCCGGGGCCGAAGGAACGGGGGTGCAGGTCGAGCGGGCAGCCCTTTTCGAGGACCTGGCGGGCGGCCGGGCCTGTCAGCTCCAGGGTGGTGCGGTTCGCCGATACGTCCACCACAGAGCCGGGGTCCCCGTCGAGCGCCTCCCTCAACTCGGCGTACGTGACATTGCTTTCGGCCTGGGAGAACACGAGCCACTCGTCGGGGCCGAGCCACGCGACCGTATGGGCGCCGGCCGCGGTGGTGTGCCCGCACTGCCGGGGAAGCGGCGTCCCCAGGGTCTGCTCGATGCGGGCGGCCGCTTCGGATGCGGGGTCCACGCGAAGGTTCAGCATCGTGATGAACGGCCACTCGGTCAGCGCCACGCCGCGGGCGCCGGTGACCGTGGCGGCGCGCATCCGCTCGTCCAGGTGTGCCAGCGGGCTGCGGCGCAGGAGCGTCGGTCCTGGGGCTGCCTCGGTCGGCTCAGCCATCTCGCTTGGTCCCTTCGGGGTCGTACAGCACGGAGTCGGCCACCAGGACGGGCACCAGGTCGTCGCCCACCGGGGCGAGGAGGGTCTCGCCGATCCTTGCCCGTCCGTCGGCTACGAGGGCGAGCGCGAAGGGGCGGCCCAGGGCCGGGCTGTGGTAGCTGGATGTGACGTGGCCGAGCATCGGCACCGGCCCGGCATCGAGGGTGAAAGGCACGTCGGGGGCGACGAGTTGGGTGCCTTCGGGCAGGCGGGTGGTGCGGTCGCTCGGCAGCAGACCGACCAGTTGCTTGCGGTCGGTGCGGGCGGTGTCCGCGCGCGTGTAGGACCGGTTTCCGATGAAGTCCTTGCGCTGGGAGACCACCCACTCCATGCCCGCGTCCTGCGGGGTTACGGTGCCGTCGGTGTCCTGGCCGACGATGATGAAGCCCTTCTCGGCGCGCAGGACGTGCATCGTCTCGGTGCCGTACGGCGTGATGTCGTACGGCCGTCCGATCGCGTCCACCTCCTCCCAGACGTCCAGGCCGTACCACGCGGATACGTTGATCTCGTAGGCGAGTTCACCGGAGAAGGAGATCCGGCAGACGCGGGCCGGGATGCCGGAGGCGAGGGTGGTCTCGCGGAAGGCCATGAACGGGAAGGCCTCGTTCGACATGTCGATGTCGGGGGCGAGTTGGGCGACGACCTCGCGCGACCGGGGTCCGACGACGGCGATCGTCGACCACTGCTCGGTCACCGAGGTGCAGTGGACGTCGAGTTCGGGCCACTCGGTCTGCAGCCACTCCTCCAGCCAGTCGAGGACCCCCGCGGCGCCGCCCGTGGTGGTCGTCATGAAGTAGCGGCCCTCTTCGAGGCGCAGCGTCACACCGTCATCGAAGATCATCCCGTCGGGCTTGCACATGACGCCGTAACGGGCCATGCCGGGCTTGAGCTTCTTGAAGGCGTTGGTGTAGACGCGGTTGAGGAACTCGCCCGCGTCCGCGCCCCAGATCTCGATCTTGCCGAGCGTGGAGGCGTCCATGAACGCCACCCCTTCGCGGGCCGCACGGCACTCGCGGGCCACCGCCGCGTCCATGTCCTCTCCCGCCCCCGGGTAGTACCACGGCCGCTTCCACTGCCCGACATCCTCGAACAGCGCCCCGTGGGCCACGTGCCAGGGGTGGATGGACGTCGTGCGCTCGGGGTCGAACAGCTCGCCGCGCTCACGCCCGGCGAGGGCGGCGAAGGCGATCGGTGTGTACGGCGCCCGGTAGGCGGTGGTGCCGATCTCGCCGGGGGACGCGCCCGCGCCGAGCGCCTCGGCGATCACACCGATCGCGTTGACGCCGGACGTCTTGCCCTGGTCGTTGGCCGTGCCGAGCGAGGTGTAGCGCTTGACGTGCTCGACTCCGCGCATTCCGGCGCCGGTTGACCGCCACACGTCGGAGACGGTGACATCGCGCTGGAGGTCCACGAAGTGGGTGTCCCAGGTGGCGGGGTCGGAACCGGAATCGGGCGCGGGGACCAGCCACAGGGCGCGGGTGCCGGGGCGGGCTTCCTCGGAGTCGTACGGGGCCGCCGGCACAGGGACGGGGAATCCGGCGTCCGTCGCGGCCAGCGCACCGGCCCGCCGCCCTTCGGCCAGACCCCTGTCGAGGTCGTACGTCCCCCGGGCCGCACCCACGACGTGCTGGTTCCGTACGCTGCCGTCGGGAACGAAGGCGACCAGGTCCTCGTCCCAGCGCAGGCGGCCCTGGCGCTGGCTGTGCAGGTGCACCACCGGACTCCAGCCACCCGACACGGCGAGCAGGTCGCAGTCGAACGACTCGGGGGCGCCGGTGAGTTGACCCCTGTCGTCGAGTGCCTGGACGGTGACGCCGGTGACGCGCGCCTCTCCCGTGGTGTCGACCACGGTGCTGCCCTTCAGCACCCGCACACCCGTAGCGGCGGCGACCTCGGAGGCACGGCGGGAGAGGGTGGGGCGCGCGTCCACCACCGCGGCGATGTCGATCCCGGCGGCGTACAGGTCGGCGACCGTGTCGTAGGCGCTGTCGTTGGTCGTGCTCACCACGGCCCGCGAACCAGGGGCCACGGCAAAGCGGTTGAGGTAGGAGCGCACGGCCGCGGCGAGCATCACTCCGGGGCGGTCGTTGCCCGCGAAGACGAGCGGGCGCTCGTGCGCGCCGGTGGCAAGGACCACCTGGCGTGCCCGTATGTGCCACAGCCGTTGGCGCGAGATGCCTTCGGACGGTTCGGGGGCGTCGGCGCCGAGGTGGTCGGTGCGGCGTTGCAGGGCGAGTACGTAGTTGTCGTCGTAGCTGCCGAACGCGGTGGTGCGCGGCAGGACGACGGCCTCGGGGGCGGCTTCGAGTGCCGCGCGGGCGTCGGCGACCCAGTCGATGGCGGGCTGTGCGGCGACCGTCTCGGTGCGTCCGGAGAGCAGGGAGCCGCCGGGCTCGGGCTTTTCGTCGACGAGGATCACGCGGGCGCCGGACTCGGCGGCAGCGGCGGCCGCCGCGAGTCCTGCCGGTCCCGCGCCGACGACCAGGACGTCGGTGTGCACGTACTTCTTGTCGTAGACGGCGGGGTCGGGCGTCGGGTCGAGCCGCCCCATCCCGGACAGCGTGGTGGCGGACAGGCCGTCGTACAGTTCCACGGCCGTCGCAGGCAGCATGCCCTCCGAACATGAACCCGCCACCTGCACAAGGGCGTTGGGCTCTTCGACTCCTGCGGAGACGATGCCGCGCGGGCGGCCGCGGTAGAGCGAAGGGGCGGCCTCGACGATGCCGTTGGCCAGCATCGCGGATGCGAGGGTGTCCCCGGGGTGGCCGGTCAACTCCCGTCCGTCGACGGTGAAGCGCAGGACGGTGCCGCGGTCGACGCGGCCGCCGTGCCCGAGCCGGAAGTGCTGCTGTTCGGTCATCGCTCTCCTCCGGCGGCCGGTGCGGCGAGGTCGGGACGCGGCTCGTCGAGCCGGTAGGTGGCGAGTACCTCGTAAGTGGCCGTGTCGCGCAGGGCGTTGAACCAGCGGCGGCAGCCGTGGGCGTGCATCCAGCGTTCGGCGAAGGGACCCTTGGGGTTGTCGCGGTAGAAGACGTACTCGGCCCACTGCCGGTCGTCGAGATCCGCGGTGTTCTCCGGGTAGGGGACGTGGGCCTGTCCCCCGTAGTGGTACTCGGTCTCGTCGCGCGGACCGCACCACGGACAGGTGATCAGCAGCATCGGATCCTCCTCTCAGTGGGCCACGGCGGCGGCGCCGTGCTCGTCGATCAGTGCGCCCGTGGTGAAGCGTTCGAGGCCGAAGGGGGCGTTGAGAGGGTGCGGTTCGCCGGTGGCGATGGTGTGGGCGAAGGTCAAGCCCGCGGCCGGAGTGGCCTTGAAACCGCCGGTGCCCCAGCCGCAGTTGACGTAGAGGTTCTCGACGGGCGTGGCGCCGATGATCGGCGATGCGTCGGGGGTGACGTCGACGATGCCGCCCCAGGTGCGCAGCACGTGCGCGCGGGCGAAGACGGGGAACAGCTCGACGGCGGCTGCCATTTGATGCTCGATCACATGGAAGGAGCCGCGCTGCCCGTAGCCGTTGTACGTGTCGACGCCCGCGCCCATCACCAGTTCGCCCTTGTGCGCCTGGGAGACGTACACGTGCACGTGGTTCGACATGACGACGGTGGGGTGGACCGGCTCGTGGAGTTCGGAGACCAGGGCCTGCAGCGGATGGGACTGCACCGGCAGCCGCACGCCCGCCCGTTCGGCGAGCACGCTGCTGTGCCCGGCGGCCGCGAGCCCGACCCGCCCGGCGTGGATGCGCCCGCGATTGGTCTCGACTCCGACGACCCGGTCGCCGTCCTTGAGGAAACCGGTGACCTCGCAGCCCTGGATCAGATCCACGCCCATCTCGTCGGCCCGGCGGGCGAGCGCCCAGGCGACGTGGTCGTGCTTGGCGATACCGGCCCGCGGCTGGAAGGTGCCGCCGAGCACCGGATAGCGGGTGTGGGGCGAGACGTTGAGGATGGGGCAGACCTTGGCGACCTCGTCCGGGTCGAGCCACTCGGCGTCGACACCGTTGAGGCGGTTGGCGTTGGCGCGGCGCACGCCCTCGCGTACGTCCTGGAGCGTGTGCGCGAGGTTGAGCACGCCGCGCTGGCTGAACAGGAAGTCGTAGTCGAGCTCTTCGGGGAGCCGCTCCCACAGTTTCAGCGCGTGCTCGTAGATCGCCGCGCTCTCGTCCCAGAGGTAATTGGAGCGGATGATCGTCGTGTTGCGGGCCATGTTGCCGCCGGCCAGCCAGCCCTTCTCCAGTACGGCGACGTTGGTGATGCCGTGGTTCTCGGCGAGGTAGTAGGCGGTGGCCAGGCCGTGGCCGCCCGCGCCGACGATGATGACGTCGTACGAAGAGCGGGGCTCGGGGTTGCGCCAGAGGAAGTCGGGGTGCTCCGGCAGCGGCTCGGTGCTCATGCCGCGTCTCCGTTCCGGTGGGGCAGGTGGGGATAGAGGGGGAACGCGCCCGCGAGCTTCTCGACCCGGTCGCGCAGCAGGCCCGCGCGCTCGTCGCCGAACTTCTCGTCCTTCAGCGCCTCGGCGATGACGTCGGCGACCTCGCGGAATTCCGTCTCGCCGAAGCCGCGGGTGGCCAGGGCCGGGGTGCCGATCCGCAGGCCCGACGAGACCATCGGGGGGCGCGGGTCGAAGGGCACCGCGTTGCGGTTGACGGTGATGCCGATGCGGTGCAGGCGGTCCTCGGCCTGCTGTCCGTCGAGCGCGGAGTTCCGCAGGTCGACGAGGATCAGATGGACCTCGGTGCCGCCGGTCAGGACCGTGATCCCGGCCTCGGCCACATCGTCGGCGAGGAGCCGTCCGGCGAGGATGCGGGCGCCGTCCAGTGTGCGCCGCTGGCGCTCCTTGAACTCCTCCCCCGCCGCCACCTTGAAGGCCACCGCCTTCGCCGCGATGACGTGTTCCAGGGGTCCGCCCTGCTGGCCTGGAAAGACCGCGGAGTTGATCTTCTTGGCCAGGTCGGCCCTGCTGAGGATCACTCCGCCGCGCGGGCCGCCGAGGGTCTTGTGCGTGGTGGTCGTGACAACGTCGGCGTACGGCACGGGACTTGGGTGCAGTCCGGCCGCGACGAGCCCGGCGAAGTGCGCCATGTCGACCATCAAGTACGCGCCGACCTCGTCGGCGATGCGCCGGAACGCGGCGAAGTCGAGTCGGCGGGAGTAGGCCGACCACCCGGCGACGATCAGCTTCGGCCGGTGCTCGCGGGCGAGCTCCGCCACCTCGTCCATGTCGATCCGCAGGTCGGACGCGCGGACGTGGTAGGGGACCACGTTGTAGAGCCTGCCGGAGTAGTTGATGCGCATGCCGTGGGTGAGGTGCCCGCCGTGCGCCAGGTCGAGGCCGAGGATCGTGTCGCCGGGCTGCAGCAGCGCGAACATCGCTGCCGCGTTGGCCTGGGCGCCCGAGTGGGGCTGCACGTTCGCGGCCTCGGCGCCGAACAGTTCCTTCACCCGGTCGATGGCCAACTGCTCGATGACGTCTACGTGTTCACACCCGCCGTAGTAGCGGCGACCGGGATAGCCCTCGGCGTACTTGTTGGTCAGTACGGAGCCCTGGGCCTCCATGACGGCCGCCGGGGCGAAGTTCTCCGAGGCGATCATTTCGAGGGTCGACTGCTGACGGCGCAGTTCGGCCTCGACGGCGGCGGCGACGTCCGGGTCGATGGCGGTCAGCGGGTGGGCGAGGGATGAGGCGACTGTGGTGGTCGACGGGTTCGTTGCCATCGGGTTCGCTGCCATCTGTGCACCATCCTGAGAGCCAGCTAATGGACAACTGATATATCAGCCTGTGCGGTAAGGTATGGGAGCTCGCGGGACAGGTCAAGGGGGCATTTAGCTAGGGGGTTTCATGCAGCAGCTGGACACCGCGCCCAGAGGCGAGGAGCTGTCCCTTGCCGAACGCGCCTACCGCGCCATCCGCGACTGGCTGGTCATGCTCGAGATCCGCCCGGGGGCGCCGATCAACGAGGACCAGCTTGCACAGTCCCTCGGCGTCGGGCGGACCCCTGTGCGCGAGGCGCTCAAGCGGCTCCAGTACGAGCGGCTGATCACGACGTACCCCCGGCGCGGCACCTTCGCCACCGACGTCAACATCACCGACCTGGCCCACATCTCAGAGGTCCGCCAGGAACTCGAACCCTTGGCCGCCGCCCAGGCCGCGCGGCGCGCCACGGCCGCGGACCGGGCGACCCTGACGGCACTCCAGCGAGAGCTGGACGGCGTGGACTCACGCCCCCACGACCCGGACGAGCTGATGCGCCTCGACCTCCAGGTCCACCGCGCGATCTACGCCGCCACGCACAACCCGTACCTGGAAGACACCCTCGTCCGCCACGACAACCTGGCGACCCGCATCTGGTGCCTGTTCATCGACCGGCTGCCCGGCATGACGGGGCACATCGTGGAGCACGGCCCGTTGCTGAAGGCGATCGTGGACGGCGACCCCGAGGAGGCGGCGCGGCTCACCCGCAGCCATGTCGAGGGCTTCGAGCGGGCGATTCGCGAGGCGATCTGAGGCAAAGGCCGTTCCTGTCCGAGTCGCCGCCGGTCACCGAGCGGCCTCCTCCCGAGGCCGCTCGGCCGCCGCCGCCCGCGCCCGGCGCACGGCTGCCGCCGGTGTGGGCGCCAGCGTCCTACTGAGGTTCGTCCGCAGCGTCGACGCCACGTCGAGCACGTAGTTCTGCCGGACCTTCCAGGGGCTCTTGTCGCCCTGCCTGGGGAACGCGTCGATCGACCGCTGGACGTATCCGGAGGCCAGGTCGAGCAGCGGGCGTTCGTTCAGCGCGCCCGTCGGCGTCGGCTCCACCGCCGCGTAGTCGTTCTCCCGCATGTGGTTGAGGACCTTGCACACCAGGCGGGACGTGAGGTCGGCGCGCAGCGTCCAGGAGGCGTTGGTGTAGCCGATGCACACCGCGAAGTTGGGTACGCCGGTCAGCATCGCGCCGCGCCATACGAACTGCCGCTTCAGCTCGACCGGTTGGCCGTCGACGCTGGGTGAGATGCCGCCGAACGCGAGCAGTTGGAGTCCGGTGGCGGTCACGACGACATCGGCCTCCAGGACGCGGCCGGACTTGAGGCGGATGCCCTCGGGCACGAAGCGGTCGATGTGGTCGGTGACGATTTCGGCCGCGCCCTTCTTGAGCGCCTTGAACAGATCGGCGTCGGGCACCGCGCACAGCCGCTGGTCCCACGGGTCGTACGCCGGGGTCAGATGGTCGGCGACAAGGCGGTCGTCCTTGACGATGCGCTTGTTGAGGCCGGTGAGCACGCGTCGTGCCGCCTTCGGGCTGCGCCGGCAGAACTGGTAGAGGCCGATGGCGAAGAGGATGTTCTTCGTCCGTACGACCCGGTGGGCCGCGCCCTCGGGCAGTACGGCGCGGATGCCGTCGGCCACCCTGTCCCGCGAGGGCAGCGAGCCGATCCAGGTCGGGGAGCGCTGCAGCATGGTGACGTGCGCGGCGCTCTCCGCCATCGCCGGCACCAGTGTGACGGCGGTGGCGCCGCTGCCGATGACCACGACCCGCTTGTCCGTGTGGTCGAGGTCATCGGGCCAGAACTGCGGGTGTACGACCGTGCCGGAGAACGAGTCGACGCCCTCGAACTCGGGGGTATGCCCCTGGTCGTAGTTGTAGTAGCCCGCGCAGGAGTACAGGAAGTCGCAGGTGACGGTGGTCTGCGTGCGGTTTCCGTCCGCGTCCGTGCGCTCCAGCGTCACCGTCCAGCGTGCCGTCTCGCTCGACCAGTCGGCGGCGACGACCTTGGTGCCGTAACGGATCCGGCGGTCGATGCCGAACTCCGCCGCGGTCTCCTTGATATAGCTCAGGATGGAACCGCCGTCGGCGAGCACCTTCGAGTCGCGCCAGGGCTTGAAGGCATAGCCGAGCGTGAACATGTCGGAGTCCGAGCGCACGCCCGGATAGCGGAACAGGTCCCACGTCCCGCCCATGGACTGCCGCGCCTCGATGATCGCGTACGAGCGCTCCGGGCACTCGGTCTGCAGCCGGTAGGCGGCGCCGACACCGGAGAGACCCGCGCCCACGATGACGACGTCGATGTGCTCGGCCGGGGCCCCGGAGCCTGAGGTGCCTGAGCCTGCGGTGCCTGAGCCTGGGGAGCTGGAGTCTGCGGTTTGCGTCATGGTCCTCAGTGTCCGGAAGCACACCCGCCAGGAATTGACCCGGGACGACAGATCTTTGACCCTGTACGACATGTCCGTGATCAGATCGGCGGGGCTGCGCGGCTTCCGTGCCACGGTGGCGGAGCTGGGCGGTGACGCCGAGGCCTACGCCCGGCAGGCGGGCTGCCCGACCGCCGCGCTCGACACGGACGATCTGCTCGTCCCCGAAGAGGCGATGGCCACGGTACTTGAGCTGGCCGCCGCCGATCTCGGCTGCCCGGATCTCGGCCTGCGGATCGCGGCCCGGCAGGACCTGGGCATGCTCGGCGCCCTCGCGCTCGCCATCCAGAACTCCGCGACGCTCGGGGACGCCCTGGAGTGCACCACGCGCTACCTCTTCGTGCACGCCCGCTCGCTGAGCCTCAGCCTGGAGCCCGATCCGTACGGCACTCCCGGGGTGGCCGCGCTGCGGTACGGCGTGCGGGACGGCATGGAGGCGCCGCCCCAGGGCATCGACCTCTCCCTCGGCTTCATGCACCGCGCGATCGGCTATCTGGTCGGCCACCCTTACGGGCTCGGCTCCGTAGAGCTGCCGCACCCCCTGCTGGCCCCCCTCTCCACGTACGAGGATTTCTTCGGCGTACCCGTGAAGGGGGACCGCCCGGCGGCGCTGCTCCGTGTTCCGCTGAGCCTGGCCAACCGGTCGCTCGGCGGCTCCAACGCCGAGCTGCGCCGCCTCGCGCTCGCCTATCTCGACGAGCAGTCGCTGAGGGAGCGCACGGACGTGGTCGGCAGTGTCCGCGCCGTCGTGGCGCGCTCGCTGGGCACGGCGCCGCCCGAGATCGACGCCGTCGCCCGCCTCCTCAAGGTCCACCCCCGGACGCTGCAGCGGCGGCTGCGCGACGCGGGCACGACGTTCGCCGGGATCATCGACACGGAACGCCGCGGCGCCGCCCGCCGCTACCTCACCACGACCGATCTGCCCCTGGGCCAGGTCGCCCTGCTCCTCGGCCTCTCCGAACAGTCGGCCCTCAACCGTTGCTGCCGCCGCTGGTGGGGGGCGACGCCTCGGGCGGTGCGGCGAGGGGACGTGGCGGGGGTTTGAGGGCGAGCAGTCGCGTACGGAAGAGGTCGAGGACCTCGTCGAGCGCGGCCCGTGTCGGCTGGCCCGGCTCGTCGATGAGGTGCTCGGTCAGGACGGAGTGCGGCGGCAGGACGGCATCGGGGTTGGCGTCGCTGTCGTCGAGTTCGACGGCGGTGAACGCGTCGCCGAGCTGCTCGCGCAGGAAGGCGAAACGGTCGCCCGGAACCAGCCGGTCGCCGCGGAAGCGCATCCCGAGCACCCGGAGCCCGTCCCGCTCGCAGCGGCCCTTGACCACGGCGAGTTCATCGGCGGAGATGTCGATGCCGCACGCGCGGCGGGAGTTGACGGCGAGCGGGAGGGAGGGCTGTGAGAGGACCGGGGCGAGCAGCCGTTCATCGGTGGCCATCGCCAGGGCGAAGCCGCCGGTGAGGCACATGCCGACGGCGCCGACCCCGGGGCCGCCGCACCGCTCGTGCTCGTGCGCGGCGAGGGCGCGCAGCCAGGTGACGACGCGTGAGCTGCGGCCGGTGGCGAGCAGGGTGAACTCCCGGCTCACACAGACCTTCAGGGCGGTCGACGCCGCGTAGAGCCCTGCCTTCAGCTGCCCATGGGCCTTGGGGTCGGGGTCGAACCCGGGCTTGCCGAACAGCACGGGGAGCACCGCCGTGCAGCCGATGGCGGCCACCTTCTCGGCGAACTCCAGGACCTTGGGCGTGATGCCGGGAATCTCCGCCATCACGATGACGGCGGGCCCTTCCCCGCGCCGCAGCACCCTGCGGGTGATGCCCTCGTGTGTGAAGAGACCCCGGGTGAATCCCGTGAGGTCATGGTCGGCCATGCGGTACCGCCTTCCAACTCTGGTCCGGCCAGGGGATGTTGCCGTGCGACGGCTGCCCGGGCCCGCTTCCGGCGGCCATGATGACGGAGTGACACTCAATCCGGCCACAGCGGCGATCATCGGCATGAGCCTGGGCGCTGTCGCCTCCTTCTCCGGCGCGTGGCTCACCCAGCACGCGACGAACCGACGGGAGCGCGAGAACCGTGTCTGGACCCGGTGCATGGCGGTCTACGAAGAAGCCATGATCGCCGTCCACCGGCTCGGCGACCTGCGCGCGGAGCTGTCCGTGGAGGGGAAGTGGCCGGACGGCACCCGGGCGGCGGTGGCCGATGCGCATGTCCTTGCGGCCCGGCTTGAGATCTACGCCAGCAGCACGGTCCTTGACGCGCACTGGGCCACGTTCCAGGCGATGCGCGCATGGATCGAGGCATGGCAGGAATGGGACAACCAGGAAGGGACCAATCCACGGGTGAGCCGGACGGACCCGCGGTGGCGGGAATTCACCGAGCGCGTAAAGGAATCGGAGGACGTCGACCGTCAATTCCTGCGCGTCCTGCGCAAGGAGGTGCACGGGGAGAGAAAGGAGCGCGGGGTGGTGTGGAAGTGGCGTCCTTTCCGGACCGGATCATGATTCTTCCCAAGTCGGTTCCGGGAAAGGATTCTTGTCCGGTCGCTCCCTGCCGGGAACCAGTCGTCGCTACCATTGCATATTCCCGACGCAATGGCGCCAGACGTTCCTGGGATCGGACGGGGGGACGAACCCATGACGCATCACAAGCACCTGGTCCAGATCTTCCGGAGCAACCGTCGCATCGGCTCCGGCGTCCGTCTCACCAAATACTTCGCGCTCACCGCAGCGCACTGCCTCGGCGATGACGAGGAGAAGGGAAAGCGGCCGGTGATGCTCCGGCTGCCCGGCGGAAGGCGGCTCGAGGGCGAGGTGAAGGAATTCGATCTCCTCTCCGACATGGCCCTTGTGCGGATCGTCTTCCGGAAGGGCGAAGGCTTCGCGCTGCCCGGCGTCCTTTTCGGCACCGCACGGCGGCACGACCCCTGGGCGGCCACGCACCGACCGCCGGGAAACGGCGTCGGGCTGCGGGGAACCGTCGCCCACGTATCCGTCATCTACCAGAGCACACGTGACCAGGCCGTCAACGCCCACCGGCTGCGGCACGACGGCTCGTGCGACATCCGCAAATACTCCGGCAGTCCCATCGACCGGGCGGAGCCCGACCGTCCGCCGGTCGTTCTCGGTCTGCTCGTCGCACGGCCCGCCACCACGGACGCCCCGGCGGACACGCTCTTCGCCGGCACGATCGAGGAGGCGGTGCGGAGATTCGATCTGTTCAAGTTCCGCCTGTCGCGCGCACAGCAGACACCACCGGGCCCGGACGACATCTACACGGTCGTCCAGGACCCGCAGGCGGAAGCGCTGGCCCGGAAGGACCGCACGGTGCCGGCCGAACTGGAGAGGGCCGGCGTGAACGGCTATGTGAACCTGCGCTGGCACCACCGGCCGTGACGGGCCCGGCAGGCGTGGCGAACGCCCGTCACCTGGAGGGGACATGACGACGAATGTGAATCTCAGCGAGGCGATATCGGCGGCGGAGGACGCCCTTCTGACGCACGAGACGCCCTGGCCCGACATCGAGTGCACGCTCGCGGGCTATGTGGAACGCCTCAGCCATCCCGAAGCGCCCTACGCGCCCCGCCGGACCGCCGCGGTCAAGCACATCCACCTCGCCCAGCTGCTCCTCGCCCTGGGCATGCGGGAACTCTCCCTCGCCGTCGCCAATGTGACGCTGCGCCATATGGAGCTCGCCGAGGCGGACCGCGAGGAGTTCACGGCCGACACCTGGAACGAACTCGGCTCGCTCCTCGCGGAACACGACGATCTCGACCGGGCCCGTCTTGTCCTCAACTGCGCCCTCAACAGGGCGCAGCGCACGGCCGCCCCCGAACTCGCCCGGATACTCGCCAACTTGAGTGCCGTGAGCCTGCGCGCCGGGCATCTGGGGGACGCCAAGGTCTGGGCGCAGAAGGCGGTCGCCGTACTGGGGATGTACTGGGGCGGCGACCCGGAGGCGCGGCTCACCGCCGACTGGGTGCGCGTCGAGGTGGCGTCGATCCAGCGTGACACGGCCGAACTCGCGCGCACACTAGGGGCGTTCGCCGACTCCGTGGACCGGTTCACCAGCTTCAAGGACGAGGACCACCCCAAGGCCATCGCGGCCAGGTCGGCGCTCGCGGCGGCGCGGTTCCAGGCGGCCAGGGCGGTGCAGGACGACGCGCGGAGCGAGGCGGAGCTCGGCGAACTGGAGATCGCGCACTTACGCGCATCGGCGCTCCTCGGCACCGATCACCAGCAGACACTGATCGCCCAAGCGGCCCTGGCCGCCGCCGAGTTCGACGCAGCCGACGGCGCGGAACTGAGCGCGCCGCGCCGCCAGCAGGCGGTGGCGCTCCTCGAAGCGGCCTCCTCAAGGGCGTCTCAGACGCTGGGCCGGGACCACTCGCAGGCCCGCGCGCTGCGCACCGCGCTCGCGGACCTGCGGGTCGCCGCGACGCCGCCCGGTGAACTCGACTACCGCATCGAGCACACCTACACCCCACAGGAGAACGAGTCCCGCAACCAGGCCAAGAGCAGGGCGCTGCGGCGGGAGAACAATGTGATCAGGCTGGTCGCCCACGCGGGCGCGTCCTTCTTCCTGCCCGACCTGCGGCGCTTCCACGACCACGTCATCGACGCCCTGCGGCGGGGCAGCTATTTCTACGCCATCATCGTCAGCCCCTGGAACTCCCTCGCCGTCTTCACCAAGCACGACGCGACGGCGGAGCGGCCCAACTCCCACAACATCGTGGACATCGTCGCGGCGAGCGACTACTACATCAAGACCTTCCTTCCCGTGGTCGACTCCTACCGCACACTGCGCAAGACCTACCGCGACCGGGTCGAGCTGCGGTTCGCGCACATGGACATCCCCGGGTCGACGCTCCTCACGACGGACATGGGGTTCTTCGAGCCTTACATCACGTCCAATCCGGAGCACAGGACCCGGCGCAAGCTCAATGTGTTCGAGATGGAGTTCCACAAGGACAGCAGGTACTACGCCGACAGCAAGGCCGAGTTCGAGATCCAATGGGAATTGGCGAGCACCCTCGACCAGTTCGAGGCGAGCGAGGAGGAGCACAAGACGGCGTTGCGCGACGCCGTGCGCGCGCAGTCCGACGACCGGCAGCGCAAACCGGGGGCCCGGCTCACCGTCAGGGAAGATGGAGAGCGCCGTCCCTGACGCTGCGCAGCACCCCCGTGGAGCCCACGAACAGCGCGTCCGGCAGCGCGTCCAGGTGCCAGAACTCCCAGCGCAGACACCGCTCGGGCTCCCTGACCCGCGGCTCACCGGCGAAGTCCAGGATCTCCACGCCGATCTGCATGTGGTGATTGGCCGCCGGGTCGGGATCGGTGACGCAGGCGACGCGGGTGCCGATCGCGCGCAGCCCCGTCTCCTCCTCCAGCTCCCGGCAGGCGGCGCCGGCCAGCGACTCGCCCACTTCGAGATGGCCACCGGGCAGCCCCCAGGTGCCGTGGCCGAAGGTATTGGCCCGCAGCCCGAGCAGCACGCGGCCGCCCGCCCGGACGATCGCCTGGACCCCTACGCGTACCTGTGTCGTCATGGCGGCCCTCTCATGCGTCCGGCTCATGCGTCCGGGTAAGTGCCGGTGAAATTCTCGATGTTCCTGGATCCCTCGACCGGAGCGGGCAGCTCGTCGGGGCCCTCCGCGATCCGGTCGAAGAAGTTGCCCATCCGCCGCTCGCCGCCCTCGTCGATGACGACGACCTCACAGTCGGGGTCGATGAAGAAGTAGCTGCCGGTACGGGTGCGGTTGCGATAGACGCGCAGGGGTACGCCGCGCTCGCGGGCGGCGTCCTCGCACCGGTGGACCACGTCCTCGAACTCCGCGTCGCCGAGGGAGAGCCGGTCCCGGTTGTCCGCACCGTAATTGGTCTCGGACATTTGATACACCTTCCACACATCGGGCAGACAGGAGTCCTCGATCAGATCCAGGACGCCGGGCGCCCCCGCTACGTTCAGCCTGGTCACGACCGTGCCGAGCTTCACCTGGACATGCCGGTGATGCCTGCGCACCTCACCGAGCAGGGCGAGCATCCGCTCCCGGTGCGGCGCGACGCCCGTACGCAGCGCCCGGTGTTCGTCCGCGTCGGCGGACTCCAGGGGCAGCGCGATCCAGGAGAGGCTGGGCAGCACCCGCTCCATCGTCCGCAGCGGGGCGAGGCCGTTGGTGCTCAGGACGACCTTCGGGGAGCCGCCGTCCGCGTCGGGTTCGCGCAGCACCGCGGCGAGCTCGTCGAGATAGGAGAGCAAGGTCGGTTCACCCCCGGAGATGACGACGCCGCGCACGCCTCCGTCCTTCAGCGCGGCCGCGACCTTGAGCGCGTTGCCCCGGGACATGGAGGGGATTTCATGCCGCGGACCAAAGCAGAAGGGACAACTGAGATTGCATCGCCCAATGGGTCGCATATCGACGAAGGCGGGGATTTGCATGGAGGGACTGTAGCGATTCCAGGGCTGGGGAAATGCGTCCTTCCACCTGACGGGTCGCGGACGAACTGACGAACGCCTGCCCGCCGCGCGCGCCCATCAAGCCCTCCCCCGGACCGCACGCCCCCGTGACGCACCCGTACGCCTCTGCGTGCACCAGGGGGCGGACGCGGGAGAGTTGAGCGGAGGGGGCGATTCCGGCCATCCCCGGCCGCCGAAACCGCTCCCATCTGGCCTGTCTTGCGGTGTACGAAGTAGATGCCTCAGGCATCTAATGGGATCCGGAAAAGGGAGCCTCTCCGCTTGCGAGGTACATCCATGACGGACTCCATCGCCTTCCCTCAGGACCGCACCTGCCCCTACCACCCGCCCGAGGCCTACGAACCGCTTCGCGAGGAGCGGCCGCTCTCCCGGGTCACCTTCTTCGACGGGCGTTCCGTGTGGGCCGTCACCGGGCAGCGCACCGCCCGCGAGCTGCTCGCCGATCCACGGCTCTCCAGCGACCGCGAGAACGAGGCCTTCCCCTCGCCGACCGAACGCTTCGCCCAGGTCCGCGACCGCGCCGTCGCCCTGCTCGGCGTCGACGACCCCGTGCACAACGCCCAGCGCCGCATGCTGATCCCCAGCTTCTCGGTCAAGCGCGTCGCCGCGCTGCGGCCCCGGATCCAGGAGATCGTCGACCGGCTTCTGGACGCCATGGCCGAACAGGGGCCGCCGGCCGAGCTGGTCGGCGCGTTCGCGCTGCCGGTGCCGTCCATGGTGATCTGCGCCCTGCTCGGGGTGCCCTACGAGGACCACGACTTCTTCGAGGAGCGGTCCCGGCGGCTGCTGCGCGGCCCGGGCGCCGATGACGTAGAGCGGGCCAGGGACGAACTCGACGCGTATTTCAACGCGTTGATCGACCGCAAGCGGCGCGCACCGGGCGACGGTCTGCTCGACGAGCTGATCCAGCGGCAGCTGACAGCGGGCGCCCTGGATCGCGACGAGCTGCTCAGCCTCGCGAGGATCCTGCTCGTCGCGGGGCACGAGACCACGGCGAACATGATCTCCCTCGGTATGTTCACGCTGCTCCAGCACCCGGAGCGGCTCGCCGAACTCCGCGCCGAGCAGGCGCTGATGCCGGCCGCCGTCGAGGAACTGCTGCGCTTCCTGTCCATCGCGGAAGGGATGCTGCGGGTGGCGAAGGAGGACATCGACGTCGCGGGCAGCACCATCCGCGCCGACGACGGCGTCGTCTTCTCCACCTCCCTCATCAACCGTGACACCGCGGCCTACGACACCCCGGACGAGCTGGACTTCCACCGTGCGAGCCGCCATCACCTCGCCTTCGGCTTCGGCGTGCACCAGTGTCTGGGCCAGAACCTGGCCCGCGCCGAGCTGGAGATCGCCCTGCGCGGCCTCATCGAGCGCATGCCGGACCTGCGTCTCGCAGTGCCCCCGGCGGAAATTCCCTTCAAGCCGGGCGACACCATCCAGGGGATGTTCGAACTACCCGTAACGTGGTGACCGCAAGACCGCAACACCACCCGGCAACCAACTACCTTTCACTCGACGGGAGATGAGCGTGCAGGTCCACGTGGACAAGGAGCGGTGCGTCGGTGCGGGCATGTGCGCGCTCACCGCCCCCAGCGTCTTCACCCAGGACGACGACGGCTTGAGCGAGGTCCTGCCCGGCCGCGAGGACGGCGGCGGCGACCCCCTGGTGCACGAGGCGGTCCGGGCGTGCCCGGTGGGGGCCATCACCGCCGACGACTCCTAGCCGCGCAGCCTCACCGTGAAGCTGCGGCCGTATGCGTGCCGGGTTGCCACGTCGATGCGGGTTCCGCCGTGCACCCGGCTCACGCGTACGCCGTCGTCGGCCGTGACCTCCCGCAGCGAGCGGCCGCGGAGCAGGACGCTCACCGTGTCCCGGTCCATGGTCGGGTCGGACACGGCGACCGTGGTCTCGTCGCCGCGCCCGGTGCGCCGCACAAGCACCGACGCGGGGCCGTCGATCCGTACCCCGGCGGCCTCGTGGCGCCCGGCCGTGAAGCTGTTCGCCGCCGTCAGGCCGAGGCCCGTGTGGGTGACGGCCTGCAGCCGCACCGTGTTCACGAGGACCTTCAGCGGCCGCGCGGAGCCGTACGACCGCAGCGCAGGCTCGGCCGCGTTCGGCACCAACGCATAGGCCAGGCATGCCGGTTCGGCCCCCGCCGCCCCGTCCACCGTCACGCCGAGGACGGTGCGCGTCACCTGGGTGTCCGGGTTCGCGGTGCGGACGACCCGGCGGCTGCGGGTGACCTTGTCGAGGGCGACCCGTACCTTCGGGGTGTCCAGGAAGACGTAGCCGACGGCGGTGTGCCGGGTGGCGTTGGCGTACCGCAGCCAGGAGAGGTCGGCCGTGCCCGCGCCGGTCCAGGGGCGGCCGTCGCGCAGCATCCCCGTGACGGACACCTGGTCGTCCGGCGCCGCGGTGCGCGCGTCGACCGTCGTCGTCACGGCCCGTCCCGCGCCGTCGCCGACCCCGGCGGCGAGCACCACGATCTCCTCGTCGAGCAGGAACCACGACTTCGTCGCCGTCGCGTTGCGGTGGACGACGAAGTCCTCGGGCAGCAACTCCCGGTCGTCAAAAGCAACATCGCTCGACTGCACCATCCCCACCGCCCCGTACGCGCCGAGCACGGCGCCGCCGGAGTGCCCGTTGGTGCCGCGCGGGAAGTAGACGTACTTGTTCTGCGACTCGGAGGAAGAGGTGAAGTTCAGTGGGTGGCCGGGGTTGTCGTAGTACGGCTTCCCGTACAGCTCGGGGACGGTGCGGCGCTGCTCGACGGGTGCGGTGACGCCCGCGAGGCCGTAGGGCGAGACGGTGGTGTAGTAGTCGACGCCGTACGCCTGCGTCTGGTCCTGCCCGGAGAGGTAGAGGTAGTACGCGCCGTCGCCCTGGAACCACGGCATGAGGTTCTCGCCGCTCATGTACTCGTACTTGCTGATCCGGTCGGAGCTGCGCGCCAGCGCGAAGGCGTACCCCGGCCTGCGGTGCACGGTCTTGTCCATGGCGTTGAAGGCGACGCTGCGCGATGCGGGGTTGAGGTCGGCGGTCGGCACCGAGGCGTCGCCGATGATGTCGGCGTAGCGGACGATGCTGACCGGGGAGACGAAGCCGGTGGGGTTGAGGGCGGTGCGCGAGGTCGCCCGGATGTGCTTGATGTAGCTCTTCAGGACGGTGGCGTCCGCGCCGGTGGAGAGTGAGGAGAGGTCGACGACGGCCTCGACGACGACCGCGACGTCCGTGTAGCCGCCGTCAGGACGCGATACCGCGCGCCCCTTGACGATCTCCATCATCCAGCCCTCGAAGATGAGCGGCGCGAAGCCGTCGCGCACCCACTTCCGGACGGTCGGCACCAGCTCCTCTCCGTGCGCGAAACCCGTGCCTTCGAGGATCTTGAGCGTCTGTACGACCCGGGTGAGCAGGCCTTTTCCGTACGAGCCGGTGTACGCGACGGAGGCGTGCTGGATGAAGGAGCCGTCGGCGTAGTAGCCGTCCGTGACCCCGTGGTTCAGGTGGTACGGGTCGATGGTGACGAAGACCGTCAGCTGGTCGGTGAGCGCCTTGCGGATGCGGGCCTCCCCGCCGTCGGCCAGCAGCGCGCCCTGCAGGATGCGGTTGGTGGTGATGTCGGCGAGGTTGGCGCCGGTGTGGAAGCGCGAGTCGAGGTTCACGTCCCCGTCGATGCCGTTGCGCAGATAGGCGTCCATCGAGGCGATGTACGTGGCGACGAGGCCGGGCTTGTAGGTCCGCACCTCGTCGAGGAGGAGCGCGAGGGTCTTGCTGACGTGCTGGGAGATGCCGATCTCCCAGTGGAACCAGTTGCCGTAGTAGCCCTTGGCCTGGTCGCCGTAGTAGCGCTCGTGGAGCCAGCCGAGTCCGTCGATCACGCGGCGCTGCACGGCCGAATTCCCGTAGAGGTCGGAAGGGGTGCCCGGGGCGCGGGTGGCGAGGGCGATCTCGTACAGCCGCTTGAAGGCCGTATTGAGGTTGGCCTCGTCGGTGCCGAGCACGAGACCGGCGAACAGCTCACCATCGGCGGCGTCGTCCATCGACTTCAGATGCGTCCGCGCGGTCTTGTCCACGGCGGCGAGCTTGGCGGCCGTCTCGGGGCGGGCATTGGACTCCTCGGTCCCCGCGAAGACCGCGACGGTGTTGGCGATGAGCCGGGCGCTGTCGGCGGCCGCGGCCCCGGCCGGCCAGGCGGGAATCACCGCCAGGAGACCGGCGGCCGACAGGGCGGACAGCAGA
The DNA here is from genome assembly GCF_040686095.1 of Streptomyces sp. NPDC086554. Classification (NCBI taxonomy): domain Bacteria; kingdom Bacillati; phylum Actinomycetota; class Actinomycetes; order Kitasatosporales; family Streptomycetaceae; genus Streptomyces; species Streptomyces sp. NPDC086554. The sequence continues at coordinate 75,604 of NZ_JBFBJK010000006.1, forward strand.
CGTCTGCGGGTGATCTCCATGGCGACCTCCGCCGATTGATGGCGATCTGACGTTATGGCGTTCGGCATTCCGGCGATCTGGCGATCTGGCGTTACG